>JBEKLE010000019.1:0-63556 GCA_050010355.1 Rhodopila sp. | reverse complement strand
GCGCAGATCGTGGCACTCGGCGCCGATATCGTGGGCTTCACTTCGACCCAGACCGCCGGGCTGACAGCCGCCCAGGCCAAGGCGCTGACGACCGCCGAGGCCAATGTGCTGACCTCCGCCGCCATGACTGGCCTCACCACCGCCGCTCTGGCCGCACTCAGCTCCGCCCAGGTGGCGGCACTGAACAGCGCGGGCGTCCTCGCGTTTTCAAAGCCGCAGTTCGTGGCGCTGACGTCCGCGGCGATCCCGGCCCTCACATCGGACGAGATTGCCGGGCTCACAACCGCTAACGTTTCGGGCTTATCTGCAAAACAGTTCGCCGCCATAAGCTCGGCGGGAATCGCAGGGCTGGTGTCCGCCGAAATGCTCGCGCTGACAACGACGGAGATCACGGCGTTGACCTCTAGCCAGATACCTGCCCTCGACATCACCAACCTAACCGAAGCGGTGGCTGGGAACTTCTCAAATGCAACGGCGTTCACCGGCACGCAGATCGGATACATGACCCTTACCGAGAAACAGGTGCTGTTCGGCTGAAGCCGGATCGCACCGCCGCCGCGTCAGGCACGCCTCGGCCCGATCCCGTTCAGACGGCGATCGCCGCCGCGTCGGCCCGGTTTGCGGCCCGTCTACGGCCCCGGTGATCGCCAGGGCAACGGATTGGCCAGACAGGCCCCGGGCTCTGGCGGTGCCCCCGACAGGTCAGCGGCGAAAGCTGCCAGGGCGGAAGGGTAAATAGAGTGCTCCTGCCGCAGGACCCGCAGCGCCAGTTCATCCTCCGTATCACCGGGAAGCACCGGTACCGCGGCCTGGGCCAGGATCGGGCCGGCGTCCATCTCCTGCGTGACCACATGGACCGTGCAGCCGTGCAGCTTCACCCCGGCCTCCAGCGCACGCGCATGGGTGTTCAAGCCGGGAAAAGCCGGCAGCAGACTGGGATGGACATTCAACATCCGGCCCTGCCACGCCTGCACCAGGACAGGAGTCAACAATCGCATGTAGCCCGCGAGGCAGACGATCTCGACGTCCGCTGACTGCAACAAGGCATCAATCGCGGTTTCGTGCGCGGCGCGGTCGCGGCCGAAATTACGATGGTCGATCACCTCCGCGCGAATGCCGGCCGACCGAGCAGCGTCGAGGCCGGCGGCGGCGCTGCGGTTCGACAGTACGAGGCCGATCCGGGCCGGAAACGCAGCGCTTTCTGCCGCCGCGATCAGCGCCGCCATATTGGAACCACGGCCGCTGATCAGGATGGCGGTGCAGCGTTTCACGCCAACCAGCCAGAAGGCGGATCGATCAGCACGCGTGCGGGGCCGTCGGCGGCCTGGATCACGCCGATTCGGCTGACGGTTTCGCCTTCTGCTTCCAGCAACCGGATCGCTGCATCCGGATCAGTAACGACGAGCGCCATTCCAACCCCGCAGTTGAACACGCGCAGCATCTCGGACGGCTCGATGCCGCCGGCGCTGGCGAGCCAACCGAACACCGGCGGCACGGGCCATGACACTGTCAGCGCGGCCGCCATGTTGTCGGGCAGCACGCGGGGCAGGTTGCCGGGCAGGCCGCCGCCGGTGATATGGGCGGCGGCCTTCAGCAGCCCGGCGCGATGGAGTGCCAGCACCGAGCTGACATAAATCCGGGTCGGCGTCATCAATGCCTGACCCAGGGTAAACCCAGGTTCGAACGGCGCCTGGTCGGCCCAGGTGAGGTGGTTCGCCTCGACCACGCGACGCACCAGTGCGAAGCCGTTGGCGTGCACGCCGACGCTGGCCAGTCCGAGGATCGTGTCGCCCTCGGCGATTGGACGTGGCAACAGGTGCCCGCGCTCCGCTGCTCCGACCGCGAACCCGGCGAGGTCATAGTCGCCGTCGGCGTACATCCCGGGCATCTCGGCGGTTTCGCCCCCCACCAGAGCGCAACCCGCCTCGTGACAGCCGCTGGCGACACCGGCGATCACCGACCTCGCCTGCTCGACCGACAATCGGCCGGTAGCGAAATAGTCCAGAAAAAACAGTGGCTCGGCGCCCTGGACCACGAGATCGTTGACACACATCGCCACCAGATCGATCCCGACCGTGTCGTGGAATCCGGTCTCGATCGCGATCTTCAACTTAGTGCCGACACCGTCAGTGGCGGAAACCAGCACCGGATCAGTGAACCCCGCAGCCCTCAGGTCGAACAGGGCGCCAAACCCGCCCAGGCCGCCGATTACCCCGGCGCGGCTCGTTGCCTTCGCCAGCGGCCTGATCATATCCACCAGAGCATCCCCGGCCTCGATATCGACGCCCGCCGCGCGATAATCCAGCCCTGCCCCGGGTCGCGGCCCGGGAAGCTTGCCTTGGTTATCCGCGCGCGTCATGGCAAACCCCTATATCCTTGGCCACTCGGTGGATGGAGGAAGACAGAAACATGGGCAGCCCTACGATTGCAATCCACCTGACAGCCAGACTGACAGGAGCGGGGCGGCATGCCTGACGGCTCGCCAGCCAAACCAGCGGCAACCGCTTCACTGGTGAATCTGGCCAATATCATCACGTTCTGCCGGCTGTGCGCCGTGCCGCTGGCGTTCTGGCTGGTGCTGGCGCACAGGATCGGCGACGCATTTCTGCTTTTTGTAGCCGCCGGCGTTTCCGATGCCTTGGATGGCTGGCTGGCGAGGCGTTACGGCGGCAATGCGGTCGGTGCGCTGATGGACCCGGTGGCGGACAAGGCACTGCTGGTGACGATGTACATCACGCTGGCAACGGTGGGTGCCCTGCCCGACTGGCTCGCCATTCTGGTGGTGTTCCGCGATCTGCTCATCGTGGGCGGTGTTATCGTGCTGGCTGTGCTAGGACATCCGGTAGCAATAAGACCGCTGTATATCTCCAAGGTGAACACCGTGATGCAGATCATGCTGATCGCGGTCAGCCTGCTGCAGGGCGGGTTCGGTGTCGGCATCCCCGGATTGCCTGCCGTACTGACCTGGTGCGTCGTGGCCACGACGATGGCCTCGGGTGCTGCGTATGTCTGGAAAGCGGCGCGTGGTGATTGAACTGGGAGAATAGTTTGCCGGCAGCAGACCAGAATCAGCTCGTCTCGGAGGCGCCGGCCGAACCGGTCCACGTCGAATCGATGTCCGTATCGAAGCCTGGGTTCCACGCGACACGGGCGCAGCGGTTCGCGCTGATCATCGGCCTGGTAGTGGTGTTCTGGCTCGCGTTGCAGCTTTTCGCGTCGGTTCTGGCACCCTTCGTCGCGGCGGCGGTGCTTGCCTACGCGCTCGATCCGGCGGCGACGCGGTTGACCCGACTGGGTCTGCCCCGCGGCTTGGCGGCATTCGGGATGATCCTCGCGGTGCTCGCCGCCGTGCTGCTGTTCGCGCTGCTGCTATATCCGCTGGTCATCGTGCAGGTCGGGCTGTTGGTGAACCGCATCCCACAGTACGCGACGCTTTTGCAGGGCTGGGCACGGGAGGTCCTGACCCATCTGCAAGAAAATTTCGGCCCGGACGTGGTGAACGACAAGCTGCGCGACCTGGTCAGCGGGCAGGCCGGGTCGATGCTCAGCATCCTGCTGTCCACTGTCACCGGCGTGATCGGCAGTGGTTTTGCCATCTTCAACCTGTTGTCGCTGGCTGTCGTGACGCCGGTGGTCGGGTTTTATCTGCTGCGGGACTGGCCGAGCGTGGTGCGGATGCTGGACTCCTGGTTACCTCATCGATATCGGGAGGTCATCAGGGCACAGGCGCGGGAGGTCGACCGGATTCTGTCCGCCTGGGTGCGCGGGCAGGCGCTGTGCTGCCTGTTCCTGGCGCTTTATTACGCGGCAAGCCTGACAATCGCCGGGCTGGACCTGGGTTTGATCGTCGGGCTCACGGCCGGGTTGCTGTCGTTCATTCCCTATGTCGGTTCGATTACCGGCGGGGTGACCGCGATCGGGCTTGCGCTGGCGCAGTTCCCGCACTGGCGTGGGGTCGCAGTGGTTGGCGTTGTTCTCGTGATCGGACAGATCCTTGAAGGCTACGTGATCTACCCGCGGTTCCTCGGGGACCGGGTGGAGCTGCCAGCGGTCTGGGTCATTTTCGCACTGTTCGCCGGCGGTGCTGCGTTCGGCTTCCTGGGCGTGATGCTGGCCGTGCCGGTGGCGGCGACGATCGGTGTGCTCGCGCGGTTCTGGCTGCGACGGTATCTGGCGAGCCCGTTGTACCTCGATCCGCCTTCCTCCGTCTGATGCCGACCGAACGCCTGCAACTGCTGCTGCCGTTCCCGCACGCGCCTGGCTACGACGCGCGGGATTTCCTGCCGGCCGCCTCCAATCACGATGCGCTGGCGTGGCTCGAAACCGCCTGGCCCGACCGGCGCCTGGCTCTGTGGGGCCCGGCCGGGGGGGGCAAGTCGCATCTGTTGCACGTCTGGGCGGAGCGGACCGGCGCCAGAATGCTGACTGGCCATACGCTGACGGATCAGGCGCTGCGCGATCTGGACAGCGTGCCGGAGAACGGCGCGTTCGCCCTCGACGACGCGGATACCAGTACTTCGGAGCCGCTGTTGCTGCATTTGCTGAACCTGGCACGCGATCGGGCGCTGCACGTCCTGCTATCGGCCCGGAATCCGCCATCGCGCTGGCCGGTTCGCCTGCCCGACCTGTCAAGCCGGCTGCGAGCCGTCACGGCCGTGGAGATTCGGCCGCCGAGCGACGACCTGCTGGCCGCGCTGCTGATGCACCTGCTTTCTGACCGGCAGTTGATCGTGGCGCAACCCGTCCAGGACTGGCTGCTGACCCGGTTGCCTCGGTCGCCGGAAGCGCTGCGGCAAGCGGTCTCCAGGCTGGACCGAGCTAGTCTGGCCTCCGGCCGGGCAATCACCCGGGCATTCGCTGCCACGGTGCTGCAGGATCGGGGATCAGCCGTTGCGGGCGCGGATAAAGATTCTCTCCCAGATGGTGACCCCTCCTCTCAACCCCCCGGCTTCCTGTAAGGTCCCGCATCGTCGCACGAAGGAACCGCATCAATGGTGCTCAAGGCCGAAGCTTCGGAGCTGATGGAACGGGTGGGATCGTCCGGCGTCAAACACGCCGTTACTAGACCGGCCAAGGTCAAGCCACCCCAGACAGTCGAACCCGTGGCGGCGCTCGAAAGCCCGGAACGCTTTATTAACCGTGAGTTGTCGTGGCTGGATTTCAACCACCGCGTCCTGGAGGAGGCGGAGAACCCGCGGCACCCGCTGCTGGAGCGTCTGCGCTTCCTGTCAATCAGCGCGTCCAACCTGGATGAATTCTATTCGGTCCGCGTTGCGGCGCTGATCGGACAGGCGAAGTCAGGAGCGCCCCTGATTTCGGCCGATGGCCGCACGACGGCGCGGCAGCTCACCGATATCAAGCAGCGCGCCGAGTTGCTGCTGGCGGACCAGCAACGGATCCTGAGCGAGCTTCTGGGTTTGCTGCGCAAGGCAGGCGTGGCGCTGTGCGGCACCGATACGCTTTCCAGCGACGACAAGGTCTGGCTTGACGCCTGGTTCATGGAGCGGGTTTTCCCGGTGGTGACCCCGCTGGCGGTCGATCCGGCGCATCCGTTCCCGTTCATCTCGAATTTTGGCCTGGTACTGGCCCTGCATCTGGTGCGGAAGGATGACGGACAGGGGATGCGCGGGCTGTTGCCGTTGCCCAGTCAGATCGACCGCTTCGTTCGCCTGCCTGCCGGCGACCCTGCGGGGCCGATCCGCTTTATCCTGCTGGACGATCTGGTGGTGCTGTTCCTCGACCGGATTTTTCCGGGCTTCCGCCTGACCGGTCACGGGCTGTTCCGGGTGATCAGGGACACTGATGTGGAATTCGAGGAAGAAGCCGAGGATCTGGTGCGGTCGTATGAAACCGCCCTGAAGCGCCGCCGCCGCGGGGTTGCAATCCACCTGGAGATCGCCGCCGGCATGCCGCTGGGACTGCGCGAGCTGGTGATCGACGAACTGGACGCGGCACCCGACGAAATCCATGACGACCAGCGGCTGCTGGGTCTGGCCGACATGAAGCAGATGATCGTCGACGACCGGCATGACCTTCTGTTCGCGCCGTACACGCCCCGCTTTCCCGAACGCATCCGCGATTTCGGCGGCGACTGCTTCGCTGCGATCCGCGCCAAGGACATCATCGTCCATCACCCCTACGAAAGCTTCGACGTCGTCGTGCAGTTCCTGCGGCAGGCGGCGCAGGACCCGGCCGTGATCGCGATCAAGCAGACGCTGTACCGCACCAGCCGCGACAGCACGATTGTCAACGCACTGATCGAGGCGTCGGAAGCCGGCAAGTCGGTCACCGCGATGGTCGAACTGCGTGCCCGATTCGATGAAGAAGCGAATATCCGGCTGGCAAGACGAATGGAAGCCGCGGGCGTGCAGGTGGTGTACGGGTTCACCGGCTTGAAGACACATGCGAAACTATCGCTGGTGGTGCGAAGGGAAGCGGGCGCGATCCGGTCCTATGCTCATTTCGGCACCGGAAACTATCATCCGATCACGGCACGTATCTACACCGACCTGAGCTTCTTCACCACCGATCCGGCCCTGACGCGTGATTCTGCCCGGTTGTTCAACTTCATGACCGGCTACGCCCGCCCGGAGCTCATGGAGGAGCTCGGGTTCAGTCCGCTGACGATACGAACGAAACTTCTGACTCTCATACAGAAGGAAATCGCCTTCGCACGAGACGGCAAAACCGCGGCGGTCTGGCTGAAGATGAACAGCCTGACCGACGTTGAACTGATCGACGCCTTGTACGCGGCCTCCCGCGCCGGCGTGAAGGTCATGGCGGTGATCCGAGGCATTTGCTGCCTGCGACCCGGCGTGCCCGGGCTGTCGGATAATATTCGCGTCAAGTCGATCGTGGGGCGGTTCCTGGAGCACGGCCGCATCTGCGTGTTCGGCAACGGTCATCCGCTTCCCAGTCGCCACGCTCGGGTTTTCATCAGCTCCGCCGACTGGATGGAGCGAAACATGGACTGGCGCGTTGAAACGCTGGTACCGATCCACAACCCCACCGTCCACGCGCAGGTGCTGGACCAGATCATGGTGATCAACCTGAAAGACTCGTTGCAATCGTGGGAACTGAATGCCGAAGGCGCCTGGACCCGTGTCGAACCCGGCCGCAAACCCGTCTCGGCGCATGAGTACTTCATGACAAATCCGTCCTTGTCGGGACGCGGGTCGGCACTGCATGGGCCGGTCGTGGCGTCGCCTGTCTCGCCGACACGGCGGCCGGACCGGGTGACGCAGGACTAGGGCATGCCCTTTGCCCCGCCTCCCCCGCTGTCGCGTTGTGGAATTGTGGATCTCGGCTCCAATTCGGTCCGGCTGGTGGTCTATGAGGGCCACACCCGCAATCCGATGCCTATCTTTAACGAGAAGGCAGTGCTGCGCCTGGGCCGCGGACTGCAGACGACGGGGCGCCTCAATGAAGAAGGCATGTCACAGGCGCTGACGGTGATGCACCGGTATCACGCCGTAGCGCGCGCCATGAGGGCCGAACCGTTCGAGGTTCTGGCGACCGCGGCCGTGCGCGATGCCGATAACGGACCCGCCTTCGTGGCGGCCCTGCGCGAGCGGATGCCCGGCGTGCCGATCCACATCCTGTCGGGCGTGGAGGAAGCAGCCTACTCCGCCGACGGCATGCTGTGCGGCATCCCGGCCGCGGATGGTGTGCTCGCCGATATCGGCGGCGGATCGCTGGAGGTGGTGCGGCTGGTGGACGGGACGCGCGGGCCGTCGGAGACGCTGCGACTGGGCGTGATCATGTTGGCCGAACGATCGGCCGGCGATCCGGTGCGGGCACGTGCCATCGCCGAGGAAGATCTGCGCTCGGTCCCGTGGCTAAGCCAGGCTGCCGGCCGAGACCTGTATCTGGTCGGGGGCGCCTGGCGCGCGTTGGCTCGGATCCACATGGGGCAGACCGGCTATCCGCTTAACATGGTGCACCACTACACGATCGGACGGGAGGAAGCACGCGATCTGGCCGGACTGCTGTCCACCGCCACGCGGAAGGTGCTCGAGCGTTTGCCGGGCGCGCCGCGTCGCCGCATCGACGATCTGCCGTTCGCCGCCGTGACGCTGCGCCGGTTGCTGCGCGTGACCGCTGTGGGACGGGTGGTCTTCAGTGCCAGCGGACTGCGGGAAGGCTGGTTCATGCGGCGGATGCCGCGGGCGATCCAGGAGCAGGACCCCTTGATCAGCGCAGCCTGGGAACTCGCCGCCCGGCACGGCCGCGACCCGTCCCTGCCGCCGGCGCTGGTGAAATGGACCCGGCCCGTTTTCCCGCAGGAGACGCAAGCAGCGGAAAGACTGCGGGAAGCGATGTGCTGGATGTCCGATATCGGCAGCCATGACCATCCGGAGTTCCGCGCCGAACAGGCGTTCCTCCGTGTGCTGCGCCAGCCGGGGGTGGGGTTGGATCATTACTCGCGGGCGTTCCTGGCCCTGGCTGTGGCGCTTCGGTACGAGGCGGAGTCGGATGCTGCTTTTCTCCGCCCAGCGCGCCTGTTGCTGGACATCGAAGCGGCCAACCGAGCCGAGGTGCTGGGGATTGCGCTGCGCCTGGCATACACGCTGTCGGCCGGGACGAAGGATCTGCTGGCCGGCACCCGGCTGCGGATCGAGGGGTCGCGGTTGGTGCTGCTGCTGCGCGAGAACAGCGGGGTGTTCGCGGGAGAAAGCGTGATCCGGCGGCTGGAGCGGCTGGCTCAGGCGGTCGGCCTGCAGGCGGCGGCAGAGCGGGATCTGGCTCCCGCGGCCGAATGATCTGAAGGGCGGCGGCCAGGCAGGCTGGTTTGGAGAGATTGTGGCCCGAACCAGCCGTTACCGCTCCGATCATGCGTTCCCGGTCTTCGATGGCTGGAATATCCGATGACACAGTTCATCGAGGAAGGCGAGCGTGTCGGTGACGTTGTAGCCGGCGAGCAGCGCCAGCGCCGACAGTCCCAGTCCGGTCGCCGCCTCTGCTTTGCCGATGTAGCCGGCAAAGAGACCCATGATCGCGCCGCACAGGAGGCCGAGGATCAGGTCCTGCTGCACCCGCCCGCGGTCCGTCATCGTCACCAGCGACAGCTCCACTTTGCGGCGCAGCGCGCGCAAGACGGAGGCGGCGGCGCCGAGGAAGCCATACAGCGTCGGCAGCACATACAGTGCGATGCAGCCCAGCAGGGAATTCGCGACCTCCGGCGTGTGATAGATCAGATCCTGTAACGATCGCTCACAGTCTGTGCCGGTGCTGTACCCCAAGGATTTGCACCAGTCCTCGTGCAGGCTCGCCGAGGCCTCAATGAAGCTGTTGTCTATCCCGAACACGGAGCCCAGGGGGTGCCATTGGAGCACCACCTGGGTCCAGGACACCAGGTGCAGAGTCACCGCGGTCATGTCCTCGTTGGTGCGCTTCCGTTTCCAGTACAGCGTGCATTGGTGCGCGATGACGGCTGGGCTCGCCGACGCATCGGCCGCCGGTGCCGCGCCCATGCTGCCGGTGACGGCATCGGTTCGCGTCGCGGTCGTTGCTTCGGCGACTTTTATGCCGACCGAGCGGGCCGCTCGCACGGTGGCGTTGCCGGGAGCGCAAAGCGGCGGCGGCGCATTAGGATCGATATCGGCCGGTTGCATCGCCAGCCAATCCTTGTCGAGCGTGGCGACGTCGAGCGAGATCTGCTGGTAATCGTTGAATATATGCTGCCGGCTGTCGAGAATCTTTTGACCGGATAACGCGTACGCTGACACCACAAGGGTGAAAAGCGTCATCAGCATCGCGCTGTACTCTGTAATAACGACGCGAGATGCCAGACGGCGGGCGCCGGCGGTGACCGACTCGTCACACGCCGCCTGCGGTGCCGCGGCCCTGTCCGCGGAGATGACCGGAACCGGTCGCCACCGGATCAGTCGCCACCACAACGAGTGTCGGCGGGCATAGACATACGCACGTGTAACCCGGATAGAGTCCACCGTTGCCGGGGCGGCCACCGCCGCCAGGAAATCGCGGCTGAACGAAAGGAAGGCCGGGTCGGAAAGATCGTCTTCATCAAAGGGACCGACTCGTATCGCTTCACCCGAACCGACGCGTATCGCTGCAACCGGGCCGAGACGTGTCGATGGCGGCTCGTCGTTGTCCGGGCTGGAGAAACGGCGGCCGATGCTCGCCAGACGACTGAGAAAATGCTTGTAGGATTTGCACGGCGGCGACGCGAGCCGTCGCGCCGGTGCCGCAAGATCGCCGCGGGTATCGTCGAAATGCGACTGCAGCAGGCTGTCGGCTCGCTGGCCGAGGAATTCCAGTAACACACGGACGTCGTCATAGACGCGCGCTTCGTCCCTGGCCGCGTTGGTTTCCGGTGTCGGCTCCATTTTCACAACAAGCCTCCCTGAAGGTCTTTTCATGGCGGCATCGTGGCACCCCGTGTCACGAAGGTCTGTGACCCAGTTCATAATTTGTCGAGCAGTGCCGCGCCCCGGCTGAACAAACCTGGATTTCGTTCAACTTGCGCCGGGGAAATCGTTGGTGCACCAGGCAAGTTGAGCGTGCCACCGCCTTGCCCCAGCTCGGATTTGTCCCGCCGTCGAATCCCATCCTAAGCTGCCCTCCGGCGCCAGTGGGGGAAGCGGATGGTCGAGCGCATCACATATGACGGGATCATGGCGGCGCGGATCGACCGCCTGCCGTTGACGCGCGTGCAATGGCACCTCGCGATCCTGGTCGAGGTCACCTGGGGCTTCATTATCTTCGACACCGACGGTATCGGTGCCCGGCTGTATCCGTTCGTCTGGCGGCCGAACCACATTATCGACGTTGTGCAATACGCGGTCATTCAAGCCCTGCAGGTCGGTCTGGGCATCCTGCTCGGTGTCTGCATCATGAGCTATGTAGCCGATCGGTATGGCCGCCGCCCGGCGATCCTGCTTGCGACCCTGCTCGGCGGCCTTTGCATCTGGCCGTTCGCGTACGTTACCGATTTTGCCGGGATGGTCGTGTTGTCGGTGCTAAGCACGCTCGGTGTCGGCGGGATCGTGGCAACCCATTCGGTCTATCTGTCCGAGATGACGTCACCGCAGATACGCAATCGGGTGCTGCTGGCCTCACAGGGCGTGACGGCGCTTGTCGCGGTGTTGGTCAATCTGCTCGCGTTCGCCTGGATACCCAGCAACTGGCAGCTTTTTCTGTGGGTCAGTGCGGCGATCGAGGTGGTGATCCTGTTGCCGCTGCTTTACTGGAAGCTGCCGGAATCCCCGCGCTGGCTAGAGGCGCACGGGCGGCACGCGGAAGCCGAACAGGTCATGGCGCTGTACGAGCGGCGCTGCCAGGCGCTTTCGGCCGAACCGCTGCCGGCGCCCAATCCGGTGCTGGACAGGGTGATCAGTGCCCAGGGTGGGTCGTGGACCGAGCTGTTCACGAACCCGCATTACCGCAGCCGCACCTGGCTGCTGATCGCTGTCTGGCTGCTGGCCTATGCCGGTCTGATCTATGGCGTTGGCGCGTTCGCGTCGGTGTTCATGGTGGATCACGGCGGGACGGCGCATTTCGTGTTTCTGACGATTGCCGTCGCCTATGCGGCGCTGTTTGTCGGCTTCCAGATCAATGCCCGCCTGGGCGAGCGGGTGGAACGACGCGAGGTCCTGTTTTTCGCCGGGGTGCTTTTCGCGGCATCCTGGACGGTGGCGTGGCTGGTGCCGAACCTCTGGGTCATCGGGGGATGCTACGTCGTCAGCCGTATCGGCACCGGATTGTTTTTGTTCAATTTGTATAACTACACGGCGGTAGCGTACCCGACCAGGATCCGGGCGAAGGCATTCGCCTGGACCGACGGCCTCGGTCATCTCGGCGCCTGGGCAGGGGTGACGTTGCTGGGGCCACTTTACGCCTTCGGGCCGGATCATCTTGGCTGGATTTTATGGATCATCGTGCCCGGCGCATTGCTGCCGGCGTTGCTGATCAGGTTCGGCGGGATCCGACAGGCGCATGCCGTGCTGGAACAGATTTCGACCTGAGAGTTTGAAAATGGATGCCCCTGACCCCGCAGGCGCCAGGAAAACCCCAATGATTCCAGTTGGTTGTTTTTCACGCGGTGACGTCACGCCGATCGGGGTATGCGGTCGGTGTCGATCTCCTGGTAGTTCCAGAAACTGTCCAATGCGATGCGCAGCCGGTTCGGCTTCGGCCGCAGCCGCATGCCGTCCGCCGCGGTGACCCGGGTGTGAGGTGCGAGGACCGTTCGCCAGAAATCGGGCGTAAGCACGAAATCGTCTAGCGAGGAGTGGGAGCCGACATCGGGTGCCGCGCCGCGCCAGGCCAGGCGCACCGACAACGGCGCCAGCGCATGAACATGCTTGCCGAAATAGGGTGCCTCATGTGCGAGGCCGGAGTTTACCGTCAGCACCGCGCTGATCTGAGGCAGGGACAGCATCCGATAGACATTGTCCTCGATCACGCCGATCACGTGGGTCGGCGCGGCGGCGGCGACCTCGAGCAGTGAGTGATGCCGGTCCAGCGGGTGCGGTTTCAGGACCACAGCCGGATAGCGGGCGCAGATCGCGTGGATTTCTGCTGCCCTCGGAAAAGCGTCGAAGAATGCCCCGCCGGCGATCTGGGTGGAGTCGAACCGCCGTTGGCCCGCCACAAGCAGCGTGTTGTCCGGAACGCGGGCCTCGGAGATGAAGCGGCACATGGCCTCGCGCAGGCCGGCGGTGGCGAAGACCTCGCTCTCGTGAACCGCCGTCGACAGCACCGCGGCCTGCGTTTCCGGGGCGGAGGCGCGGGCAGCGAACAGCAGGTCGTCGAGGAAGCGCACCGGGTGCAGACGCAGGTCGATATACGGCACCGCGTGCTGATCCAGCAGGCCGACCAGCCAAGGGGGCATTTCGTAACCGATGCAGAACTGCCGGTGCAAGTGTTCGAGGATCGGCTCAGCCGAGGGCAGCCTGTCGTGGACGGCTGCCCAGTATGCGTCCGCCTCCGCCTGGGGGCGGAGGGCTTCGATCCAGCCGGTCAGCGCCGCCGCGGTCAGGGCATGGGATGGCAGGCCGGATGCCAAGAATATCTGACGTTTGATTGCGTTCCACAGCCAGAGCGTGGGTCGATCCGTGCCGCCCGGCCGACCGCTGCCATCCGGGCGCAGCAGGTCGCCAACAACGATCGCGCCCTCGATCACCCGGGCGTCCGTCAGGAGAGAAGATTGAGCAAGGACGACGCAACTGAGGAGGTTGATGGCGCGACCCCGGCCGCCGACGCCGCGGACGCCGCGGACGTTGTCACGGACTGGGATGCCCCGCCGTGGTGATGGTGATGGCCGTGTGCCGCCCCGGCCTGGGCGCCCCCGGGGTCCAACTGCTGGCTGAACGGTGTCACGGCGGGCACTGGCGCGACGGCCTTAGGTTCATCGGTTTGTTGCTGAGTGGCGGGGGAAACTCCGCTGACGGCGCTGATCGACATGGTGCTGTTCCTTTGAACGGCGATGGGGCCGATGGACGGTCAATCGGTCATATCAGGCAAAACTTAACGAATGGTGAATCTGACGGCCTCGGAACGCCAATTGGCTTGGCGCTCCCCTTGACGCTGGGCCTCGGATAGGCCATTTGCCGTTCAATCAGGACTGAGGCAGTCCGGATAACCGCAACGCACAGAAAGCGAGGGTTCGCACGCCATGCTCAGGCTGTCGAAGCTGACGGATTATGGGGTCGTGGTGCTGGTCCGCCTCTCTAGGATGGACGGGGTCCAGACCTCTCCCGGCATCGCCGCCGCGACAGGCATTCCCGAACCCACCGTCGCCAAGGTGCTCAAGGCACTCGCCGCCGGTGACCTCGTTTCCTCACAGCGGGGGGCGAAGGGCGGGTACCGCCTGAACCGCGAACTGTCTGCCATCCCGATCGCCCATGTCATTGCCGCCATCGACGGGCCGATCGCGCTGACCGCATGTGTCGACGGCTCGTCCGTCGGCTGTGACTCGCAGGGCCTCTGCCCCATGCGCGGGCGCTGGGATCCGGTGAACGATGCGATCCAGAAGGCGCTGTCGGGTATCACCCTCGCCGACATGCAGATAGGGCTGCTGCCGGCGTTCCGCGTGCCGGAACACCAGGCTGCGCTTCTGTCCGACCCAGAGCATCAGGCCGCGTTCCTGTCCGCCGCCGAATAGGATCTTTCATGGCCGCTGTTACCGAAACACTCGACACCGTCCAGTCAGTCACGCAGTCCGGCTACAAGTGGGGCTTCGAGACGAAGATCGAGATGGACTTCGCGCCCAGGGGGCTGAACGAAGACATCATTCGCCTGATTTCCGCCCGCAAGGAAGAGCCCGAGTGGATGCTGGAATGGCGGCTGAGGGCCTACGCCGCGTGGCTGAATATGGAAGAGCCCAAATGGGCTCGCGTGGAGCATCCGCCGATCGACTATCAGGACCTTCACTATTATGCGGCGCCGAAGAAAAAGGCCGGCCCGAAAAGCCTCGACGAAGTCGATCCCGAGCTGCTGAAAATGTACGAAAAGCTTGGGATCCCGTTGAAGGAACGCGCGATACTTGCCGGTGTTGACCCCGAAACGGTCGAGAATACCCAGGTCGCGGTGGATGCGGTTTTCGACAGTGTCTCGGTCGCCACAACGTTCCAGGCGACGCTGCGCAAAGCCGGTGTCATTTTCTGTCCGATCAGCGAGGCGGTGCGTGAACACCCTGATCTGGTGAAGCAGTACCTTGGGACGGTGGTGCCGACCGGCGACAATTTCTTTGCCGCACTGAACAGCGCCGTGTTCACCGACGGCAGTTTTGTTTTCATCCCGCAGGGCGTGCGTTGCCCGATGGAACTGTCGACGTATTTCCGCATCAATGCGCGGAATACCGGGCAGTTTGAGCGGACGTTGAT
The DNA here is from genome assembly GCA_050010355.1 of Rhodopila sp. Taxonomy (GTDB): domain Bacteria; phylum Pseudomonadota; class Alphaproteobacteria; order Acetobacterales; family Acetobacteraceae; genus Rhodopila. The sequence continues at coordinate 48,707 of JBEKLE010000019.1, read as the reverse complement.
CATTGCCGAGGCGGGCAGCCATGTGAGCTATCTGGAAGGCTGCACCGCGCCTCAACGCGACGAGAACCAGCTTCACGCCGCGGTTGTGGAACTGGTCGCACTGGACGACGCGCGGATAAAATACTCCACGGTGCAGAACTGGTTTCCCGGTGACGCCAACGGCAAGGGCGGTATATACAATTTTGTGACAAAACGAGGCGCCTGTCGGGGTGCGCGGTCGAAGATCTCCTGGACGCAGGTGGAGACCGGTTCGGCCATCACCTGGAAATATCCGTCATGCGTGCTGCACGGCGAGGACAGTGTCGGCGAGTTCTATTCGGTCGCGGTGACCAATAATCATCAGCAGGCCGATACCGGAACGAAGATGATCCATATCGGCAAGGGCTCGCGCAGCACGATCATTTCCAAGGGCATCAGTGCCGGCCATTCGAACAATACCTATCGCGGTTTGGTGCGGATGCTGCCAAGCGCGTCCAATGCCAGAAATTTTACCCAGTGCGACAGTTTGCTTATCGGAGATCAATGCGGCGCTCACACCGTGCCATACATCGAGAGCCGCAACCTGACGGCCAAGGTGGAGCATGAGGCTACGACGTCGAAGATCGCCGATGACCAGTTGTTCTACTGCCGGCAGCGTGGACTGTCCGAGGAAGACGCCGTGGGCCTGATCGTCAATGGCTTCTGCAAGGATGTGCTGAAGGAACTGCCGATGGAGTTCGCCGTGGAAGCGCAAAAACTCCTGGCCGTTTCACTCGAAGGATCGGTGGGATAAATCGGATGCTGGAAATTCGCGGCCTGTGTGCCTCGATCAATGATAAGTCTATTCTGAAGGGGATCGACCTCGTGGTGCCTCAGGGTGAGGTTCACGCCCTCATGGGCCCAAACGGGTCAGGCAAATCGACGCTGGGGTATGTGCTGTCCGGGCGGGAAGACTATGCGGTCACCGCCGGCACCGTCACCTTCAATGGCGTCAACCTGCTGGATATGGAACCCGAAGAACGGGCTGCCGCGGGCGTGTTCCTGGCATTCCAGGCCCCGGTTGAGTTGCCTGGTGTGAACAATGCCAACTTCCTGCGCACCGCCTTGAACGCTCTGCGTCGCGCCCATGGCGAACCCGAACTGGACGCCGTGCAGTTCCTGAAGCTGGCGCGGGCCGAGACGAAGCGGCTGGCGATGCCGGACGACATGCTGAAGCGCAACGTCAATGTCGGCTTCTCCGGCGGCGAAAAGAAGCGCAACGAGGTGCTGCAGATGGCGATCCTGCGGCCGAAGCTCGCGATCCTGGACGAGACCGACAGCGGTCTTGACATCGACGCGCTGAAGGTCGTGGCCGATGGCGTTAACGCCCTGCGAGGGCCGGATTTCTCCGCGCTGGTCATCACCCACCATCAGCGGCTGCTCGACCATCTGGTGCCGAACCGTGTGCATGTTCTTGCGCACGGCCGCATCGTGCGCAGCGGCGGGCCTGAACTCGCGAAGGAACTGGAAAAGAGTGGCTACGCCGGCCTGATCGCGGAGGCCGCGTGAGCACCGGTGCAGCGGGTTTCCTTGAGCGTTACTCGGGACTGATCGGGCAGTTGCCCGGCGATTCAGCTCTGCGCGCCGCCGCCGCGGCGGCGTTTCAGGCGTCCGGATTGCCGGGCGGAACGCAACAGCGGCGGATCGAGGCCTGGAAATACACCACTCTGCGTTCGGTTGCCGAAACCAGCTTCCGCCGGGAGTCGGCCCCTCACCATGAGGCAGAGACCATCCTGGCAGGGTTGCCTCTGTTGGATGCGCCCAGGGTTGTGTTCGTCGACGGGGGGCTGCGCACCGATCTCTCGGTCCTGCCCGCCGCCGGTTTCGCGCGGTTCGCGGAACAGCCGGATTTCGGCACATTGTCCTGGCCGGACCGGGAGCCGATGGTGGCGCTGAACACGATGCTCGCTGCTGACGGCGCGGCGTTGCATGTGCCGCCCGGTCATGACGGCGGCGTCGTGCAGCTCGTCAGCGTCGCCGCCGGCGATGCCGATTGCCATCCGCGCCACAGCATCCGTCTGGGCAAAGGTGCGAAGCTGACGCTGGTCGAAGTCTCCGCCGGGCAGGGGACCTATCTGCTGAACACGGTGGCGGAGATCCACCTCGCTCCGGGCGCCCATCTGACGCATGTCCGGCTGCAGGACGAGGCGGTCACGGCGTTCCACGTCTCGACGACCTATGCCGACGTCGAGGCCGGCGCGACGTATGACAGCTTCACGTTGAATATGGGATCGAGACTGTCGCGCACCGAGGTCCACGCGCAACTGACGGGCAAGGGGGCCATCGCCCATCTGAATGCCGCGCAGATTCTGACTGGATCGCAGCATGCCGATTTTACCACTGTCGTCGGGCATGCCGCGCCGGGATGCACATCGCGCCAGACGGTAAAAAATGTGCTGGCCGGCCGATCCCGTGGGGTCTTCCAGGGCAAGATTGAAGTCGCCCGGGATGCGCAGAAAACCGATGGCTACCAGATGAACCAGGCGCTGCTGTTGTCGCCGTATGCGGAAGTCGACTCCAAGCCGGAACTCGAGATTTTCGCCGACGACGTGAAGTGCAGCCATGGCGCCACGGTGGGTGAACTGGATGCGGAGCAACTGTTCTATCTCCGCAGCCGAGGCATCCCGGACGCCGAGGCCCGCTCCACCCTGGTGCGCGCCTTTCTTGCGGAAGCGCTGGATCAGGTTGCCGACAACACGATACGCGGCCTGCTGGAAGCGGCCGTCGAGCAATGGTGGGAGAGGCAAAAAGCATGAACGTGATGACGAAACCCACCAAGCTGGACGTCGAGCGGATCCGGCAGGATTTTCCGATCCTGACGCAAACGATCCGCGGCAAGAAACTGGTCTTCCTTGACAGTGCCGCCTCCGCGCAAAAGCCTCGCGTGGTGATCGACGCCATGGTCAACGCGATGGAGACGCAATACGCCAACATCCATCGCGGCCTGCACTGGATGAGCGAGCGGACCACCGAAGCCTATGAGGCCGCTCGCGATGCCGTCGCCGAACTCATGAACGCGAACGACCGCTCCGAGGTCGTGTTCGTGCGCAACAGCACCGAGGCGATCAATCTGCTGGCGCACAGCTACGGCCGGGGCGTCCTGAAGCGCGGTCAGGCCGCGTTGATCTCGGGCATGGAGCATCATTCCAACATAGTGCCATGGCAGTTACTGCGGGACGCACATGGGATCGAACTGCGGGTCGCGCCAGTTACCGACAGCGGCGAACTGGACATGGCGGCGTTTGAGGCGTTGCTGAGTGACGGCAAAGTTGGGCTTGTCGCGATCACCCACATGTCGAACGTCCTCGGCAGCATCACGCCGGCGGAACGGATCGTCAGCATCGCGCACGCACACGGTGCCAAGGTCATGTTCGACGGATCGCAGGCCATCGTGCACCGCAAGGTAGATGTCCGCGCGCTGAACTGCGATTTCTACGTCTGGACCGGCCACAAGCTGTACGGCCCGACCGGTATTGGCGTGCTGTGGGGCAGGCGGGACCTGCTCGACCGAATGCCGCCGTTCCTCGGTGGCGGCGACATGATTTCGTCCGTAACCTACGAGCAATCCACCTGGGCCGCCGTTCCGCACAAGTTCGAAGCAGGAACACCGGCCATCCTGGAAGGGATCGGCCTGAAGGCGGCCATCGATTATGTGCAGGCGATCGGCTATGACGCGATGGCCGCACACGAAGCCGCGCTCACCGAACACGCGCTGTCTCGCCTTGCGGTCGTGGACGGCCTCACCGTCCTCGGACAGGCACAGGACCGCGGCGGCGTGATCTCGTTCACGTTGGACAAGGCGCACGCCCATGACGTGGCGACGTTGCTCGACCGGCAGGGTATCGCGGTGCGGGCGGGCCATCACTGCGCCGAACCTTTGATGCGACGCTTCAACCTGGACAGCACAGCCAGGGCGAGTTTCGGCGTTTACACGACACACGCCGAGATCGATGCACTCGTTGACGGCCTCATCCGCGTGCGGGAATTCTTTCAATGACCCAGGCAGCTTCGGTCATCCCGGCCGATGATTTCGACGACCTGCGGGATCTCTACCAGGAGGTCATCCTGGACCACGGGCGGAGACCACGCCATGCCCAGCGGTTGGAGGTCTTCGACGCGACCGCAAAGGGTGACAACCCGATGTGCGGCGACCGGGTCCAGGTCTGGGTGAAGCTGGACGCCGGCACGATCGGTCGCGTCGGATTTGAAGCGCGCGGCTGCGCGATCAGCGTCGCCTCCGCCGACCTCATGGCGGAAACGGTGCAGCATCGCAGCAAGGCTGACACCAGGGCGCTGTTCGAGGCGTTTCGGCAACTGGCCCGCACCGGCACCTGCCCGGCCTGCACAGCCGAACTGGCCGAACCGATGCAGCGCTTAGCGCCGTTGGCCGGTGTGCACGAATATCCATCCAGGGTGAAGTGCGCGACGCTTCCCTGGCACGCCCTGATTGCCGCGTTGGACGGCTCGAAGGAGGCAAGCAGTGAATGATCTAACCCGCCCCACCGCGTGGACCCCGGATGGCGAAACGCCGATGGCGAAGACCGGCCTGCTTCCCGACGAGGACACGCTGATCGAGGCTATCGCGACAGTATACGATCCCGAAATTCCGGTGAACATCTATGAACTCGGCTTGATCTACACGGTCGAGATCAACGACGACGGCGGCGTCAAGGTCGAAATGACCCTGACCGCACCGGCCTGCCCCAGCGCCCAGGAACTGCCGGAGCAGGTGCAGAACGCCGTACTGACCGTTCCGGGTGTTACATCCTGCCATGTTGAAACCGTTTGGGACCCGCCCTGGGATCCCTCCCGCATGACCGAGGAAGCTCGGTTGCAGTTGAATATGTTCTGATCGAGCCCGACATAGGTTGCACCATGAGCCAGACAACGACCGCACCTCGCAAGACGCGAGCCCTGCCCCCGCTGATGACGCTGACGGCCGCCGCCGCCGAACGGCTGCGCGGGCTGTACGAGAAAGGCGAACGAGGCAGGTTGCTTCGTATCGGCGTGCAAACCAAAGGCTGCTCCGGCATGTCGTACGACATGTCCTGGACCGATGAGCCCGCACCCACGGATGAGGTCGTGAAGAATCAGGATCTGACCCTGCTCGTGGACCGCAAGGCATCGCTGTTTCTGATCGGGACGGTGATGGATTACGAGGTGAAAAATCTCATCGCCGGCTTCACTTTTACCAACCCGAACGAGAAGGGCCGGTGCGGCTGCGGTGAAAGCTTCCACGTCTGACACCGCTTGTTGAAGCAACGGTGTGCCATGTCGAGGGTTTTCATTCCTGTCTGACTGGCGTGATGCCATTACAGGGAGGCTCCACATGAACAACATTATCTATATCGTTGGACTCGTCGTTGTCGTTATCGCGGTGCTCAGTTTCTTCGGTCTGCGTTAATTTGACAGAGTCGAATTACTTGGCACGTTTTTTGCCGCTTTATGAGGGCGCTTCCCTCCGCTGAGTGCGGAAGCGGGAGGCTGATGGCGCCACGCCTGCGTTCGTGGCGCTGGTTGATCCGCGCAACCAGCGCCGCCTTGCCTTCCGGCTTGCGCGGCAGGGTTTCTTACAGCATCTCGACGATATCGCGCGGCGTCAATAACGCCAAGCCCGGATGATGAGCCACGCGCTGCTCAGCGATGAACAGCATCGCCAGCATCACCATCGTGACATGGTGATGCCAGGCCCGCCAGCCGAGTGACTGGTAGTTTAAGCAGGGTCGCCTTTAATTAGACGCAGCAAGGGCCGTGTAATTAGACGCAGCAAGGCGCGTGGGATGCCGACCTCCGTCGGCAGGACGGGAAGGCGCGAACCGTCGTCGGCATGACGGGAGGGCGCCGACAGCGAGTCGGTGTCGTCCTGGGTGGTTATCCGTTGCGAATTACGCCGGCCGTCGTTGCGGGGTGCCACCGCGATCTTGGCATCGCGCGCCGTCTTGACGAAATCGGACGGAACCGGAAAGACCAGGGCCTGAATGACCCTGTCGTGAGGACGACCTGGGTTTCACCCGCCGCGCGGCACGTGGATAACCCCGTGTTCAACCACGACATCGACTGGTGTCAAACGGTCGCCTCGACACGGACCCGAAATACACGCCCCGGAGGCGATCGTGAATCGAGCCCCGTGAGTTGCGCAGATGAGATACTGACCGTCGGCGGAAAGGAACCGATCCGGCGTCCAGTCAAGCGGCGTGCCGATGTGTGGGCACGCGTTTTCATAAACGTAGACCTGACCGTCCTGGCGGACAACAATCAGCCCGGTGAATCCGCCGTCCGGTCCCGGGAACCCTTTGGCGCCGTTGTCCGGGATATCTGCGACCCGGCACAAGGTCCGCATCTCGGTCGGCATCACCTTTTCCATCCACCCATCCGGCAGAGCTTGTCCCAATGTGGTTTTGAGATGGGCATCACAGAGAGCCGGGACTGACGCACCAGCGGGAGGTCGGCGAGGTCCGGATCGGCCTTGATATCGACCAGCGTGACCGGCTTCGGAAAGGGCCGGACCGCCTCCATATCTACGCACACCCAGTCGCCGCTGTCCGCCGTCGGGTCAGGATATGCCTCACGCGCCACTTGCACGATGCCGACGATCTGCTTGCCGATATTCGAGTGGTAGAAAAATACAAGGTCGCCCTTGCGCATTGCCTTGAGATTGTTCTTGGCCGTGTGGTTGCGCACGCCGGTCCAGGCCTCGATGCCGTTCGCGACCTGTTGATCCCAGGAAAATGCGTCTGGCTCCGACTTAACCAACCAATAGCCGGTCATCATTCCCCCAGGATGACAAAGCCCGATCCCGGACTGTCGTCCCGATATTGTCACCGGGCACGGGGGTTGTTCAATGCCCGGGTCTAAACCTCATGGCACAATTATGGAGATCAAAGCGATCCCGCAACCAGGGTGCTTTCGCGCGCTCGACCGATCGGGTAAAGGACACCGGTGGACGCTCGCTCATCCGTCGCGCCGCCCCGCTCCGGGAGGTCGCTGCATCGCTTCGCCAATCCCGGGCGCTTCCTGCGGCTGTCCGGTAAGGTCGTGCCGTGGCTGTTCTGGGTCGGCGGGCTGGTGACCGCTCTCGGTCTGATATGGGGCTTGTTTTTCGCCCCTGACGATTGGCAGCAGGGCGATACGGTCCGAATCATGTACGTGCATGTGCCGTTCGCCTGGCTCGCGTCGGCGGGATACTTTTCGCTGGCAGCGAGCAGTTTCGTGTCGCTGGTCTGGCGCCATCCGCTGGCCGACCTCGCTGCGGTGGAAATCGGGCCGGTCGGAGCCGGGTTCACCGCGGTCTGCCTGGCAACCGGAAGCCTATGGGGCAAGCCGACATGGGGGGCCTGGTGGGTATGGGACGCCCGCCTGACCTCGGTGTTTGTGCTGTTCCTGCTCTATCTCGGCCATATCGCCCTGGTGCGGGCGTTCGACGACCCGACCCGCGGCTACCGGGCCGGCGCCATCCTGGCACTGGTCGGGGTCATCAATCTCCCGATCATCAAGTTCAGTGTCGACTGGTGGAACACCCTGCACCAGCCGGCGTCGATCGGACTGACCGGGGCGCCAACGATCGCCGCCAGCATGTTGTGGCCGCTGTTGTTCTCCGCCATCGGCTTTACCCTGCTGTTTGCGGCAATCACCGTGGCCCGGGTCCGCGCGGCGGTGATGGAACACAGGATCCGGTCGCTGTTGATGGCCCAGGCGTCCTCCGGCAGCGGGGACGAGGTTCCGGCGTGACGCATCTGCCTTACATCGTCGGGGCTTATGTCATCGCGGTTGGCATGTCCCTGGTGTTGTCCTTTGAAGCGCTGTTCCGTGTCCGGTCGGCCCGGCGCCGGCTTCAGGCGATCGACCCGAGGCGAGACAGGGGCCGGGCATGACCCGCAAGAAACGGCGGCTTATGGTTCTGCTGGTCTGCGGTGCCGGCCTGGGAACCGCGGCTGCGCTGACGTTGTCGGCGTTCAGTGACAATCTGGTGTTCTTCGTGTCCCCCTCCGATCTGGCCAAGTCAGGACCGAGCGGACGGCAAGTCCGCCTGGGTGGCTTGGTCGAGCAGGGGACGGTGGAGAGGTCTTCGGGCGGCCAGGCGGGCGCAACGTTCAAGGTCACGGACGGCAATGCCAGCGTGCCCGTTGTCTTCAAAGGCATTCTGCCGGATCTGTTCCGCGAGGGCCAAGGGGTTGTCGTGCTGGGTATGGAGCAGCCGGACGGCGTGTTTCGCGCTTCGGAGGTTCTGGCCAAGCATGATGAAACCTACATGCCGAAGGAAGTCGCTGACGCGCTGAAGAAGTCTGGCCGCTGGAACCCGGCCGCAGGGCCGCCGCCGCCGGCCTCGACCTGGAACCAGGTGGCGAAGCCGTCGGGATGACATGACCGACCGTCTTTCCGTTCAGGTTTGTATCATGGGTGCCGGACCGGTTGGGGGCACCCTCGCCTGCCGTCTGGCAGGGGCGGGCGTCAGTGTCGCACTGATCGATCAGGCCGCGCTGCCGCCGATGGAGAATCCGGCGTTCGATGGCCGAGCTTATGCGATCGCGGCCGGGTCCAGGGCATTGCTTCAGGATGCGGGGCTTTGGGACGCCCTGGACGTTCCGCCGAATCCGATCCGCGACATTCGTGTCAGTGACGGGCGGATCGGCCGCGCGCCGTCGCGTCTGCACCTGCATTTCGATCACCGCGAAGCCGGCGATGACCCAAGCCCGTTTGGCTGGATGGTCGAGGCCCGTTCGCTGCGCAAAGCGCTGAATGCTCGGTTTCCTGCCCAGGCGGGACTGCATCTGTTCGCGCCTGCGACGGCCGCGGTGGAGCGGTCGGACGGCGGGGCGGTGGTTCGGCTAAAGGACGGGCCGGTGATCACGTGCCAGTTGGTCATCGCCGCCGAGGGCCGGAACTCGCCGCTACGGGAACAAGCCGGCATCGCGGTCACGCGCATTCCCTACCATCAGACGGCGATTGTCTGCGCCGTTGCGCACGAGCGGCCGCACCATGATCTGGCGCTGGAGCATTTCCTGCCTGCGGGACCGTTTGCGGCACTGCCAATGGGACCGAGTTCCGACGCCGAACCCGGCGGATCGCCTCATGTTTCGGCTATCGTCTGGACCGAGCGGACGAAAGATGCCGCCGCGTTCATGGCGTTGGAGGATGGGCGGTTCGCGCGGGAAGCGGGGCGGCGGCTGGGTTCGCACCTCGGCCCTATCCGGGCTGTCGGGCGGCGGTGGAGCTACCCGCTCGCGGCGATGATCGCACACCGCTACGTCGACACGCGCCTGGCCCTGGCCGGCGACGCGGCGCACGGGATCCATCCGATCGCGGGGCAGGGCCTGAACCTGGGTTTCCGCGACGGGATCAAGCTCGCGGATCTGATCATCAAGGGCGTCGTGACCGGCAGCGATATCGGAAGCGACCTGTTTCTGGGGCAATATGAGCGCGTGCGGCAGGCGGATAATCTGCTGATGTTTGCGATGACTGACGGGTTGGACCGGCTGTTCAGCACCGACCGCCGGATTGTCCGCGTCGGCCGGGACCTGGGCATCGACGCGGTCAACCGCATGGTTCCGGTCAAGCGCGTGTTCATGCGACGCGCGATGGGTCTGGCCGCGGCCGGCGGCTGATCCGTCGCCTTGGGCTCTACGGCAAAAGCACCGTGCTGCCCGTGGTCTTCCGGGCCTCCAGTGCCGTGTGGGCGGCAGCGGCATCCTTCAGGCTGAACGTCTGGTTCACCTGGATTTTCACGGCTCCGCTGGCCACCACATCGAACAAATCAGCCGCTGCATGCTCGAGGTCGCTCCGCTTTGCCGTGTAGGTCACGAGCGTCGGCCGGGTCAGGTATAAGCTGCCTTTGGCGGCGAGCAGACCGAGTTCGACGGGCGGCACGGGACCCGAGGCATTGCCGAAGCAGGCCATCAGACCGAGCGGTGCCAGGGAATCGATGCTCGCCATGAACGTGTCCTTGCCCACGCTGTCATAAACCACCGGCACCATGGCGCCGCCGGTGATGCGCTTGACCTCGGCCGGCAGCGTCGCATGCCCGACCACCGTGTGCGTCGCGCCATGGGCGCGGGCCAGGGCCGCCTTTTCCTCGTTGGAGACAACGCCGATCACTTTGGCACCGAGGTGCTTCGCCCACTGGCAGAGAATCAGGCCGACGCCACCCGCGGCGGCATGCACGACAATCGTATCCCCGGGCTTCACGACATAGGTCCGGTGGAGCAGATACTGCGCGGTCATGCCCTGGAGCATCATCGCCGCGCCCATCTGGAAGCTAATGCTGACCGGCAGCTTTACCAGCCGGTCAGCAGCGATCACCCGTTCGGTCGCGTAGCCGCCCAGTGAACCTGCATAAGCCACGCGGTCGCCTATGCCGAGATTGGTTACCTTCGCGCCGACCGCGAGCACGGTGCCGGCACCCTCCTGGCCAATGATCAGCGGCATGTTCGGCGCTTTGTACAGACCGCTGCGGAAATACACGTCGATGAAGTTCAGCCCGACCGCCTCATGCTTGATAAGCGCCTCGCTGGGGCCGGGTTCGGGCGTTGGAACGTCCTCCCATTGCATGACGTCCGGGCCGCCATTGGCGTGGATGCGGATTGCCTTTGTCATGGTGTGTCTCCGTGGGCGTAAAGGTTCAGAGCAGGTTTCGGGCCGGATTTTCCAGCGTCAGCAGCCATCGTTTGGTTATCAAACCGTCGCCGCCGGAGTAGCCGCCGATATGCGTCGCCGCGACGACGCGATGGCATGGAATGATCAACGGGATAGGATTATGGCCGTTCGCCTGACCAACGGATCGGGCGCTGCCGCCCGCCTTAACGGCGATATCCCGGTAGCTGCGGGTTTCGCCATACGGAATGGCGCACAACGCCTGCCACACCGCCCGCCGGTATGCGGTCCCCGCCGGCGCAAGCGGAAGGGTAAATTCGGTCAGTTCGCCGTCGAAATACGCCTGTAGCTGCTCGTGTGCAAGGTTCAGAACGGATGAGGCGATCTGGTCCGGCACCCAGCCCCAGTCCAGTGAGACGATAGCCCCGTCCTCCTCGAAAACCGTGATGTCTCCCACTGGCGTATGGAGCGAAAGTTGCGGCACGGACAATTTTCCAGATCGGCGAAGCGGATGCGAAACCGGGGTTGCCGTGGCTGTCAAGGGCAGTCGGTCATGTGCGGTTGGCGCCGGGAACCCAAAGCACGTCGGTGGCGGCGTTTTCGTTGAGCACACGGGCGAGAACGAAAAGGTGGTCCGAAAGCCGGTTCAGATAGCGTTGGACGACCGGATTGATGTCATCGACCGCTACGACTGCTCGCTCCGCCCGCCGCGCGGCAACACGCGCCATATGGGCGAATGCGGCTGCATCGGTGCCCCCTGGCAAGATAAAACTTTTCAGCGCGGGCAGCGCGGCGTTCATCCCCTGGACCTCGGCTTCCAGGCGCGCAACGGCGGGGTCGGTGACGCGAAGCCGGTCCCCGCCTGACCCCGGCACGCACAGATCGGCGCCGACATCGAACAGGTCGTTCTGTATCCGAGCAAGCATCGCGTCTTCCGCCGCCCGATCGCGTGTGTGGGTCCGCAGTATGCCGATAGTGGCATTTGCCTCATCCACGGCGCCCATAGCCTCGATTCGCCGATCGGCCTTCGAGACCCGGGTGCCATCACCCAGCGACGTCTCCCCGTGGTCGCCGCCCCTGGTCACGACGCGATCGATGCGAATCATGAAACGACTCCTTAATCCTGCTCAAAAATAAATCGGAACGGCATGTCGAACGGTACTGTTCGACCCTCTTTCAGGGCCGGGCGGAAATGCCATTTCAGAACCGCGGTCACGGCTGCCTGATCCAGCACATCGTATCCTGAGCTTTCCTGGACGTCGACGCCGGTCGCGAGGCCATTTTCCGAAACATGGATCACGAGCACAACCGAACCGTGCTCGCCGCGGATCTCTGCCTCGACCGGATACACCGGGGGCCGATTTCGGAAGCGGTCGTCCTTGAGCGCCGGCAGAACCTGCCCACCCAGCACGATCGCATTCGATTCGCTATCAGTGCCGCCCAGATCGAAGACGGGCGCCTCCTGCGACCGGGGCGGCACCGGTGGTGCCTCAGAATGTGACTCGGCCGGCGGACCGTTCGACGGGGTGGTCTTGGATTCTGCTCGTTCGGCTGGCGGGAGCGCCGGTTCGGCCCCCTGATCGGCAGCCGGCGGCAATGGCTGCCTCGCCGTTGTTGCGTCCTTCTGGTCTTCGGCAGCCGGCGCATCGGGTTTCTCTGGGGGCTTGGGCACTGCCGTGCTGTCTTTCGGCTGACCGCCGGGACTTGGTTCGGCGCCCTTTTGCTCAACCATGAGCAGTTCGACGGTGCCTTGCGCCTGCGTTTGCGCGTCTTTCGGCAGGATGCGCGGCAGCAGCACGACCATAAGGGCGGCCGCGAGATGGACGGCGACTGACAGCGCTAGAGCGATCAACAGGAGTCGGCGGGAGCGCCTGGCCGTCGGTGCCACCCGTGGCCGTGCAACCTTGAACCGGCGCGCTGAAATCGTCTGAAGCCTCATCATGCCTGCATGTCGTGCCGCTCCATGTAACTGCACCTGCCGTGTTTTGATATACTGGGCGACCGGACGGCGGCGGTCTCCACGCGAGCCTATAAGTCAAGACGCTCGTTCTTTGTTTTCAGTGGCCGGCTTATCCCCTACCTTCGCGGCGCGATGAGACGGAGCAGGGAGCTGAACGCCGGATGGGAACGCCGCCCAGGGAAATCATCGACGCATTGCATCGTATGCAGCTCTTGACCGGCGGGACCCCGACGGGGGAACCCCCGATGGGCCAACCGTTGGCCGGCGGCGTGTCATCGGACATCTGGCGGGTCGATCTTTCGACTGGTCCGGTCTGCGTCAAGCGCGCGCTGCCGAAACTGAGGGTGGCGGCGGACTGGCAGGCGCCGGTCGAGCGGAACCTGTACGAAGCCCGATGGATGCGGGCCGCCAGCCGGGCGGCGCCACACTCCACGCCGACGCTGCTCGGCCAGGACGAGACGACCGGAACGCTGGCGATGGCGTATCTGCCGGCCGAGCGGTATCCGCTTTGGAAGGACCGGCTCCGGGACGGCTGGGTGGACGTCGCATTCGCCGCTTCCGTCGCCGCGACGCTTGCCAGGGTCCATGCCGCGACGGCCGCTGACCCGTCGCTGGCTGATGATTTTCCCACGGATGCGATTTTCCACGACATTCGGCTGGAACCCTATCTCACCCACACAGGACGGGTGCACCCTGCCCTCGCCGAGCGGATGCGGGTGCTGACCGAGGTGACGCAGCGCAACAAGCACGCCCTCGTGCATGGCGACGTGAGCCCGAAAAACATCCTTTGCGGCTCTGAAGGCCCGGTGTTCCTGGATGCTGAATGCGCGTGGTGGGGCGATCCCGCGTTCGACCTGGCCTTCTGCCTGAATCACCTGCTGCTGAAGTGCCTTTGGGTACCGGATGCAAGCCGTCTCCTGCTGGACAGCTTCGATGCAATGACGGCAGCCTATCTGCCTCTTGTGGACTGGGAAACAACGGCGGCGCTGGAAACTCGCGCCGCGCATCTGCTGCCGGCCTTGTTGCTCGCACGGGTCGATGGAAAGTCGCCGGTGGAGTACATCACCGAGGACCTGCAGCGGCGCAAAGTCCGGGCGGTGGCGCACCGCCTTCTCGCCGATCCAGCCGATTGGCTGGCCGATGTGGCCTTGGCCTGGAAAGAGGAAATCACCGCATGACCGACACCAGCATTGCCTACGTCCATGCCCGCCGGGTCTGGGACAGCCGGGGACGCCCGACGGTCGAGGCGGACGTGATGCTCGAAGGCGGTGCGGTGGGACGGGCGATCGTACCGGCCGGTGCTTCAACCGGATCGGCCGAGGCAGTGGATCTTCGGGATGGCGGGGCAGCGTTTGGCGGCTATGACGTGACGAAGGCGGTGGCGAACGTGAACACCATCATTGCTCATGGGGTGGCCGGGCTGGATGCAATGGACCAGGAAGCGCTCGACGAACGCCTGATCGAGTTGGATGGCACGCGAAACAAAAGCCGGCTTGGAGCCAACGCGTTGCTGTCGGTGTCAATGGCGGTTGCCCATGCCGCGGCGTCTGCGGCCGGACAGCCGCTGTATCGGTTCGTGGGAGGTGCTGATGCGGCGTTGATTCCGTTGCCACAGATCCAGATCTTCGGCGGGGGCGCCCATGCCGGGCGGCGGGTGGACATCCAGGACTTCATGGTCATGTGTCCGGCGGCGGAAAGCTTTGCCCAGGCTCTGGACTGGACAGCAGAGGTCTATCGCGCCGCCGGACAGTTGATGGAAGCCGCGGGAAGCCTGGCCGGTGTCGCCGACGAGGGCGGTTGGTGGCCGTCGTTCGCGACGAATGAACAGGCGCTCGACACGCTGGTCGCCGCGATCGAACGGGCTGGTTTCCGGCCCGGCGAGCAAATCGGACTCGCGCTGGACGTCGCCGCCTCTGAATTTGGCGGGGACGGCCGCTATGAGTTAGCGCTGGATGGCAAGAAGCTCACCACCGAAGGCATGATCGAAATGTTGATCGGCTGGATCGATCGCTATCCAATTCTGTCGATCGAAGATCCGCTGGCGGAAGACGACGTGGAGGGCTTTGTCGCTTTCACGCAGACGGCCGGTGACAGGGTGCAGATTGTCGGCGACGATTTCCTGGTCAGCGACGCGGATCGCCTGCGTGATGCGGCGGCCGGCAAGGCGGCAAATACCGTCCTGTTGAAGCCTAACCAGCGCGGCACTTTGACCGAGACATTCGATACAAGGCGCGTGGCTGCGGAGTGTGGCTACGCGTCGATTGTTTCGGCGCGATCGGGTGAAACCGAAGATGTCACGATTGCGCACCTTGCCGTTGGCTGGGGGGCCGGTCAGTTAAAGGTAGGCAGCTTTGCCCGCGGCGAACGCATGGCGAAATGGAACGAGATGCTGCGGATCGAGGAAGCGCTCGGCGCCAAAGCCCGCTTCGCCGGGGGGGCTGTGCTCGGCCGTTCGCGCTCTTGAACGTTGCGCGGTTGCGTCAGGTCCCACGCCGGCGGATCCGGTTACAGAAGCAAAGGCTTGACCGCGACCGGCTTGTTGAGCATTTTCCAACGCACAGGAATACCCGTTTTACCGAATTTTGAGGATCAGGCTGATGGCCAAGTCGAACACCGTTCAGATCAAGCTGGTATCCACGGCGGATACAGGATTCTTCTATGTCACGAAGAAGAATGCGCGGGCCCAGACGACCAAGTTGGAGCTCAACAAATATGACCCGGTTGTCCGCAAGCACGTTCCATTCAAGGAAGCGAAAATCAAGTAGTTTCTGCGATCCGCGCTATTTGCACACAGTTTCGTCCATTCCGCTTCGCTTGATAAAGGGCCGCGTCTGCGTCATTCAGCAACGTTTCTGCTGAATCCGTCGTGGTCGAGGTGAACGCGACGCCAACGCTTATGGTGAGCGACACCTGCGTCCCCGCGGTGGCAATGAACCTCAACTCCTCCACCGCGAGTCTGAGACGCTGTGCGGCAGCAGCCGCTTCGAGCGGACTGGTGCTCGGCATCACGACGACAAATTCCTCACCGCCGTAGCGGGCCACCGAGTCGAATACCCTGGTGTTGACGCGCAGCGTGTCGGCGATAAGCCGCAGCGCGCGGTCCCCGGAGGCATGGCCATATCGGTCGTTCACTGATTTGAAGTGATCGACATCGACCATCAGGACCGCCAGTTGTCTGCCCGGCCCGTTTTCCATCAGGCTTCCGAGATGACGGCGCAGGTAACGCTGGTTGTACAATCCGGTGAGAGGGTCAGTCAGCGCCATTTCCAGCGCCGCGCCCAGATCCGAGCGTAGCCGATCCTGGTAGAACTTCCGGCGGACCTGATTCCGCGCCCGCGCCCGGAGTTCGTGCGGATCGATCGGCTGCACCAGCCAATCGTTCGCGCCGAGTTCGAAACCGCGGAGGATACGGTCCTTGTCCCCGGCATCTCCGACCAGCAGCAACGGCGTTTCGTGGGTGACATCGGAAGCGCGCAGGATTGAAACCAATTTCAGCGGATCCTCGTTGGCCAGCGCCAAGTTTACCACGAGGAGGTCGAAGTTGACCGCGGTGGTCATCCTGATCGCCTCGGCGCCGCCGCAGGCATAAGCGGAAATGACACCTTCCTCGGCCAGAGCGTCCCGGATGCCCTGCGCGCTTTGATCCCAATCATCGATCACGAGTGCCTGTGCGCCCGCAATGGAGGGGATCCGCACCCGACCCGTATCCAGACCAAGAGCCCTGGCGGTGTCCCCGCGCGCGCTGCATTCGTCGAGCAACCGCTTCAGTCGCACCAGGCTTCGAACCCGCGCCATGAGGGTATCGTAATCGACCGGTTTGGTGAGGAAATCGTCCGCACCGGCTTCCAGGCCTCGCAGTCGCTCCCCGGTCTCCCCCAGCGCGGTAACCATCACGACCGGGATATGCAAGGTGACGGCATCGTCTTTTAGCTGACGGCAGCACTCGTAGCCGTCCATACCGGGCATCATGACGTCGAGCAGGATCAGGTCCGGCTGCCAGTCACGTGCGGTCAACAGCGCCTCGAACCCGTCACGGGCGGAAGTGACCTGATAATACTCGGCGGCGAGCTTTGCCTCGAGCAGGCGCGTGTTCGCAGGCATGTCGTCCACGATGAGTATACGCGCGGTCATTCGGTGCCTGAACTGGTCTACGAGATAGTGTTGTCAGCGAATTGGCTTCATTCCGAGAAGTTTATAACCGACCTTCCCGCCAGTTCAAAGGAATCCCCGACTGATGGTCGGGCGATGGGGTTATGTCGACCGCAAGGCCAAAAAGTTTTTCTGAAATGTCTCTGATTGAACCAGAAAAGTGCTCTGTGAAAGGTAATGCGTGCAAAAAGATACAAAACTGACCGCCGCCGTGCAATCATCATTCGGAGGCGCCAGACTTGAGCCCGCGACACGGGGACCGCCGGAATCGGCGCTATCGCTCCGTCATGTCACGTTTGCTGGTTTCAGTCGCCCGATCAGCGAAGATGTTTCGAGCGTCGGCTGCTACCGTGCCTGAAACTGCGTTCTGCCGAACATGACCTCACGCTCCTCGTCGGTCATTTGGCCGCGCCGCTGGTTCTCGGACAGAACCTCGACGCCGCGCTGCACGGCCGGGCGCGCGGCGACGGCATCGTGCCAACGCTTGACGTCCGGGTAATCCGACAAGTCGATGTTCCGGCGATCTGGATTGCGGATCCAGGGGAAGTTGATGATATCGGCCATCGAGTAGGCGGGACCCGCTAGATATTCGGACTCTGCAAGCCGCTTGTTCAGCACGCGATGCAAGCGCTTCACCTCGTTGGTGTAGCGTTCGATCGCGTAGGGGATCTTCTCGACCGCATAATTGGCGAAGTGATTGTACTGGCCGAACATAGGGCCGGTGCCGCCCATCTGGAACATCATCCATTGCAGGCAGGTGTAGCGCCCGACGGGATCGGCCGGGATTAGCTTGCCGCCGGTTTTTTCCGAGAGGTAAATGAGGATCGCCGCCGACTCGAACAGCTTCAGCGATTTGCCGTCCGGCCCATCCGGATCGACGATAGCCGGGATCCGGTGGTTCGGCGTGATCGCCAGGAATTCTGGCTTGAACTGGTCGCCTTTGCCGATGTTGATCGGGATGACCTTGTAGGGAAGCCCGAGCTCTTCAAGCGCGATGTGAACCTTATGGCCATTCGGCGTCGGCCAGCTCCAAACCTCGATCATGGTTGCCCCCCTTTCTTCACCGCGGTGAAACCAATCATCGCCCTCCGGGCCATCAACGTCAAAGGGGCTGGCAGGTCAGAGCTGCGCTCGACAATCACTGGCGCTCGACAATCAACTGCTTGATGGCGCCGATCGCCTTGGCCGGGTTCAGTCCCTTGGGGCAGGTATCTGTGCAGTTCATGATGGTATGGCAGCGATACAGTTTAAACGGATCCTCGAGCTCATCCAATCGCTGACCGGTTGCCTCGTCGCGTGAATCGGCGATCCAGCGATAGGCCTGAAGCAGGACGGCCGGACCCAGATAACGATCGCCGTTCCACCAGTAGCTTGGGCAGGCGGTCGAACAGCAGAAGCACAGGATGCACTCCCACATCCCGTCCAGCCTGGCACGTTCTTCCCTGCTTTGAAGCCGCTCGGCGTCGGCCGGGGCTGGTGTATCCGCCTGCATCCACGGCTTCACCGAGCGATACTGGGCGTACACCTGGGACAGGTCCGGAACCAGGTCCTTTACCACCGGCATATGTGGCAACGGGTTGATTTTGACCGCGCCCTTTATGTCCTCGATCGGCTTGAGGCAAGCCAGGGTGTTGCCGCCGTCGATGTTCATCGCGCATGAGCCGCAGATGCCTTCCCGGCAGGAGCGGCGGAAGGTCAGGGTCGGGTCGATCTCGTTCTTGATTTTTATCAGAGCATCCAAAACCATCGGTCCGCAGGCGTCGAGGTCGATCTCGTAGGTGTCGGTTCGCGGGTTCTTCCCGTCATCCGGGCTCCATCGATAGATCTTGAACGCGCGAATGTGCTTCGTTCCGGCCGGCGCCCTAAAGGTCTGGCCCTGGCCGATCCGGCTGTTCAGGGGGAGATTGAAAGCAACCATCGTCTTGTGTGTCCTAAGAAATGACCGCCGCGAGGACCGCAGACTGATCAAACGACTAGAGTGGCCCTGATCTTTCCGTTGCCTGGTGTTTCGCGGTTCCGGCTCACGTCAGCGCGCGTTCGGCCACCTTGGCCGTCGCCGGCCGCAGGCGATCCAGGCTGGGCAGTGCGATCATGATCAGTAAACCCGCTTCCTTGGCGGGAACACCGAAACCTCGTTGGTCATCGTCTGCATCTTCACAGGCCGGTAATCCAGCTTGACGTCGCCTTTGCTGTCACACCACGCCAAAGTATGCTTCATCCAGTTCTGATCGTCGCGATCCGGATAATCGTCATGCGCATGGGCGCCCCGGCTTTCGGTGCGGGCTTCGGCGCTGGCGATCGTGGTCATCGCACTGCCCATCAGGTTGTGCAGCTCCAACGCCTCCATCAGGTCGCTGTTCCAGACCAGGCTGCGATCGGAGACGGACATGTCGGTCATGCCGCTCCAGACCTGCTTCATTTTCTCAACGCCTTCGGTCAGGCTCTTAGCGGTCCGAAACACGGCTGCGTGCGCCTGCATCGAGCGCTGCATCGTCAGCCGGAGTTCCGCGACCTTGGTCTTGCCCTTCGCATGGCGGGTGCGGTCGAACCGGTCGAGCGAGGCTTCGCCCGCTTTCGGCGGCAGCGGCGCCTGGCTGGCACCCGGCCTGACGGTCTCGGCCGCGCGATGTGCCGCGGCGCGGCCGAACACCACCAGATCGAGCAGCGAGTTCGTGCCCAGGCGGTTGGCGCCATGCACCGACACGCAGGCGGCTTCGCCGACAGCCATCAAGCCGGGGATCACCGCGTCGAGGTTGTCCCTGGTCGGGCGCAGAACTTCGGTATGCACGTTCGTCGGGATGCCGCCCATGTTGTAATGTACCGTTGGCAGAACCGGGATCGGCTCTTTCGTGACGTCAACCGCGGCGAACACTTTCGCGGTTTCGGAGATTCCGGGCAGGCGCTCATGCAGCAGTTCAGCGCCCAGATGCTCCAAATGGAGCATGATGTGGTCCTTGGCCGGACCGCAGCCGCGGCCGTCGTTGATCTCCATAGTCATGGACCGCGAGACCACGTCGCGGCTGGCGAGATCCTTGGCCGACGGCGCGTAACGTTCCATGAAGCGCTCGCCTTCCGAATTGGTCAGGTAGCCCCCTTCGCCGCGGGCACCCTCGGTGATCAGGCAGCCGGCGGGAAAGATGCCCGTCGGGTGAAACTGGACGAATTCCATATCCTGAGCGGGCAACCCCGCCCGAAGCACCATTCCGGTGCCATCGCCGGTGCAGGTGTGCGCACGCCGCGGCAAACACCCTCCTGGTCCAGGATCAGATCAAGCGCGAAATACTCGATGAAGAATTCCACATCATGCTTGAGGCTTTGCTGATACAGCGTGTGCAGGATGGCGTGGCCGGTCCTGTCGGCGGCGGCGCAAGCGCGCATTGCCGGCTCCTTGCCGTATTCCTTCATGTGGCCGCCAAAGGGACGTTGGTAGATGCGCCCGTCTTCCGTTCGACTGAATGGCACACCATAATGTTCCAGCTCGTAAACGGCCGGAATTGCCTCGCGGCACATGTATTCGATGGCGTCCTGATCGCCGAGCCAGTCCGATCCTTTGACGGTGTCGTACATGTGCCAGCGCCAGTCGTCCTCACCCATGTTGCCCAGTGCGGCGCCGATCCCGCCTTGTGCGGCGACGGTATGGCTGCGGGTGGGAAAGACCTTGGTGATACAGGCGGTGTTCAGGCCGGCGGCACCCATGCCGAAGGTGGCGCGCAGGCCCGATCCGCCGGCGCCGACCACGACCACATCGTAGGTGTGGTCCACCACGTTGTAGGCCCGTGATGAGGGCATCGTGATCGCATTCATCGCGTTTTCCTCTGGGCTCAGAGCCCGATTTTCAGCACCGAGACGATACAGACCAGTGCCAGCAGCACGCACAGGCCTCTCACGGCCAGCACGGCGCCCATCCTGGCCCGTTCCTCATGTACATAGTCCTCGATCACCACCTGCATACCCAGTTGCAGATGGTGAAATGTCGCCACGATCAGAGCGAGCATCAAACTGAGGGTCAGCGGCGTTGACAGCCAGTCGATGACGACCTGGTGGGACTCGCCGGACAAGCGGAGCACCG
The DNA here is from genome assembly GCA_050010355.1 of Rhodopila sp. GTDB lineage: Bacteria > Pseudomonadota > Alphaproteobacteria > Acetobacterales > Acetobacteraceae > Rhodopila. The sequence continues at coordinate 27,924 of JBEKLE010000019.1, read as the reverse complement.
AAAAGATGAACCAGAGTGTCAACGGCACCAGCGCTATGGCGGTGAGACGCTGTGCCCACCAATGATGGGACCCGGCACGAGCCGATCCCAGTCCGCGCGCTCGGCCGAGCGGGGAGCGCAGCATGTCGACATGAGGGGGTCCGGACATGATACCTCTCACCAAACCGCCAGGCCGACGACCCAGACCAGCAGCGTGCAGACGCCGGTGGCGATGACGACGCCCCAACCGGATGTGTTGTAGGCCGGCGCGTCGAACCCGATCCCGGCATCCCAGACCAGATGGCGGATCCCACTGAAAAAATGGAAGATAAGCGCCACCGTCCACCCGAACAGCAGGAGCAGCCCGATCGCGGAGCCAATGAACCGTTGTGCCCGATCGAATGCATCATCCGATCCGGCCGCGGCGACCAGCCACCAGGTCAGCAGCAGCGTTCCGACGCCAAGTGCCACACCCGTCGCGCGGTGAAGGATGGACAAAGCCATGCTGACTGGCCAGCGATAGACCTGGATATGTGGCGACAGCGGGCGACGCACCAGCTTGCCCTCGGAGTTGCGGGCGATCATCAGCGCGTCGCGAACGTCTCTCACCCATCGCCTCCAATTCTGTCGGGGCCGTTGTTGAGCCTGACGGCGGCGCCAAACCGTTCGGGGGTGCTTAGCCTTGCGGGATAAAAGGGTCAACGCGGGGAAATACTAGGATCGGGCGATTGCCGCGCAGGGGAGGTCAGCCGTTAAGGCATGGCGCCGGTCCGGCCACCGGCATCCTCGCAGAACCGCGATACGTCGCGACATGTTTGAAGTATCCGATTCAGGCGGCGAAGCGCAGCCTTCGCGTCCAATGCTTCCCTGCGATCGGATACTACACCAGCTTCGCCGCCTTGGCAGCCTTCATCACGTCGTCCGCATGACCGGTCACGCTGACTTTGCGCCAAGCCTTAAGCACCTTCCCATCGGGGCCGACGAGGAATGTGCTACGTTCCACCCCCATATACTTCTTCCCGTACATCGATTTTTCGACCCATGTGCCGTAGCGCTCCGCCACCGCATGGTCCTCGTCAGACGCGAGCGGAAAGGTCAGCCCATACTTGGCGGCAAATTTCTCGATCGGCTTGATCTTGTCCGGCGAGACCCCGATCACATCGAGCCCGATCGCCTGCAGATGCGGCATGGCTTCCTGGAAGGCGCAGGCTTCCTTGGTGCAGCCCGGCGTGTCGGCCTTCGGATAAAAGTACAGAATAAACGGCTTGCCCTTGTAGCTTTCCAGGCTGACCGCACGCCCGCTCGTGGCTGGCATCTGGAAATCGGGAGCCGTATCACCTTCCGCAAGACTCATCAGCCTGGTTTCCCCACATACCGCTCGAACAACACCCGAACCTGCTTTGCGATGCCTTCGGACTTGCGAAGGAGCTCGTCGGTGTCAACCGCGGACACCCCTGCAAACGCGGCGGCACGCAAAAGCGGCAGGGCTGACGCATGTGGCAATGAAGCCGCCTCCACCCTGCCGACGGTCATTCGTAGCATGCCCTGGATCGTGCGCCAGAGGCGTTCGGCATCAATCAACAGCGTCGCATCCCGTTTGGCGATCACATCGGCCTGGGACAGTCGCCGCAGGGCGATGCCCGTTGTCTGGCTGCGGCGAAGGCCGGCGTCGCGGGCGTGAACCAACTGGAGTGTCTGGGCGATGAATTCGATGTCGATCAATCCGCCGTCACGCGGCTTCACGTCCCACGGCCCAAGCGGCCGGAGTTCCCGCGCCATGCGCGCGCGCATCGTCGTCGCGTTGGCGCGGATCTGCTCTGGCTTCTGCTGCCGCTGAATCGCGGCCTCGATCGCCATGTTCACCCTGCGCCGCATATCGGCCGGACCGGCCACCACGCGCGCCCTGGTCAGCGCCATACGCTCCCAGGTCCAAGCATCCCATTCGTGATAATACCTGAAACTCTCCAACGAGACGGCGATCGGCCCTTTGTTGCCTGAGGGCCGCAGCCGCATGTCGAGCGCATACATCTGCCCCTCCGGTCCCGGCGTGGTCAGCGCCGCGATACACGCCTGCACGGCTCTGACGAACCACTGGCTGGCCGGCAGGCTGCGCGCGCCGCGGCTCTGGGTGGCGTCGGCCGGATGGTCGTAGATGAACATCAGGTCCAGATCGGAACCCGCCATCATCTCCCGGCCGCCCGCCTTGCCCATTGCGACGACCGCGAGCGCACCACCTGGCACACGGCCGAAGCGTGTGGCGAAATCGGCCAGCACAGTGGGCACGAGCGCCGACAATGCCGCCTCGGTCAGCGCGGTTCGCTGCCGGCCCGACGCGTTGGCGTCCAGCCGTCCCTCCAGCGTCGCGACCGAAAGGAAGAAATCGCGCTCCTTCACCGCGCGCCGGACGACCTGAATGACATCCTCCAGCCTGCTGGCGTCGGCGAGGCGGGAACGCAGCATGCGCTTCACATCGCCGGCATCCTCGGGGGTCAGGAGCCCCTCCAGCGCGCTTGGATGCCGCGCGAGGTGTTCAGACAACATCGGTGCCGCACCGAGCACCGCCGCGATACGGTCGAGAAGCGCCGGATTCTGATGGAACAGCGACATCGGTTGCACGCCTGATGGCAAAGCGCTGATGAACCGGTCGAACCGGTTGAATGCCTCGTCCGGGTTTGGCTGCCGCCCGAAGGTCACCAGGATCGAGGGCACCATCGTCGTCATCAGGTCCATTGCCCGGTTTGACCGCAGCGCACGGACGCGCCCGGCCAACCATCGCCGAACGGTTGTGATGATCCGCTTCGAATCATGATATCCGAGGCTGTTGAGCGCCGCGATGGTCGCAGGAGGTTCCGGATTATCGCCGCGGAAGTCCAGTTCGGGTCCGACCACCTCTGTGCCGGGCAAGTCGGGAACATGCTCGAAGACGCCTCGGTAGTTGACGCGGACGATATCTACGTGGCGCAGAAATTCCTGGGCGAAGGCCGTCGCGTCCGGATACCCCATGAAGCGGGCGATGCGGTTCACCTCGTTGGGCTGTTCCGGCAGGTTGTGCGTCTGGCGGTCGTTCACCATCTGAATGCGATGCTCGACCTGTCTCAGGAAGCGGTATGAATCCTCGAGTTGACGGCGGGCTTGGTCTTCCAGATGACCGGTCTCGACGAGGCGAGCCATCGCTGGCAGCGTCGGCTTGACACGAAGCGTTGGATCGCGGCCACCCCATACCATCTGCAGCGTCTGCACCAGGAACTCGATCTCCCTTATGCCGCCCTCGCCCAGTTTCACATTATGACCGGCGATGCGTTCCACCGGGTCATCCATCCGGCCCAGCGCCGACCTTTTCGCCACATCGATCCGGCGCTTCATCGCGTGGATGTCGGCGACCGCCGCGAAATCCAGCCCGCGCCGCCAAACGAACGGGCGGATCGCCTCCAGAAACCGGTGGCCAAGCGGCAGGTCGCCTGCGACGGGGCGTGCCTTGATCATGGCGGCCCGCTCCCAGTTCTGCCCCATGGTCTCGTAATAAATCAGCGCGGCGTGCAGGGAGACCGCCGGCGGGGTCGCGGCCGGGTCCGGCCGCAGCCGCAGGTCCGTGCGAAACACGTAACCGTTGGAATCCCGGGCCTCCATCAGCGTGATCAGATCCCTTGCCAACCGGGACGTGAACGAGCCGATGCTGGCGGCCGCGCGGCCGCCCGCGTAGACGGGTGCGGTGGCGTCATACAGAAGAATGAGGTCGATATCGGACGAATAATTCAGCTCCGCCGCCCCGAGCTTGCCCATGGCTAGTGCAACGAACCCGCAGTTCAGATCGGGTCGGCCGGGGTCCCGCAATCGTATTTCCCCCGTGTCATGGGCGGCGCGAAGCAGGTGGCGGATCGCCAGTCTCAGCGTCGTCTCGGCCAGTTCCGACAGCGCCCCGGTGACAGTTTCGAGTGGCCAGATTCCGCCGACATCGGCTATCGCGACGATCAAAGCCGCACTCCGCTTCGCCTGGCGGAGCGCGGCTGCGATGTCCGGACGCTTGGCGGAAGGGGACACATCAGCCAGGTCGGACCGACAATGCGCGAATGCAGCCTCGGGCCCCTCCCTGGCCAGACGATGCAGACTTTCGGATTCACGCAAGGCCAAGGCAGCGAGATACGGACTGTTGCCCCCTAGGCACCGCAACATGGGCAAAACGCCCGGTGACTTCAGCAGCAACGCCTCGGTTTGGCCGATTGCCTCGAAGCGCTCGACGAGCCTTTCCCCCGCCGCGGCGTCGTAGGGGACTGGCCAATGGCGTGGCATCATGAAGGCGGCTGGCTTCATCGTTCGAGACATCACGGGGTCGTGCGCTCCACGGGGCGGGCTATTCGCCATACCTCGAAGGCTGTACATCGGCTGCTGGCCTTCGGCACCGGTCTTCTTGTGGTCATGACCTGCCTTCTGGCCGCCGCCGCATGGCGCCTGGCGCAGGGACCCATCGACCTCGGAGGGTGGTCGGATCGCGTGCGAGCTGCACTTGTCGATGACACGGCACCCGTGCGGGGTTCATTCGATGGCATGTTCCTGGCCTGGGAGGGCTTCCACAAAGGCGTCGACTACCCACTCGACCTCCGTCTGTCCGATATCACCATAACCGATCAGGCAGGCCATCGCCTCATTGCGGCACCGGCCGCCCATATCACTTTCTCCCTGGCCGGTCTGCTGCTCGGCCGCTTCGTCCCACGGGCAATCGAAGTGGATCACGCGCAGATCGCGGTCACAAGGGAGGCGGGCGGGGCGATCAGCCTCGGCTGGGACATCGCAGGAGGCGATTCGCCCGACGCGGGCTCCATCGATTTCGGGCAGTTGCGCGAACAGCTCTCCCGCCCGGCCAGCGGCGATCATGGCCATACCCAGGGCCTGTTCGACCAGATCCAACGCGCCCATTTCCGAAATACCGAGGTGACGCTGCGGGATCGAGAGAGCGGTCTGGTCATCCGGACGCCTGACATGGACCTCGATCTGACCCGCGCAAAAGTCGGGCACGTCCGTGGCTCGCTGCGGGCCCCTCTGGTCGTTGGCAATCAACGAGCCGGTTTGACGGCGGAAGCTGATTGGGCAGCCGGTTCCGTCGCCAGGATCGATGTGAAACTGACAGCGTTCCGCCCGGCAGGTGTGGGTGCGCTGCCGCCTGCTGTGGCGTTCATGGCACGGATCGATGCGCCGCTGTCGCTCACTGCGACCATCGGGCTCGATACGGGTTTCAAGCCGTACCAGATGCAGGCGGACGTCCAGCTTGGCCCTGGCCAGATCCAGATCGGGCAGGGGAGCGTCCCGGTGCGCAGCGGCACCATCGCGCTGGCTGGAACACCCAGTGAGATCGCCATCACGACCGGCCGTTTTGATCTCGGGCACACGCGCGACGGGCAGCCCGAGATTGTCGATGTTGGCGGCACGGTCGCTCATAAGGCGGACCGGCTCTCGGCGGCGCTTTCGGTCGGGCTGAGCCAGATCGACATTGCTGACCTGCCACGATTGTGGCCGCGCGGCGTCGGTGGCGGCGCGCGACCCTGGGTCACCGAACATGTGACCGGGGGCATGGTAACGTTCGGGACGGCATCCTTGGCCATCGAGGCGGACGACGCGCTGCACGACATCGTGCTGACGAAGGCAACAGGCGAGCTCGCCGGGACCAACGGGATGTTCACCTGGATCGACAATGTTCCTGCTGTCGAACAGACAGACTTTCACCTGCACCTCGTCGACCCCGATACATTGGATATTCAAGTGTCATCGGCGCATCAGCGGCTTCGCGACGGCGGCCCCGATTTGCTGATCCGGGACGGTCAGATGCGCATCACGGGTCTGTCGCTGCGCGATCAGATCGCGGTGATCCATACCCGGGTCGACGGCCCCGTCGTCAGTGCGCTCATGCTGCTGAAGGAACCCCGCCTCAACCTGCTTTCCACGCACCCGATCGCAATGAAGACCGGCGGCGGGGACGCGTCGGCGATGCTGGATTTCCAGTTTCCGCTCGAGGACAAGCTGCAGATTGATGATGTTCAAATTCATGCGAACGCGCACCTGACAAAGGTCCGGCTGCTGGATATCGCGGCGGGCCAGGAACTGGATGACGGCGTGATCGATCTCGTCATCGACAAGGACGGTCTCAGCCTGAAGGGGAGCGGATCGGTCGCGGCAGTGCCGGTCACTTTGGATGGAACGATGGCCTTTGATCCCGGTCCGGCCAGCCAGATCGTCCAGAAGATCGCGGTGACCGGCCAGCCGGACGCGGCGAAGCTTGACGCGGCCGGTTTGCACGTTGCCGATTTCCTGGACGGGCCCGTCCCGTTGACCATGGTCCTGATCGAGCGCCGCAATGGCGAGGGTTCGATCGCGATCAACGGCGACCTGACACTCGCGACACTCGTCGTCGATCCCCTGGCCTGGAGCAAATCCTCCGGCAATATCGCCGCCGCCTCGGCGACTTTACTGCTGGCGCACGACCGGCTGACAAAGATCGATAAAATCGCGGTGCACGGCGACGGGCTGCTCCTTGGCGGGTCGGCCGATGTCGCCGACGGCCATATCCGGACCGTACGGCTCGACACGATCCGCCTCGGACGAACCCAGGGGCACGGCACGATCCAGCTCGGCGCCAACGAGCCGATCGCCATGATATTGGAAGGTGACCAGATCGATCTGGCACCGAAGTTAACCCAGAATAGGTCCGGCGCAGACAGGTCCGACGCGGCAGAGGTAACGACGCCTGACTGGACGTTTGGTGCCCGCTTCGATCGTGCGATTCTGGCGAATGGAGAGCGGGCGGCGAATGTGGTTGTGAAAGCCACCGGCGGCGGTCAGCAGATCCGCCTTCTCGACGTGGCCGGGACGACGCAGGTCAGTTCCGGGCAGTCAGGCGGGGGCTTTTCCATAAGGATCGAGCCACAGGCAGACAAACGCAAACTCCTGGTGGAGGCAACGGATGCCGGCAGTTTTCTGCGAGGCGTGGACGCTGTCCGGGGGATGCGGTCTGGGCATCTGACGATAGACGGGGCGCTCGACAAGCCTTACGGTGTCGAACCGTTAGCGGGGACGGCGACGATCGACGATGTCGTCGTCAAGAATTCCCCGGTTCTGGGTAAGCTGCTGCAAGCGATCACACTTTACGGCCTGGTCGATGCCCTGCGCGGACCCGGGATGACTTTTTCCAGTGTGGTCATGCCGTTTCATTACAATGGTGTCGATCTGAACGTTGACGAGGCGCACGCCTATAACGCCTCGCTAGGACTGACCGCCAAGGGCCGAATCGGGTTGTCATCGGGGCAGGCTTCGCTAACCGGCACGATCGTCCCTGCCTATTTCTTCAACGCGATGCTCGGGCATTTGCCGCTGGTCGGTAAGTTATTCAGCCCGGAGAAAGGCGGCGGCGTTTTCGCAGCGCGCTTCGGGGTTGACGGCCCGATCGACGATCCCACGATCTCCATCAATCCAATCAGTGCGCTGACGCCGGGCTTCCTGCGAGACATCTTTGGGGTGTTCGACGGCACGCCTCCAGGAAAGGAGAAACCTATCGGAGCCCCGCGTTGATTCTGGCCAACGCGGATGCGCCGGGGATCAAGGCATCCTCCTGCAACGCATTCAGCGGAATGTCCGAGGTCTTCAAATGCCCATGCAGGTCGCGCGGGTTCGGATCCACATACAGCAGCCCGGTCACGATCTCGCCCACTGCATGGCGCTGCTGCATATACGTCATCGCCGAGACACGGTCGTGCATGTCGTAATCAGCGTGAAGCTTCCGCAGCCGCAGCGTGGAGCCGTCGTGCTGGGTGACCAACTCCACGGACCCTGGCGCGTAATCCACGGTGATTTTTTCTCGGCCCGTGATTACGTCCAAATAATTCACCGCCGCGTTGTGCTCACGGACGTAGTCGAAACTCTTGGTCGACCCAACATGGTTGTTGAATGCCACGCAAGGGGAGAGACAGTCGATGAACGCTGCGCCTTCATGCTTCAGCGCGGCCTCGATCAAAGGAACCAATTGCGCCTTGTCGCCTGAAAAACTGCGCGCAACGAACGTCGCCCCTAACTGAAGAGCCATGCCGACGAGGTCGATCGCTTCATCGCTGTTTACCACGCCACGCTTCGATTTCGCGCCCTTGTCGGAGGTGGCGGAGAACTGGCCCTTGGTCAGCCCGTACACGCCGTTATTCTCGACGATGTAGACCATATTGACGCCACGTCGCATGGAATGGGCGAATTGGCCCAGACCGATCGACGCGCTGTCGCCGTCGCCCGACACGCCCAGATAAATCAGGTCGCGGTTTGCCAGATTAGCCCCGGTCAGGACCGATGGCATGCGTCCATGGACCGAATTGAATCCATGCGAAGCGCCGAGGAAATAGGTTGGTGTCTTCGACGAGCAGCCGATCCCCGACAGCTTGGCGATCCGGTGCGGCGGCAGTTCCAGCTCGAAGCACGCGCGCACGATCGCCGCACTGATCGAGTCATGCCCGCATCCTGCACACAAGGTCGAGATCGCGCCTTCATAATCCCGCCGTGTGTAGCCGAGACTGTTCTTGTGCAGTTCCGGATGGTGCAGCTTCGGCTTCGCGAGGAAGGTCATGACACAGCCTTTTCGATACGCCCGATGACGGCTCGTTCAGCGATCGCACCGGCGATGAAACGAGCGCTGATCGGGGTGCCGTCGTAATGGACTACCTTGCCCAGCTTCTTCGGATCAACCTCCAGTTCGTTGACCAGCAGCGACCGCAATTGTCCGTCGCGGTTCTGCTCGACGACGAAGACATGGTCATGTGCGTCGATGAATGCCGCGACCTCGGTGCCGAACGGAAAAGCGCGAACCCGCAGCAGATCCACGTGGATGCCCTGCTCCGCCAGCATGCCGTCGGCTTCGGTGATCGCAGGGCTGGTGGAACCGTAATAAATTGCCCCGAACCGCGACGGTTTTTCAGCATTGCGCTCGATCGCCGGGGGCACCAGGGCGCGTGCCGTGTCGTGCTTTTTCAGCAACCGCTCCATGTTCTCCTGATAGTCAGGACCTTCTTCAGAGTAGCGCGCCATGCTGTCCTTTGAGGTGCCGCGTGTGAAGAACGCGCCTTTCGTTGGATGCGTGCCGGGCAGTGTGCGATAGGCGATCCCGTCGCCGTCCACATCCAGATAGCGGCCGAACAGTTTTCCCGCCTCAAGGTCCTCCGCCGTCATGACCTTGCCGCGATCCATGCGGCGGCTGTCATCCCAGTCAAACGGCTTGGTCAGACGGTCGTTCATGCCGATTTCGAGATCGAGCATGACGAAGATCGGCGTCTGCAGCCGGTCGGCCAGATCGAACGCCAGGGCGCCGAACTCGAAGCATTCGTAAGGATCTTCCGGGATCAGCAGCACGTGCTTCGTGTCACCGTGCGACGCATAGGCGCAAGCGGTGATGTCGGTCTGCTGCGTCCGGGTCGGCATGCCGGTGGACGGGCCGGCGCGCTGAACATCAAAGATCACCGCGGGAATTTCGGCGAAATATGCCAAGCCGATGAATTCCTGCATCAGCGAGATGCCCGGACCTGATGTCGCGGTAAAGGCCCGAGCGCCGTTCCATGCCGCGCCAATCACGATGCCGATCGACGCCAGCTCATCTTCGGCCTGAACGATCGCAAAATTGTTCTTCCCGGTCGCTTTGTCGACCCGCATCCGGATGCAGTACCGGTTGAACGCCTCGGCCAGCGACGACGACGGCGTGATCGGATACCAGGCGCAGACCGTCGCCCCGCCATACACGGCGCCCAGCGCCGCAGCACTGTTGCCATCGATGAAGATGCGGTCACCGACCGTGTTGGCATGGCGCAAGGTCAGCCCGATCGGGAAATCCAGGTTTTGCTTCACCCAGTCGCGCCCCATCTGCAGCGCATGCACATTCGCCCTGATGAGCTTGTCGCGTCCCTTGAACTGCTCGCTGAGAAGCTGCTCGATGACCGCCGGGTCCATTTCGATCAGCGCCGACAGCGCACCCAGGCCGACGATATTCTTGAACAACTGCCGTTGCCGCGAATCACTGTAGGCCTTGTTGGTCATCTCGGTCAGCGGCACGCCAACGACGACAATATCGGACCGGAACTTCTCCGCCGGCATCGGCTTGGTGTTGTCGTAGAAAAGGTATCCGCCACTTTCGATGGACGCCACGTCCTGATCCCAGGTCTGCGGATTCATCGCCACCATGACATCGGGTCCGCCGCCGCGTGCCGCCAGATGCCCGGCGTCGGAAATGCGCACCTCGTACCAGGTCGGAAGGCCCTGGATGTTGGATGGGAAGATGTTGCGCGGCGTGGCCGCTATTCCCATGCGCAGAACCGCCCTGGCGAACAGCGCGTTGGCGCTGGCCGATCCCGATCCGTTGACGTTGGCGAATTTGACGACGAAGTCATTGACCCGCTGGAGGCCTTCGCCGCGTTCGGCCAGACGGTCTATTTGCTGCAGCATGCGTTCTCCGCCCTCAGGGTATCCGCCTGGGCCACATCGATCAAGAAACGTTGCATGTCCCATGCCCCCGTTGGACAGCGCTCCGCACACAGCCCGCAGTGCAGGCAGACATCCTCGTCCTTTGCCATGATCCGTCCGGTTTTCAGTTGCCCGGACACGTAAAGTGCCTGATCGATGTTGCGTGCCGGCGCCATCAACCGGGTGCGCAACTCGACTTCCTCACCGTTTCCGGTGAATGTGATGCAATCAACCGGGCAGATATCGACGCAGGCATCGCACTCGATGCACAGCGTGTCTGTGAAGACCGTCTGCACATCGCAGTTCAGGCAGCGCTGCGCCTCGGCGAATGCGAGTTTGTCATCGAAGCCAAGCTCCACCTCCGCCTTGATGTCCTTCAGCGCGATCAGCTTGTCCCGATGCGGCACCTTGAAGCGCAGGTCGAGCGAGACACCGTTGTCATAGCTCCACTCATGGATGCCCATCTTCTGGCTGGCGAGAGTCACCATCGGCGGCGGCCGAACCGTTACATCGGTTCCCCGGCAGAACTGGTGGATGGAGATTGCGGCCTGATGTCCGTGCGCGACTGCCCAGATAATGTTCTTCGGCCCAAACGCCGCGTCGCCGCCAAAGTATACCCGCGGTTCGGTGGACTGGAAGGTGGTTTCGTTCACCACCGGCATGTTCCATTCATTGAACGAAATGCCGATATCCCGCTCGATCCAGGGGAACGCGTTTTCCTGCCCGACCGCGACCAGCACATCGTCACATTCAAAGAAATGATCGGGTTCGCCTGTCGGCACGAGGCGGCGACGACCTCTTGCGTCATACTCGGCCTTCACTTTCTCGAACGTCATGCCGTACAACTTGCCGCTGTCGTGCTTGAATTCCTTCGGGACCAGGTAGTTCAGGATCGGGATGTCTTCGCCGATCGCATCTTCCTTTTCCCAGGGTGAGGCTTTCATTTCCTCGAAACCCGATCGCACAATGACCTTCACGTCGTCGCCACCCAGACGGCGTGACGACCGGCAGCAGTCCATGGCGGTGTTGCCGCCGCCCAGCACGATTACGCGGCGGCCGATCCTGGTGACATGGCCGAACGAAACCGACGACAGCCAGTCGATCCCGATATGGATGTTTGGTGCTGCTTCCTGCCGCCCCGGTATGTCGAGGTCGCGTCCGCGCGGCGCACCGGAGCCTACAAAGACCGCGTCATAGCCTTCTTTCAACAGGGCCTTCAGGCTGTCGACGCGCTGCCCGAGGCGCATTTCCGGGCCCATGGCGGTGACATAGCCGACTTCCTCGTCGATGACTTCTTCGGGGAGACGGAATTTTGGAATCTGGCTGCGAATCATGCCGCCGGCGCGGTTGTCCCCGTCGTAGATGACCAGGTGATAACCTAGCGGCGCGAGATCGCGTGCGACTGTCAGCGAGGCGGGCCCGGCGCCCACGAGAGCGATTTTCTTGCCATTGCGGGTCGCCGGGGCGCCCGGCATGCGGTCACTGACGTCGCCCTTGTAATCCGCCGCCACGCGCTTGAGCCGGCATATGGCGACCGGGTCTTCCTCCACCCGGCCGCGGCGGCAGGCAGGCTCACAGGGGCGGTCGCAGGTACGGCCCAGGATCCCCGGAAAGACGTTCGAATTCCAGTTGATCATGAAGGCGTCCGCATAGCGCCCCGCGGCGATCAGGCGGATGTATTCTGGGACAGGAGTATGCGCTGGACAGGCCCACTGGCAGTCGACCACTTTGTGGAAGTAGTCGGGATCCTTGATATCGGTCGGCTGCAACTCGGACTCCTATCCTCCGGCTCGGCCGACTCGGTTACGCTGAGTCCTGGCTTTGCCCGCCGGGCGCTTCTGCCGCCCTAGCAAGTCGTTCGTCAAGCCAATCATAGGTCCAAACCGATTTCCCGGCAAATCGGGCACGATCCGAGGCGGGGCACCCGCGGGCCCGCGTCCGATGCCCCCAACTGGTTCGGCGAGATCAAGAATTCAAGACGGAGAGGAGGTTACCTGAACCGAACGTGGGGCGCCCCGTTGTGGGCGTGCCCGGCGACCTAAAGCCGGACAAACCGGTCTGAAGGAGACGTAACCAATGTTTAAGTTAACCACCGCGTCGATACTCGCGGCGTCTTTCGTATTGCCCGCGATGGCGCAGACGTCTGTCCAGCCGTCACAGGACCAATCATCCGCCGCGCTCAACGCGCCCGCAACGCACAATACGGCTGGCAACCCCACCGGCGGCGGATACAACTCACCATCAGAACGCAGCTCTGCCATGACCGACAACGGCGGCCTTCGCGCCAGCAAGATTGTCGGCTCGTCGGTCTACAATGACCACGACGAGAAAATCGGCAGCATCGACGATCTGGTGATTGGCAGAGACCATACTCTGCATGCGGTGCTTTCGGTTGGCGGATTCCTTGGTATGGGCAGCAAGATGGTTGAGGTGCCGTTCGACAAGCTGGAATTTGGGAACACCAAAAGCAGCAGTGACAACCGGGTCGTTCTACCGGGTTCCACGAAGCAGCAACTGAGCTCGATGCCGGACTTCCACTATACCAATCGCGGGTAGGTGGCGACGTGATGGCGGCGAGGAGCCGCCATCACGTCGCCTTCTTAAATTAAAGGCGACCCTGCCATTGGCGGTGCCGATGGATCGGTCCCAGGGGTCTCGGTACGACCCACCACCCGAGGACGTGCTTCACGCGCGATCACCACACCAGTGGCGGACCCCGACCCAGACCACGCCAAAGTGCATTTACGGCCGCATGCCAAAGGCCGAAGGCCCCGGCGTCCGCAGCGGCGCCGTCAGATTGGCGAAATCACACAGCAGCCTCCGCGTGTCGCGCGGATCGATGATCTCGTCCACCCAGAATGCCTCCGCGGTGCGGTACGGCGAGCGCAGCCGGTTCAGCCGATCCTCGATCTCCTCCAGCTTCGCCTGAGGATCATCCGACGCATCGATCTCAGCGCGATACGCCGCCTCGATCCCACCTTCCAGCGGCAGGGAGCCCCAACTGGCAGAGGGCCAGGCGTAGCGCAGGCAAGGCCGCCCAACCGGCTGGTGGCCCAGACCGCCGACGCCATAGCAATTACGCACGATGATGCTGCACCACGGAACCGTCGTCTGGTTGATCGCCGAAAGCGCGCGCACACCCCATCGGATCACCGCGTTGCTCTCCGCCCGCAACCCGACCGCGAAGCCAGGACAATCGACCAGGTGAACGATCGGCAGATGAAAGGTCTGGGCCATATCGACAAACCGAATGATCTTGCTGCACGCGTCGGCCGTCCAGGCACCGCCCTCGAACAGCGGATCTCCTGCCATCACGGCCACCGGCCAGCCGTCCAGGCGCGCAAAACCCGTGATGACCGAGCGGCCGAACAGGGCGCCCATCTCAAAGAAACTGTCCTTGTCAGTCAGAGACGCGATGATCCGCCGCATGTGGTAAGCTTGCTTCTTCACCTTCGGGATCGCCGCAATCAGCGCTTCGTCGCCCCGGTTCGGATCGTCCCATCCCCGGCTTCGCGGCGGCACGTCGTGGATCGAATTTGGCAGATACGACAGAAACCGCCGCGCCGCTTCGAATGCCTGTGCCTCTGAATCAACCGCATGATCGACAGCGCCGCAGCCAAGCTGGATCTGCCAGCCGCCGAGCTCCTGTTTCGATCTTGCTTCCCCCAGCCGCTCCACCACCGGTGGTCCGGCGACGAACACCGCCGCGATCTCCTTCACCATGACCGAGTAGTGGGATGCCACCAGTCGCGCCGCACCCAGGCCGGCCACGGAACCCAAGCCAAGACCGACCACCGGCACCTGGGCCATCTGGTTCGCCACCAGGTCGAACGACGTCGTCTCGGTCAATCCGCCGGGCAGGTTCGCGCGGCCTGTTGTTTCGATCGTCTTCACCGATCCGCCGCCACCGGAACCCTCGATCAGCCGTATGATCGGCACCCGAAACTGCGTCGCAAGCTCTTCCGACATAAATCCGTGATGTTGCCCCTGGCGTCGTAGCTGGCCTTGCCGGCGATACTGCCGATTTCCCTGAAGCTTCCCGGATCGAGCATACGGTCTATCCGTTCACGCACCGTCAGCCGGCCACCGGCATGCTGGCGCGCGACGCGGTCCTTACCGCCAAGTTCGCGCGCAAGCGCCTGACGCTTGCGAAGCTCGGCCAGTTCGGGTTCCCAGCCGACCGAGGAAGCCGCCGCCGTTTCGTGCCGGGCCGGTTCGGCGAGTGGTTGCGTGACGGTATCGTCGGCCATGCGTTTCCTGTGATATTCTTTTTTCGATCGGACGCCCGCCGGTAAGCTATGGGTGATCTCCCACTGGCGCAACGTGGCTGGCGCGACCTGCCTGCGAACGAAGGACCTGTCCCAATGACCGACGAACTGCTCTACGACCGCCGCGACGGCATCGGTCACATCACCTTCAACCGGCCTCAGGCGCGCAATGCCTTGACCTTCCCGATGTACGAGCGCCTGGCCGAGGTCGCGGCATCCCCCGGTGACGTCCGCGCCCTGATCATCACCGGCGCGGGCGACAAGGCCTTCGCCGCCGGCACGGACATCAACCAGTTCCGAGCCTTTTCCGGCGCCGATGATGCCCTTGCCTACGAAGCGCGCATCGATCGGGTCCTCGGTGTGCTCGAGCGCTGCCCGATCCCCACGATCGCCGCGATCTCTGGCGCCTGCACGGGTGGCGGCGCCGCCATTGCCGCCGCTTGCGACCTTCGTATCGCGGCGGCCAACGCCCGGTTCGGCTTCCCTATTGCACGCACCCTGGCCAATTGCCTGTCGATGTCGAACCTTGCGCGTTTGTCGGCCCTCGTCGGTCCGGCCAGGGTGATAGAAATGATCTTCACCGCTCGGCTGTTCTCCGCCACCGAGGCGATGTCGGCCGGACTGGTGACCGAGGTGTTGCCCGATCTGCCGTCGTTGGAAGCCAGGGCCGTGGACCTGGCCACCCTGCTCGCCGGTCACGCACCCCTGACGATGCGGGCAACGAAGGAGGCACTCCGCCGCATGCGAGACAATCTGCCGCCGGACGAAGATCTCATCCGGCTGTGCTATACGAGTCGGGACTTCAGGGAAGGCATGGACGCCTTCCTGACCAAACGTCCGCCTGTCTGGCAGGGTGCCTGACTCTTTTCGGTATGACGCGCTTCTGAACGGCTTGTTAACGCAATCACGTTATATGGACTCGTGTGAGATACCTTACCGACTTCGCCGACCTGGCCGTAATCCTCCCGTTGGTGCTGGCCATCGCCGTATCGCTCGCCGCTCAAGGCTGGCGGCGGGGCGCGCTGGTCTGGCTCATTGTGGTGGCAGCGACCTTCGCGGCCATGCTTATCCTCAAGCTGATATTCCTTTCGTGCTCGCCATTGTTCGGGCCGATGGACGTTCGCAGCCCCAGCGGCCACGTCGCCGCAGCAACGGTGGTGGCGGGAGGCCTGGCCGCCATGCTCAGCCGCCACCGCGCCAGCATCATGCCGGCAGCTTTTCTGGCCGGAGTCGTGATAGGCGTATCGCGTCTCGTCCTCGGCGTGCACTCATTCCCCGAGGTCGTCGTCGGCGCTCTCATCGGTCTGACCGGCGCGGCGGCGATGCTGCGTTTCGCCGGCCCGCCACCAAGGCTTAATACACCGGCGCTGGTCACGGTAATCGTCCTCGTCACACTCTTGTTCCATGGGCTGCACCTGCCGGCTGAAGCGGCGATCCGTCACACCGCTTTTCGCGCCGCGCAGTACATTCCCGCTTGCCGCGGCGCACCGATGCCCGAACACCATGCAATGAGCCGGCAGCTGAACCTTTCCGTCATTCCGTCGATAGGCTGACACCCGGCCAGATGGCGAACATCCCCGCAACGATCCCGAGGGCCGGGCTGGTCACCGGGGGCGCTCAGCGCCTGGGCCGGGCTATTGCATTGGAACTGGCTGGCCAGGGCTTCGACATTGCAATTCATTACAACACCAGCACCGCGGCGGCCGAGGAAACCCGGGCCCTCGTCCACATCCTGGGCCGGCGTGCCGTCATTCTGCGGGCCGACCTGGCGGACGAGGCACAGGTCGCTCGTCTCATCCCCCAGACGACGGAAGCGCTCGGTCCGATCGGGGTGCTGGTCAACAATGCCAGCCGCTTCGACCGCGACGAATGGGACAACGCCACGCGCGATACATGGGACGCACACCTCGAACCGAATCTGAGGGCACCCTTCGTCCTCATTCAGGCATTCGCGCGTGCGCTGCCCGCGACGGCCGAGGGTGTGGTCATCAATATTATCGACCAGCGTGTGTGGTCGCTGACCCCCCATTTCGTCTCCTACACCATTTCAAAAGCCGCCCTCTGGGCATTGACCCAAACCATGGCTCTGGCGTTGGCGCCGCGGATTCGCGTCAACGCCATCGGCCCAGGCCCCGCTCTGCCGAGCCCACGCCAAACCGACGCACAGTTCGCCGCCCAAACAGCATCTGTCCCGCTCGGCCATGGGACCGACCCGGCGGAAATCGCCCGCGCCGCGATCAGCATCCTGGGCCTGCCGGCGATGACCGGGCAGATGATCGCCCTGGACGGCGGTCAGCACCTTCAATGGTCGAGCGGACGGAACGCCGGGGTGCCGGAAGAATAAGTATGTCGCGATCATCATTCCGGAAGCTGGTCCCTACGACGGCCCGTCGCGCCCATGCCGATCTTACCGATCAGTAGCGCAGCGGATCACGGCAGGGTCGAACAGCGTACCATTTCTGGCTTGAGCAACGTGAACCGAGACACGCTCTGAGCCGCTCTGGCAAATTTCATCCACCCGGTGACAAGAAATTAAGAAATACGCCCTGGGGCAATAATGCATTATCATTCCGTCACTCTGGTTCCAGACGAAACCCGGAAAATCAATGGCATACGATGTGCTCAAATTTTCATCACCCTGTTCACGATCAAGCTCCAGAGCGGTTTTGATACATTTGCCCGGGCTTCCGCCCACAGACTTATCCACAGCCATGGTGGATCGATTCAATGCTAAGGCGAACAGTCTGGCCAACGCCATGCGCTGTCGATAAAAAGACATGGAGACGGTTCTGCTGGGATGAACATCGCAGCTGACAAAGGCGTCGCCGTGATCGAGGCGGCAATCGAAACCATGCCGGCCAATCCGGGCGTGTACCGCATGCTCGACGCCAAGGGCGACGCGCTGTACGTCGGCAAGGCGCGCAGCCTGAAGCGCCGCGTAACCTCCTACACTCAAATAGGGCGTCTGTCAGAACGCCTGCGCCGCATGGTGTCGGAAACCGTGACGATGGAAATCGTCACCACCCACACCGAGGCCGAGGCGCTTCTGCTGGAAGCCAACCTGATCAAACGGCTGAAACCCCGCTTCAACATCGTCCTGCGCGACGACAAGTCCTATCCTTGGCTGATGCTGACCGAGGATCATCCCTACCCGCAGATCGCCAAGCATCGCGGCGCTCAGGTTCGCAAGGGTAGCTACTGGGGCCCGTTCGCGTCGGCCTGGGCCGTCAACCAGACCGTCACAGCCATGCAGCGCGTATTCCTGCTGAGGTCCTGCGCCGACACGGTATTCGCCACCCGCACCCGGCCGTGCCTGCTGTTTCAGATCAAGCGCTGTTCGGCTCCCTGCGTCGGCCGGGTCACGCCCGAGCAATATGGCAAGCTGGTCAATCAGGCGAAAGCCTTTCTGGCCGGCAAGGCCGGGACCGTGCAAACCGAGCTCGCGGCCGAGATGGAGCAGGCGGCCGAGGCACTGGAATTCGAGCGCGCCGCGGCGGTGCGCGACCGCCTCCGCGGGCTGACCTTCGTGCAGGGCAATAGCGTGGTGAACCCGGCGAGCCTGACTGATGCCGACGTCATCGCCGCCTGGCAGACGGCCGGCCAGACCTGCGTGCAGGTGTTTTTCGTCCGTGGCGGGCGCAATAACGGCAACCGCGCGTTCTTTCCCACCCACGGCAAGTCTGAAGAGACGCCTGAGGTGCTCAGCGCCTTCATCGCACAATTCTACGACGACAAGCCGCCGCCGCCCCTGCTGCTGGTCAATCAGGAACTCGCGGAACTGGATCTGCTCGCGGAAGCACTGTCATTGAAGGGCGAGCGCAAGGTCGAGATCATCTTGCCTCAGCGCGGTGAGAAACGTGCCGTGGTCCTGCATGCTGAAACCAATGCGCGCGAGGCGCTGGAGCGCAAGCTGGCCGAATCCGCCGGTCAGGCCAAGCTGCTCGAAGGCATCGCACAATTGTTCAGCTTACCCGCAACGCCGGAACGCATCGAGGTCTATGACAATTCTCACATCATGGGCACCGCCCCCTATGGCGTGATGATCGTCGCCGGCCCCGAGGGCTTCAACAAGGCCGCCTATCGCAAGTTCGGCATTCGTGGCCCGATCACCCCGGGCGACGATTTCGCGATGATGAGAGAGATGTTGAGCCGCCGCTTTTCACGCGCCCTGAAAGAGCAGGCCGAGGGTGCACCGCCCGCTGACTGGCCTGACCTGCTGCTGATCGACGGCGGCGCCGGGCAGCTTTCGGCGGCCCGCGATGTTCTGGCCGACCTGGGTGTGCAGGACGTCAAGCTGGTCGCAATTGCCAAGGGGCCGAACCGCGATGCCGGCCGCGAATGGCTGCATACCGATGGGATGGAGCCGGTCCAGCTTCCGCCACGCGACCCCGTGCTGTATTTTCTGCAACGGCTGCGCGATGAGGCGCACCGGTTCGCGATCACCACCCACCGAGCCGGCCGTTCGAAGACGATCGGCCGCAGCGAACTCGATGAGATTCAGGGCATCGGTTCGGCCAGGAAGCGGGCGCTGCTCAATCATTTCGGGTCGGCACGCGGCGTGAAAATGGCCGGGCTCGCCGATTTGGAGGGTGCGCCCGGTATCAGCCGGGAAACCGCACGCCGCGTCTATGCCCATTTCCATCCCGGCGTACGGATGGAGAGCGCGTCCTGAAGCTCCTGAAATGTGACTGCTTCCTCCCGACCCGATCATGGCCTAAGTGGGAGTCGTTAATTACCTTTGGTCCGGCATGCTGACCGATCTGCCCAATGTTCTGACGCTCTCGCGTATCGCAGCGATACCGCTGCTGGTGGCATTGGTCGCGATCGACGCCCCGGCAGCCGATCTGGTGGCCTGCATCATCTTCAGCGCGGCGGCAATCACCGACTACTTCGATGGCATGCTTGCCCGCGCCCGGCTCCAGCAATCGGATCTGGGACGCATGCTCGATCCAATCGCGGATAAGCTGCTGGTGGGTGCGGTGCTGATGATGCTGGTCGGGCAGAACCGGCTTTCGGCGTTGGGACTGTATCCTGCCATCGTCATCATGCTCCGCGAGATCCTTGTGAGCGGCCTGCGGGAGTACCTCGCGGGCATTCGGGTCGGTCTTCCGGTCACGCGACTGGCGAAATGGAAGACCGGCTTTCAGATGGGTGCGCTCGGCACGTTGTTGGCCGGAAACACATCCGCCGCCCTCCTGCACCTGGGATTTCTTCCGGTTTCGCTGATCGGCGAGACGATGCTCTGGGGGGCCGCGGCCCTGACGCTGATCACCGGCTGGGATTATTTGACCGCTGGATGGCGGCACGCCGCGATGCCCGGGACACGCGGACCTTCCGTCGCCGAATGAGGGTCCTGGGAATCGTCGGTTGGTCGGGCAGCGGCAAGACCAGCCTGCTGACCTCGATACTGCCCTTGCTGCGGCGCACCGGCCTCCGCGTATCAACGGTCAAACACACCCATCATGACTTCGACATGGATCGTCCTGGCAAGGACAGCTTTCGCCATCGGGAGGCAGGTGCGCACGAGGTCCTGATCGCGTCCGGCGCCCGCTGGGCTCTTCTGCATGAACTTGAGGGCCCGGAACCGGCTTTGTCAGACCTGCTGCAGAAGCTCGACCCGGTAGACCTGGTGCTTGTCGAGGGATACAAGACCCACCCATTTCCCAAGCTGGAGGTCCATCGCCCGTCGCTTGGCAAACCACCGATCTGGACGACCATGCCGGATGTCATCGCGGTCGCGACCGATGCCGAACTTGACGTCGGTAACAGAGCAATGCTGCCGCTGTCTGAGCCGGAAGCGGTGGCAGTGTGGGTCACGGCGTGGATTTCACATTTCCGTGCGAACAGTCCTTGAGCGGCGGGCAAACTACGGGCACAGTCCGCGCCTGCGCAACTCCCTTTCATTTCTTTCGGAGCGCCTTAACTTGTTGCAACGGATCGCCTGGCTCACCGTGGCGCTTATGCTTAGCGGCTGCGGCTACAAAACCTGGTGGAATCCACCGTTCACGGGGGGCTACAATCCGAATGTTCCGGCGAGCGAGAGTGAGAACATGCGCCGGGTGGAGGGGCAGGAATCGTCCGTTCCACCGCTTACAACCGAACCGGGCGACATCTGGCCGGGTCCGCTTGCGCCGCCCCCGACGCTCAAGGACCTGGAAGCTACAGGAGGCTTGACGCCTCAACCAGAGGCGCCGGTACCTGGATCCCCGTTGAGTCGGGGAATCGGAGCACCCTCCCCATCGCCGAACCCCAGCGCTGGCAGTTCTGTCATGCCCGAAAACGTCCAGCCCGGTTTGCCCACGCCGCAACCAGCGCCTCCATTGTCGAGTTACAGCGCCCCTCCGGCGCCGCCGCCCGACCGGGGGCCGGCAGGTCAGGTCATTCAGACCCCCGGCGGCCCGACTGTCACGACGGGAGGCACCCAAGGCTATCAGACAACCATTTCCCCGGGCGGCGGGCAGTCCATTATTGTGCCGAACGGCAACGGGACGAGCACCGTGATCCATTCCGACGGCCGTATCGAGACCATACCGACGGCCAAGTGAAGGTTCTGAACGGTATCATGAGTAAGCCGGTGACGGTCCTCTACTTCGCCTGGCTGCGCGAGCGAACCGGCGTGGCGGAAGAGATCGTCGCGCTGCCAGATGGTGTTGAGACTGTCGCTGACCTGATAGCTCACCTCTCAGCGCGCGACGCTGGTCACGCCGCGGCATTTCGCGACCCTGGGATCGTCCGCTGCGCCGTCAATCAGGAGTTCGAGCATTCGTCGTCCGCGGTTCGACCGGGCGACGAGGTGGCTTTCTTTCCACCTGTCACTGGCGGGTGATTCGAGGGCAATCGACGTATTACCCCTTTCGGTCCATCCGCGGTTCGAAAGTCTTGTAGGCGCCCGACTTTCTGATCTGCACGCCTTGCTCTCGGCCCCGCGTGACGATGATCAGCCGGTCAGGACGATGGGCCCTGTTCACTCAGCCAATTCGCGGCGGCACTATCCGCACCTGACGGAAGCGGCGCATGCGGGTCACGTATCCACGCGAGAATGTCGCCGACCGGCGCTGCGCGGTCTTTATCGCGAAGCAGTAGATGGTAACCGTTCGGGTAGAAAGCCCGCACCGGACCGGGCGGCAGCGCCCGCCAAATCGCTGCCGTTGCCCGGGGCGGGACGAGTTCGTCGTGCCCGCCATACAGGAACAGGGCAGGCGCATTGAAATTCCTCGCATCCGCTTCCGCCTGGTCCATCAGGTCCACCAGACCCTTGATCGCGTCCACGCGGGTTTCGTGGATCGTCAGGGGGTCGGTCGACAATCGGATCAGAGCCTCCCGGTTGTCGGTCGCGGTGACTTTGACAAACCCGCCGCCTGTAAGGGTCATGGCCGGTAGTGTCTTGTCGGCCAACCACAAAGAGATTCGCATCAGGACGTTCATCTCCGACCGTCCCCAGACGGCCGGAGCAATCAGCACGTAGCCATCCACCGGCGGCGGCTGCGGTTCGGTCGCCATGACCATCAGGGCGGCGGCTCCCATGCTTTCGCCCATGATGATGAGTCTGGTGTGGGGGTAGTGCGCCCGCAACAACCTGGCCATGACACGGGCATCGGCGGTCAAACCGGCGGTACCAGGCCAGATTCCGTGGGTTCGGGTCGCACCGAAACCGCGCTGATCAGGGGAAAACACAGCGATACCAGCGGCAGCGAAGGCCGGGGCAGGATACTCCCAGGCATCGCGGCTATCGTTCATGCCGTGCAAGGCCAGCACGACGGCGGCGGGCGATCCATCCGGCAGCCACTCGCGGTAAGGCAGTGTGGTGCCGTCCGGCATGACAAAGACATCTGCGGTTTCCGCCGGTCTCGCCGCCGTCGCGGCGGGCGCCGCGATCCTGCCGACACACCCGGCAAGCAGCATCATGGCCATCAGGACACAGGTGCAGCGCAGTTTCATGGGAGCATGGTTGAAAGCATTCGCCGCATCGCTATCATCGCGCCGCTTTCCAGACCAGACGAGAATCAACATGCCGGACGGCGCCCGTAAAACCGCATCGCCCCAGATTGCATCGACCACGACTGGAACCCAGATGACGCCGACGGAAATCATCCATGTGGATTCACGCACCGTGGCCTGCGACGGCGGTGACGGCGCTTTGGGTCACCCCCGGGTCTTTCTGCGCATCCCCGGCGAACAGGTGATGTGCCCGTATTGCTCACGCCTGTACGTTCTGAACCCGGGAGCGGATCACGCCAGCGGACATTGAAATCGCCAGCGAAGGCCAGGCCGAAGCCGCAGCCAAGAAGCTGCACCTTGTCCTGATCGACGGCTCGGGATTTATCTTCCGCGCCTTCCATGCTCTGCCGCCGATGACCAGGCCGGACGGAACGCCGGTCAACGCGGTGTTTGGCTTCACCAACATGCTGGCAAAGTTGCTGAAGGAGCATGTCGGCACCCACATCGCGGTGATCTTCGATGCGGGGCGGCTGACATTCCGCAACCGGCTGTATGACGCATACAAGGCGCAACGTCCGCCGCCACCCGAGGCGTTGATCCCGCAGTTCGCCCTCGTTCGCGAGGCGACCGAGGCGTTCGGCGTACCGGCGATCGAGTTGGCGGACTGGGAGGCCGACGATCTGATCGCCGCCTACTCACTCGCGACGACCAAGGCAGGCGGGCAGGTCACGATTGTGTCGTCCGACAAAGACCTGATGCAGTTGATCCGGCCGGGCGTCGACATGCTGGACCCGATTAAGCAAAAGCCGATCGGCCCGGCCGAGGTGCTGGAGAAATTCGGCGTCACCCCCGACAAGATGGTCGAGGTGCAGGCGCTGATCGGCGATTCCACCGACAATGTGCCGGGCGTGCCCGGCATCGGCCCCAAAGGGGCGGCGCAACTAATCAATGAGTTTGGCGATGTCGAGGCGGTGCTGGCGGCTGCACCGTCAATGAAACCGTCGAAGCGCCGCGATATGCTCATCGAGCACGCCGACAAGGCACGCATATCCCGCACGCTGGTTCTGCTGCGGGAGGACACGCCGCTGCCGTTGCCCATCGAGGATCTGGCGCAGCGGGACGCCGATCGTCCCGTGCTGGTGGCATGGCTCACAAAGCAAGGGTTCCGGAGTACCATCGCCCGGTTGGGGTTGGACGGTCCGGCGCGGTCGGCGCCGGAGGTATCGGCTCAACCACAACCGCCGGTCCGTGGCGGGCAGGCCGATTTTGGTTTGGCGCCGCCGCCGACCAAATCCGGCTTCGGCCCGTATGAGAGCGTCACGACGGTCGAGGCGCTGGCGGCCTGGATTGCCGAGGCACAGGCGGCGGGACGGGTCGCCATCGACACCGCGGCCGATGGGCCGGACGGAATGCGGGCGCGGCTAGTGGGATTCTCGCTGGCGACTGGACCGGGCCGCGCCGGCTATGTGCCGCTCGGGCACGAGGTGCTCGGTGAGCAGGTCAAACTTCCCGTCGCGATCGAGCTCCTGGCACCGCTGCTCGCGGATCCGGCGGTCCTGAAGATCTTCCACGACGCCAAGTTCGACATGATGATGCTGTCGCGGGCCGGCTTTCCGATGCCAGCGCCGGTGGATGATTCGATGCTGATCTCCTACGCACAGGAGGCCGGCATGCACGGGCACGAACTGGAGGAACTGGCGCAGCTTCACCTGGGGCATACGCCCGTGAGCGCCGACGAGGCGACGGGCACCGGCCGCAACCGTCTGCCGTTCGCGCAGGTGCAGGTCGAACGAGCCACCGCCTTCGTCGCCGAGGCCGCCGATGTCACGCTGCGGCTATGGGAAACGCTGCGGCCGCGGCTGCGGCTGAACGGCGGTCTGGCGCTGTATGAGCAGGTCGAGCGCCGCCTGGTGCCGGTCCTGCTGGAGATGGAGCGCGCCGGGGTCAAGCTCGATGCCGACGACCTGCGCCGGATGTCGGTCGATTTCGAGGCTCGGATGGCGGTGATGGAGCAGGATTGCCATCGGCTCGCCGGGCATCCGTTCAATGTCGGCAGTCCGAAGCAGTTGGGCGAGGTGCTGTTCGACGAGCAGAAGCTGCCGGGTGGCAAGCGGATGAAGACCGGCGCGTGGGGGACGGATTCGTCGGTGTTGCAGGGGCTGGCGGAGCAAGGGCACGATTTGCCAAACCGCATCCTGGAATGGCGGCAACTGGCCAAGCTGAAATCGACCTATGCCGACTCGTTGGTGAACGATATCAATCCGCAGACGGGGCGGGTTCATACGTGTTTTGCGATGGCGGTTGCGTCGACCGGCCGGTTGTCCTCGAACGACCCTAATCTGCAGAACATTCCGATCCGGACGGAGGAAGGGTCTCGAATCCGGCATGCGTTCATTGCGGAGCCGGGGCATGTGCTGGTGAGTGCGGATTACTCGCAGATCGAGCTGCGGCTGCTGGCGCATGTCGCTGATCTGCCAGTGCTGCGGGAAAGCTTTGCCAACGGCGAGGATATTCATGCGCGCACCGCGTCCGAAGTGTTCGGCGTGCCTATGGCGGGCATGGACCCGATGACGCGGCGGCGGGCGAAGGCGATCAACTTCGGGATTATCTACGGGATTTCCGGCTTCGGACTGGCGCGGCAGTTAGGTATTACGCCGGGAGAGGCGCGCGGTTACATCGGTCGTTACTTTGAGCGCTACCCGGGTATCCTGGAATACATGGAGCAGACGAAGAAGGCGGCTCGGGACAAAGGCTATGTGGTGTCGCCGTTCGGGCGGCGGTGCTGGGTGCCGGGCATTGCCGACAAAAACGGCGCTAAGCGCGCCTACGCGGAACGGCAGGCGATCAATGCTCCGTTGCAGGGCGGGGCGGCGGATATCATCAAGCGGGCGATGGTCCGGTTGCCGGCGGCGCTGAAGGCGGAAGGATTGCAGTCTCGGCTGTTGTTGCAAGTGCATGACGAGTTGCTGTTCGAGGCGCCGGTGGATGAGGCTGCAACCCTGGCGCAGGTCGCGCGGCGTGTGATGGAGAGCGCGGCAGTTTTGTCCGTGCCGTTGGTGGTGGAAACCGGGGTCGGCCGGACCTGGGCGGAGGCGCATTAGAGCGGTTCTAGCACGACTTGAAACGCTCTTGCTCACGTTTTACGAGCAATTTTATCGGCAATGTTATACTTAACTGACCCAGAGTAGAGTGGTAGGATGGGATCATAGGAGGTTTCCGATGGCTAAGTCGGCTAAGTCGGCTAAGTCGATCCTTTCCGCCGAACATTTCCACGATGAGGTGGCCGCGCTGGCGTTTATCGAGGCGCGCATTTGGCCGAATGGACCGGTTTGCCCGCGCTGCGGGGAGGTGAACCGCATCGGACGCCTGAACGGAAAGACCACCAAACTCGGCATGTGCAAGTGCTACTCCTGCCGGAAGCCGTTCACCGCAACCAACGGCACGGTCATGGAGTCCAGCCACATCCCATTGCACATATGGTTGCAGGCAATGCACCTGCTTTGCAGCAGCAAGAAGGGGATCAGCACGCAGCAGCTTCATCGGACCCTAGTACCTCACGTCATTGATTCTGCGAGGATCGATCCCTTTGAGCTGACGCCTTGGTGGTGACGACGGAGCCATCAGTGGCCACGCCACAGGATTAGCCTTATTCACCTCAAAATCAATGACGAGGGGTACTAGGCGTCACCCTCAAATCAGCTTGGTTCCTTTCTCATCGCATCCGTGAAGCGATGAAGACCATCCACGTTGAGCCGATGGGCGGATCAGGTGCAACCATCGAAGCCGACGAGACTTACATCGGCCGGAAGTCCACCGGCCGCGCCTTCGAACCGCCTGGTGTTAAGCAAGCTGCCTCTGCGGTAGTCCAACGGGATGGCGGCGTGCGTAGCTTCCATGTGCCGAACGTGACTTCCGCCAATCCTACCGCCTAAGCCCATTCGGAACCACGTTTGGCGGCGGTCATCATTCATCGCTGAAACCCCCAAATGGAACTGCCTGTGTAGGCGCGATCTCACTCTGCGGATTCTCACAACAACGTTGAGAAGGCCAGCTAGATCGTCGTAGCCGAGGCTACCATCTAGACTGACTCTAGGTATGTACGGAGCCCATGCCGGAGTCCCAATGTACGTTGCGGACCGGCACTGTACTTTTCCTTGTCGGGCTTGGTACCCCTCTCCTCGCAAACAAGGAGAGCGTTCATGGAACTCGAAGAGCGGATCGCAAATTACGTTCGCGAGACTCGGTTCCCGCGAAGCCTATTTGTATCTGAGGATGGTCGGATCGTTGGCACGTGGATCATTGGCAACGATTATCGAGTGAAGTCCGAGTACTACGGCGGCTACCCCGCCGGATATCTCCGCCGCGTGCGAGCGTTATTTCCGGAGAAACGTAAAGTGCTGCACATCTTTTCCGGCAAGGTGGATACCGATGCCTTGCCGGGAGATACAGTTGATATCAATCCCGATCTCAAACCCACATATGTAGATGACGCACAAACGTCAGGGTCGGTCCCGCTTGAAACCTATGATCTGGTTATGGCCGATACACCTTACAGTGTCGAAGACGCCGAACGCTATCAAACCACGATGGTGAAGCGGAATACCGTTATGCGTGCGTGCGCTACAACGCGTTGCGACCGGAACCCACATCGTTTGGCTGGATCAGGTTCTCCCGATGTACAGGAAAGATGTCTTCGCGATCGACGCCGTGATAGGCATGGTTAAGTCCACCAATCATCGGTTCCGTGTCATGACGGTGTTTCGTCGATTGGGTGCTATGACGGTGGAGTTGGTCACGTCAGATGGTCAAAAAGTCCTCGTATTGAGCGAATGAAGGCGCGATACAACCGCCCCTGAAACCCGCCGACCCCATACTGCGTTATGTAGCGGATTAGCTCGCCAAGTTGTTGGTCGGTTAGCGTGATCTGAAGATTCCCATTTTCTAGCTGACCAGTTAGTCGCTTGTGCAATGATTGGTGACCACCCTCGCCAACTGGACCCGTGATCTCTTCGGCTTCAGCTTGGGTTAGTTGGAGCACGAATGGCCGTGGTGCCGGCGGCATCGAACGATCCCAGATGCGGATGGATTGCCCGCCGATATACTACCGAAACTGACACAAAGCCAAGCGGGTGAAAAAGATGGGAAGGTCGGCTTTTCGTAAGCGCCCGGCCTTGGACGTGTAGCCGGGTGGGCCGGAATCGCCGATACTTTGGGTAGCTGGAGACTCCTTCTGTAGCTCCAGAAGGAGGTCTGCGTGTCCGACGTTGAG
>JBEKLE010000018.1:0-36027 GCA_050010355.1 Rhodopila sp. | reverse complement strand
CGGTTGCGGGCGGTGATGGAACGAAAGGTGATCGGCTGGAGCAGCAGCGGTGTTGGCATGCGGATGGGTATCCCTGGATCAGGCCCGGGAAATCCGGGTCTCAGGTGCGGATGCGTTGGGGGAGATATAGCGGATCTCGGCCGGACAGGAAGCTCTGCGGGTCGGGTCGCTGTCCAGCGGGCAGCGTCGGGCGGCGGTCAGCCGGTTCGGCCCGGTCGATAACGCCGAGGCGCGATGGCGCTTCACGGTGACCGCCGTTCTCGATAGGTTTAGCGGATGGGACCCAGACTGACGCGCATCACCCTCCGCGGATTCAAAACCATCCGGAACTTGACCGATTTCGAGCCGGGCGACCTCACCGTGCTGATCGGGCCGAACGGCGCGGGAAAAACCAACTTCATTTCGTTCTTCAGGATGCTGTCCTGGGCGATGGCGCCCCCGGGCCAACTTCAGGTCTATGTCGCCCAAAACGGCAACGCGAACGCGTTCCTGCACGACGGTGCATCTGTAACGACACAGATTGAGGCAATTCTGACACTGAGCACAGAGGTTGCCACCAACGATTATGGCTTCCGGTTATCGCACGCGGCGGCGGACACCCTGCTATTTACCGACGAGTGGTTCGTATACGAGCGTCGGGGAAGGTTTAGAAAACGCAGCGATCTGGGAGCGGGCCACCGCGAGTCGCAACTCATGCAAAAAGAGGGCACGGCCAAGGTCATTCTCGGCATGCTGCGGCGGATCATTGTGCATCAATTTCACAACACATCCCAGACCGCACGTATCCGCAACAAATGGGACGTCTCGGACAATCGGTGGCTCAAGGAAGACGGAGCCAACCTTGGTGCATTCCTTTACCGGCTGGAGACCGAACGGCCACCTTACTACAACCGGATTCAGGATACCTTGCGGCTGATCCTGCCGTTTTTCGCAGCCTTCGAACTGTACCCCGAATTCGGACACATCCTTCTGCGTTGGCGGGAAATCGGCTCCGACCAGGTCTTCAACGTGTCGCAGGCCTCGGACGGAATGTTGCGGGCCATGGCTCTGGTTGCGCTCCTCCAGCAGCCGGAAGCGGATTTGCCCAACATGCTAATTCTGGATGAGCCGGAGCTCGGCCTTCACCCTTACGCAATCGAGGTCCTCGCCAGCCTGATCCGCAGCGCGTCCAAGCATGTCCAGGTCATCGTCGCCACACAATCCGTCTCGCTGATCGATCGGTTCGACCCCAGCGACATTGTGGTCACGGACCGCAAACACCGCGAAACAACATTCAAGCGACTCAACAACGACGCCCTGACGGAATGGCTGGAAACCTACACCTTGTCTGAGTTGTGGGAGAAGAACGTGGTCGGGGGGAGGCCTTCACGCTGATCCGCCTGCATGTCGTTGCCGAGGGGCAAACTGAAGAAGGTTTCGTCAACGAGATACTTGGTCCGGCGCTCGCCGCGCAGAATGTCTTCGTCGATGTCCACTGCATCACGACCGGGCGCCATCGCGGCACGGCGTTTCGCGGCGGTCTGATGGCCTACGAGCATCTGGCCCGGGATCTGACGCTGTGGATGAAGCAAGACCAGAAAGCAGAGTCCTGGTTCACGACGATGGTCGATTTCTACGCCCTGCCAGGCGATTTTCCTGGTCTGACCGCACCTACTCAAACACTTGGCAGCCCGGACCGGGTCGCAGCACTGGAGGCTGCCTTGCACGAAGACATGGTGACACGTCTGGCTGGCCTACCCGTGGCGCAACGCTTCATCCCTTACATCCAGTTGCACGAGTTCGAGGCATTGCTGTTCGCCGATCCAGAGGCATTTCTGGAAGCTTTTCCGGACGGCACAGATGCAGTCAGTAAGTTGACCGCGATCCGAAAAAATTTCATCAATCCCGAGGACATCGACGACAAGCCACAAACCGCCCCGTCGAGGCGCATCCTCGCCCTTCTGCCGGATTATCAGAAGCCCGTCGCTGGCTTGCTGATTGCCCAACGCATTGGCTTGGACGCGATCCGACCGGCATGTCCGCATTTCAGCGCATGGATCGTGCGGCTGCTCGCGCTGACAGGCACACCGTGAACATTCTCTCGATCCAGTCCTGGGTGTCCTACGGCCACGTTGGCAACGCCAGCGCCGTGTTCCCACTGCAACGCCTGGGCGCCGAGGTCTGGGCGATCAACACCGTCCAGTTCTCCAACCACACCGGCTATGGCGACTGGAAAGGGTCGGTCTACTCCGGCCGGTCCGTTCGCGACCTGGTCGATGGCATCGCCGCCCGCGACGCCTTCCGCCGCTGTGACGCCGTCCTCACCGGCTATGTGGGTGGCGCTGACATCGGGGACGCGATCCTGCACGCCGTGGCGACCGTTCGGCGGGCCAATCCGAAAGCCGTCTACTGCTGCGACCCGGTCATCGGCGACTCGGACACGGGTGTCTACGTTCGCCCCGGGATCGAGGGATTCCTGCGCGCGCACGCCCTGCCGGCGGCCGACATCGCCACGCCGAACTGCTTCGAGATCGAGCGGCTGACCGGTCTGGACTGCACCACGCTGCACTGTGCGAAACAGGCCGTGCTGCGCTTGCGGTCGATGCTCCATGCTGACGGACCGGCCTGCGTGCTGCTGACCAGTCTGGCGACGGAGGACACGCCGGCCGATCACATCGACATGCTGACTTTCGACGTCGGAGCGTTTCACCGGCTGCGGACCCCTCGGCTGAAGCTGTCGGTCAACGGCGCCGGCGACGCGATCGCGGCACTGTTCCTGTTCCACTGGTTGAGGACAGGTAGCGCGGTGGCAGCGCTGGAGGCCGCCGGGTCGTCGGTCTACGGGCTGCTGCGGCGCACGGAAGAAGCCGGGTCGCGGGAAATCCTCACCGTTCTGGCGCAGGAGGAATTCGTCGCGCCGAGCCGTATGTTCAGCGCTATGGTTGTCTGATCACACCCTGCCGAACTTGCTGCCAAATCCCACCGTTAGCCTTCCGCCAGCAACGCCATCGCCGCCTCGACGCCGCCACGTCCGAACGGGATGCGCTCGATCCGCAGCCCCATCTCGATCGCGGCCAAGGTGCCGAGCAACATCGGCTCGTTCAGGTCTCCGAGGTGCCCGATGCGGAAAATCCTGCCGCCCAGTTTGCCCAGACCGCCGCCGAGTGAGACGTTGAAGCGCTCGCGAATGGTCTTGCGGAGGGTATCGGCATTGAACCCGTCCGGCATCAGGATTGCCGTAACCGAGTCGGAATAGCGGTCCGGCGTCACGCAAAACAGTTGTGGTCCGTCGTTGCCGGCCCAGACCTGAACAGCGCGCCGCGTGGCCTCGGCCAGCCGCCGGTGCCGCGCAACCACATTGTCGAGACCTTCTTCGTCCAGCAAGCGAATCGACTCGCGCAGGCCATAGAAGATGTTCACCGGAATGGTGCCGATGAAGCTCTTTTGCGTCCGGTTCGCCATCATGGTCCAGTCGAAGTAGAAGCGATGCAGTTTAGCACTGGCGTGCGTCGCCATCGCCTTGGCGGACACACCAGTGAAACTCATGCCGGTGGGCAGCATCAGGCCCTTCTGGCTGCCGCCGACCACGCAGTCGATCTTCCAGTCGTCCATGCGGAATTCGAGTGAACCGAGCGAGGAGATGGTGTCGACAAGCAGGAGCGCCGGATGACCGGCGGCATCGATCGCGTCGCGGATCGCCGGCACCGGCAGCATCATGCCGGTCGCGGTCTCATTGTGCACGACGCAGACGGCCTTGATGACGTGCGCGGAGTCGGCGGCCAGCACGCGGTGCACGTCGGCGGTATCTACACCGCGGCGCCAGTCGGCCTCGACCACCCGCACGTCCAGCCCGTGACTGCGCGCCATGTTGGCCCATTCCTCGGAGAAGTAGCCGGACTCCAGGACCAGGATCGTGTCGCCGGGCGACAGCAGGTTGGTCAGGCTGGCCTCCCAGGCGCCGTGGCCGGATGCATTGTACATAAACAGATACTGTTCGGTGCGCAGGATGCGCTTCACGCCGGCGAAAGCGGCATCGTAGACCGCCATGAACTCCGGATCCTGGAAGTCGATGCTGCCGCGGTCCATCGCCCGCAGGACGCTTTCGGGAATGTTGGTCGGGCCAGGATTGGCGAAGAAGTGGCGGCCACGGGATTTACGCATCTCGGACGGTCCTGCTGGCATTGGGTCGCTCGCTTATAGATCAATTTGCCCGCTTGGGACCCCTCGCCTCGGCGATCGGTCCGGAAGGCGAAGCCGTCGCGGCAAGCCCGGGATCGTCGATCTGATGTCCGCACATGACGGAGGCGCGATTATTCGGTCCTAGCCTGACCGACCCGACGCAGCCGGGCACCTCGCTGGCTCGCGAATTCTCTCTGATACCGCATCGAGTGCAAGGCCGGCACGTTCGGTCGTGTCGCCCGGCGCTGACACGACCCGCAATGTCGATTGACACCGATCGAGAGATTCGTAAAATGTGGTTGACAGTTTGAACTGTCAACTTGCGTTGACATAGGAAGGGGAGCAAAAACTGCAACGCCAAAAGAACGGAGCCGCCCGCACCTCGTGGCCTAAAATGTTCGAGTAAACAGGCGGTTTGGCAGACTGATCGACACGAGTAACACTTCGATTAGTGACGACAAGCGCGGCTGCTACTGGAGTCGCCGGAGTAAACCTACGTGCGGGTTCAGCACGACAGTGGCTGCGGCCACAGAAGGAGTTAGTTTACATGGCGGAGGACGATCCGAACCGCGTATGGCCGACAGGTCTGACCATAGCGGAATCCGAGGAACTACACAAACACGTCATCGACGGCGCGCGGGTATTCTTTGTCATCGCGCTGATCGCACACTTCCTGGCGTTCGTATGGTCGCCGTGGCTCCATTAAGGAAGGACAGGACATGAATCAGGGTAGAATTTGGTGCGTGGTCAGTCCAAATGTGGGCTTGCCTTTGATGCTCGGCAGCGTCGCGGTGACCGCGCTGATCGTTCATGCGTGTGTCATGACACACACGACTTGGATGTCGAACTACTGGCAGGGGTCGGCGAAACCGAAAGTCGCCTTGGAGAATGCCAGCCCGCCGGTCGCCGCCAATGATTCGAAAGCGGCGTTCTCGATGATGGTGACACCGGTTCCTGCTACGGCACCGAACGGCCAGGCATCGTTCATGATCACCGTGACACCCAATTCGGTTGCCACCGTCGATGCCAAGGCATCGGTTGATGACAGTGCTAAAACGCCAAGCCCGGTTCCGATCCGCTCGGCGAGTATGAAGTGAACAGGACGATGCTTCAGTGATTATCGGGGAGTTGGAATACTCTCAATTCCAGCTCCCTGATTTCCAGCCTGAAGAATGGCAAAAGGGATGAGTTGTCAGCTTCGACCTACGGGCCCGGCGTTGCTCGTCATCCCCAACGATTGTTTTGAAACGTAATCAAAACCATCATCATCCGGTGAAATACCCACAAAGATGAATCGCGTCAGCCAGGAAGTGATGAAAGCATGGATCCGCATGGGCTCGCGCTTCATGCCTTTTGCCGATGCTGCCACGCCAGACCTTCCGCTTTCGAGGCTTCTGCGTCTGTCGCTGTTTCAGGTTTCGGTCGGCATGGCCCTGGTCCTGTTGGTGGGCACGCTCAACCGGGTCATGATCGTGGAACTTGATGTCCCGGCCTCGATCGTTGGCATCATGATATCGCTGCCGCTGATCTTCGCGCCGTTCCGGGCGCTGATCGGTTTTCGTTCGGATATGCATCGTTCGGCGCTGGGCTGGAAGCGGGTGCCGTTCATGTTCAGGGGTGCGATGGTCCAGTTCGGCGGCCTGGCGATCATGCCATTTGCGCTTTTGGTGCTGGCCGGCACAGGCAATGCAGCGGACGCTCCGAAGTGGATCGGCGACCTGGGAGCAGGTCTGGCCTTTCTGCTGGTCGGCGCCGGGCTGCACACCATCCAGACGGTTGGCCTCGCGCTGGCGACCGATCTCGCGCCGGAAGAGTCGCGGCCGAAAGTCGTCGGCCTGATGTATGTGATGCTGTTGTTCGGCATGATCGCCAGCGCGCTGCTGTTCGGGGCGTTTCTGGCGAATTTCACGCCTGGACGGCTGATCCAGGTGATCCAGGCGTCCGCGGTGATGACGATTGTCCTGAATGCCTGCGCGTTATGGAAGCAGGAGAGCCGCCGGCGTTCCACCGTGACCGAGGCGCAAAAGCGGCAGCCTGGGTTCCAGGAGTCCTGGGAGCGTTTCATCGAGGGCGGGCAGGCGTTGCGCCGCCTGGTTGCCGTCGGCCTTGGCACCATGGCCTTCAGCATGGAAGACGTCCTGCTCGAGCCCTACGGCGGTCAGATTTTGCACCTGACGGTTGGTGACACGACGAAACTGACGGCGACCCTCGCGGTCGGCGGATTGTTGGGATTCGGGCTTGCGTCGCGGGTGCTAAGCCGCGGCGCCGATCCGTTCCGCATGGCCTGTTACGGCGCCTTGACAGGAATTCCGGCGTTTGCGGCGGTGATGATGGCGGCACCGCTGTCGTCGGCCGCGATGTTTGCGGCCGGAACATCGCTGATCGGGTTCGGGGCCGGACTGTTCGGTCACGGAACGTTGACCGCCACCATGAACCTGGCGCCGCGAAATCAGACCGGCCTCGCACTCGGGGCATGGGGCGCCGTTCAGGCGTCAGCAGCCGGTGTGGCGATCGCGCTCGGCGGCATATTCCGCGACGTTGTTGCCAGGATCGCGCCGCAGGACTGGCTCGGCGCGGCGGCGGGGTACGATTTCGTCTACGCTATTGAAGTCCTGCTGCTCTGCGCCACACTACTGACAATGATACCACTGGTTCGCCGGGTCAGGGTTCATGCCTGAATCGTCAGTTCCAGCGGCATGGGACCGAAAACATTGGCTTAACACCGGAAAGGCGACGTCATGCTAGTCACAAGAATATTCAGTACCGACGCCGATGCGACGGCTGCGGTCAGCGACCTGACAGCGGTTGGCTTCAGGGATGTCCGGACGATCGACAAATCGGGGTCAGACGTCACTGCGGCGTCGCTCGTTGCGCAAGGCGTGTCGGAGGACCGGGCCAGCACTTACGCGGACAGCGTCAACGAGGGCGGGACACTGGTCATCGTCAGCGCACCGTTGGGGGCCGGCCAGACGGCGAAGGACATCCTTGAACGCCGCCGCCCGAACGACGCCGGCGAGCCGGTCGCGGCGTACGAGACCGCGTCACCGGCGGCGGCGGCGACCAAGACCACGACGCCGACGAGCGCCAAACCGGCGGCTGGAGACGTGGATTGGAGTTCGGCGGCGCCGCTTTCGTCTAAATTCGGCTGGCCGGTGCTTTTGGATGATCCGGCGCCGCTGTCGAAGTGGCTGAACTGGCGGACGCTCTCGGACGCGCCGACGAAGAAGCCGTTGTCGCATGGCTTGCCGTTCCTTTCAGACGACCCGACGCCGTTGTCGTCGAAGCTTGGATGGAAGGTTCTGTCGGACGACCCGACGCCCTTATCCACGCGGTCCGGCAGGAAGGTGCTCTCGGACGACCCGACGCCGCTGTCCAACCGGATTGGCAAGAATGTTCTGTCTGACGACCCGACGCCGCTGTCCTCGCGGCTCGGCTGGAAGGTGCTGTTGAGCAACCCGACGCCGCTGTCTTCCTGGTTGAATTTGAGTGTGCTTTCGGCGCCCAAATCCAGCCGGCCATGAATGCCTCGTCCGCTGTCGATCAGACCAACCCGTAGACAGCGGACAGCCGAGGGCGGCTACCCTCATTGGCAGGGTCAGGTCAGAGGCCGTTGGACTTTGACCTGACCGGGCGCGAAGGATTCGCGTGCTCGATCCTGGTGCAGAACTCCACGGGGCACTGGACCGAGCCAGAGCCAGGTGGAACAATCGGTTGGCCTGTGAAACGCGCTGGTCGGGAACGAGCGTGACGTCAAGGCGCGACAGCACATTGCGCACTCGCATCTAACAAAGAAATCACTTTTTTTGCACGGCACCCGGAGGAGAATGCTGGTGGGCCGATGACTATGCGCTGACCTTGTCCGCGGCCATAATGCCAGACTGACAAATGGGATTGCCTGGATGTTCGGGCGGGAAACCAGCGGAATCAAAGCCGCGATGGCCGGGCACAGATCCCGCATGCGAAGCTTTTCGATCCTGCTTCGCGATTTATCCAACATCAGACGGGTGCGGTTGATCACGGGTCTGACACTTTTCACCTATGTCGGAACCCATCTGCTGAACCACAGTCTGGGTAATATCTCCGTTCCCGCCATGGAGGCCGGCCTGCTGGTCCAGAAATGGATCTGGCAGGGCGTCCTTGGCACCGCTGCACTTTACATTGCGCTTTCGACCCATTTCGGCCTGGGCCTGTGGGCGTTCTATGAGCGCCGTCATTTCGGCTGGACGCGGACCGAGGTAACGCAGCTCGCGCTCGGCCTGTCGATTCCGTTCATGTTGATGAATCATCTGTTTGCGACACGCATTTCGCTGGCGCAGTTTGGCCTGCAGAAGGGTTATGCGCAGGAGTTCTATTCGCTATGGGTCGCCGAACCGGAACTCGGTGTGCTGCAGGTGGCGGTGCTTGTTGTCGCCTGGATCCATGGTTGCATCGGGCTTTATCTGTGGCTGCGCCTGAAGCGTTTCTTCGATGTTGCAAAGCCGTTCCTGCTCTGCGCGGCGGTCATGCTGCCGGTGCTTGCGGCGCTGGGATTCTACCAAGGCGGCCGGACGGTGCTGGCGCTCTCACACGATCCCGCCTGGCGGGCGGCCAATCTCTCGCTCTGGCAAGTGGGACAGCCGGCCGAGAACGCCCAGCTCCTGCTGGAGCGCAACCTCAGCCTCCTTGCCGCCCTGGGACTGGTGGTGCTCGTGCTGCTCGCCCGTGGCGTGCGGGCATTGCGCGAACGGCGCGGCGGCATCATTCGCGTAACCTATCCGGACGGCCGGGTCGCCCGCATTCCTGACGGGTTCAGCGTGCTCGAAGCCAGCCGCGTGGCGCGCATCCCGCATGCGAGCGTTTGCGGCGGCCGCGGCCGGTGTTCAACCTGCCGCATCCGCGTTATCCCCGCCGGCACGTGGATTCCGGCACCCAGTGCGACCGAACAGGCAGTCCTGGATCGGGTCGGGGCCGGCCCGCATGTGCGGCTGGCTTGCCAACTGTGCCCGGCCGGCGACATTTCGGTCGTGCCGCTACTGCCGCCCCACTGGGATTCGGCGGCAGTACGGACCGGGGCTTTCCCTCGCCTGGGCGAGGAGCGCTTTATCGTGGCCATGATCGTGGACATGCGGAACTCCACCCGGCTCGCAGACACGCGCCTCCCGTTTGATGCCGTGTTCATCATCGACCGGTTTATCAACGCCATTGGTGCCGCGGTGACCGAAGCGGGCGGCGTGGCGAGCAACTTTACCGGGGACGGACTGATGGCGACGTTCGGCCTCGCCTGCGCCCCGGACCGGGCGTGCCGCCAATCGGTTCACGCCCTGGGACTGATCGGCCGCAACATCGCCGCGCTCAATCAGATCATGGCTGCCGAGATAGCTGACCCGATCGCCTTCGGCGTCGGTGTTCACGGCAGCACGGCGGTCGTGGGCGAGGTCGGTTATGCCGAAAGCCGAATCTGCACCACGTTGGGTGACGCGGCCAATGTCGCTGCCCGGCTCGAAGCCGCTTGCAAGGAGTTCGCCTGTGAGGCGATCATATCGCAGACCGTTCTCGAGCTTAGCGGCTACCCGCGAGAGCTGTTCGCCCGGCATGACCTCGCCGTCCGAGGGCGGAAAGCCCCGCTGGTGGTCCACTCGGTCGAGAAGGCCGTGCAACTGCTTGGCTTGACTGGCACCCCATCGGACAAGCCGTATCGGCTGCTTCGTTTGGACACCGCGCCGCACTGACACGTGTTCCACGCGGATCAGGCGTCGGGCGGATCAGGCGTCGGGCGGATCAGGCGTCGGGCGGATCAGGCGTCAGGCGGATCAAGTGGTGGTGTCGAAGGTGTCATCCATGACGATTTCCGTTCCACCGGCGGTGGAAGCGGGCAAGGGAATGACGAGGACACAAAGGACGAGGCACACAAAGGACGGGGCACCCAGATGAATGCGTCCGAACGCCGCGAGGCGCTGACCAAGACCCGCTTGTTCCAGAGCTTGCAACCCGCCGATCTCGACGCAATCCTGGCTCGTGCAGCGGTTCACAGGATGCGTCGGGGTGAGATGATCCGCCGCCGGGGCGACCCGGGCAGCGGGATGGACATCATCGTGAGCGGCCGGGTCCGCATCAGCCTGGTGTCGGAAGACGGGCGCGAAGTGACCATTACCGTCCTGGGGCCTGGCGACGTGCTGGGCGAGATGACCTTGCTCGACGGCGGGGAATGCAGCGCCGACGCAACCGCGCAGGAAGATTGCGTGCTGCTGACGTTGGAGCGGACGCAGTTCATGCGTCTGCTGCGGGCGAACAGTGACCTGTGCCTGCATCTGATGGCGGTTCTGTGCCAGCGCCTTCGCCGGTCCAACGCCACGCTGGAGGACATGGCACTGCTGGATTTGTCGACACGCCTGGGCCGGTTGCTGCTTCGCCTGTGCGGGGATTACGGCGTCGCTTCGCCGCGCGGCACCCGGATCGAGGTCAAGCTGTCGCAGAAGGACCTCAGCAGCCTGGCAGGGGCCTCGCGGGAGAAAGTGAACAAGCAGTTGCGACAGTGGGAGCAGGAGGGGATTCTTGGCAAGGACAACGGACGGCTGGTGGTCATGAAACCGCAGGCCTTGGCGCCGCTGGACTAGTGACTGCCAGCGCCCCTTTGAAGTTGCCACTGAGGATCACCGCTTCGGACTTCGCCACCAGATCGGCCGCCTGTACGGCACCCGTTGCATCAGTGACGGGCAAAGCCACGATCAGTATTTTCTTTGCCTGTGGATTGGAGCAATCTGGGCTGACGACATGCCCAGGACGTGTCCAACCGAAACGCGTTGACGGCAAAAGGTTCAACGGTTCATCTTTGGGAGGTAAAAATGCCAATCATCCGCAACATAGATGTCACGGCACAGTCAGAGGTGAGCTTCGACGATGCCTGTCGTACTGTCGTCACGGAAGCCGCCAAGACCTTGCGTGGGATCATGTCGTTCCGCATCGCCGACGCCGAGTGCGTCGTCGAGCATGACAGGATAATCGCATACCGTGTGACAGGGAAGGTCGTGTTCCAGGTCGAACGGTAATCGTCGCGCCGGATGATGGCTTGCGGCGCAGCTGGAGAGTGAGGCATCCCATTGATTATCGGCGCCAACTCAGCCAGATCGTAGCTCTGGCAAGAGAGATGTCCCTGCACTGGAGGCGGCAAAAATCCTTCCCGGAGCCGTGTCCACCAGGGACATGGCCCCGATTGGCTGACCGGCCATGATCGGCCCTCGTGACTGGACGCAAGGACGACAGCAATGTGCCATCGAGACGATGTTTATCGCTCGTGGTTGCATTTCGGCAGAGCCAGATAAGGAGTCGGATCGACCGGCTTTCCGGCGATGAGCATCTCAAAATATACGTGCGTGCCGACAGTGACTCCCGTTCTTCCAACAACACCGAGATTCTCGCCCGCCGCGACGGTTCTTTTGCCTTGGGCGAATGATGGGGCGACCATGCCCAGGTGGCAGTAGATGGCGACGAAGCCATCGTGCTGCACCAGAATTTCTAGTCCCCCTGGACCCTTCTTCTGGATGCGGATCACCTTGCCGGGCGCCGTGGCCACGATCGACGCGCCTGGCGGTGCCGGTAGATCGACGCCATGATGGTAGGTGCCCGCATGGGGATGGTTCGCCAGCACGCGCGGGCCGAACGGCGAGGAGATGCACGCGGGACTGACGGGTGGCACAGGCATCGGCTTGGGTTCCGGGTCCGTGTTCGCGCCGCCTACCCTCGGAATTAAGGCGAGAACCGCTAATAAAGCGCCGACCCTTGGCCCCTGGCGAACGCGATTGGCTGGTCGGGCGTCAAGTGCGAAGCGTATTCTTAGCCTTAGGATACTCGGGCGCCGACAAGTCGTGGGTGGCCGGGACAAGCCCGGCCATGACACGTGGGGCACGCTCCGGGCACGTGGGGCAAGCTCCGGGCAGTGGGGCGCGCTCCGACACGTGGGGCATGCTCCGGCAA
Source organism: Rhodopila sp. (assembly GCA_050010355.1). GTDB lineage: Bacteria > Pseudomonadota > Alphaproteobacteria > Acetobacterales > Acetobacteraceae > Rhodopila. The sequence goes on along the minus strand of JBEKLE010000018.1, from coordinate 23,919 downwards.
CGTGGGGCACGCTCCGGCGCGATCTCAGCCGACTCGCTTGAAAGATTGACGGCGGTTTCCCCTCAAACCCCATCAAACCGTGAACTGCTCCGCGATGATGCGTTCCGACAGCCCCTGGTCCGGATCAAACAGCAGTTTCACCGTAACGGACCGGTCCTCGCTGACGGCAACCGAGACCACATCGCGCACCTCGGTGAAATCGGCTACGGCCGCAGTCGGCCGTTTCTCCGGCTCCAGCACCTCGAACAGCACATCCGCGGTGCTCGGCAGCAGCGCGCCGCGCCAGCGTCGGGGCCGGAACGCGCTGATCGGCGTCAGCGGTAGCAAATTGGCTGACAGCGGCACGATCGGCCCGTGCGCCGACAAGTTGTACGCACTCGATCCTGCCGGCGTGGAGATCAATACGCCGTCGCATGACAATTCCGCCAACCGCACCCGGCCGTCCACCGAGATGCGGATCTTCGACGCCTGACGGAGTTGGCGCAGCAGGCTCACCTCGTTGAACGCCAGCCCCTCCTCCACCGCGCCGGTGGCGGTCACGGCGTGCATCCGCAGCGGGTGCAGTTCCGCCGCCTGAGCGCGGGAAAGGCGCCCCGGCAGGTCGTCCTCGCTGTAAATGTTCATCAGGAACCCGACCGAACCGCGGTTCATCCCGTAGACCGGCACGTTCAGCGACAGGACCTGGTGGATGGTCTCCAGCATGAACCCGTCGCCGCCCAGGGCCACGACGACGGCGGCCTGGGGCAGCGGGCACTCGCCATAGCGCCCGATCAGCGTTGCCCGCGCCTCCTGCGCGATCGGCGTGGGCGCGGCGATGAAGGCGATCTGGCCGGCAAGGTAACCGCGATCCTCACCGATCGGAGGGCCGGAAACGAGGCCGCTCAAACGCGCTGCCTGTGTTCCAGAACGGGCATGTCGCGGCGCACCTGAGCGGTCAGGTCCTGGTCAATCCGAGCGGTGGTCCAGCCGATGCCGTCCGAGACTTGGGCGACGAGGTGGCCCCAGGGATTGACGACCATCGAATGCCCGTAGGTGAAGCGCGGCTCGCCCTTGCCCTCCAGGTACTTTCCCCAGGTCGCGGGGGCGGCGAACCAGCACTGGGTTTCGATCGCTCGGCCGCGGATCAGCGGCTCCCAGTGGTCCCGGCCGGTTGCCAGAGTGAATGCGCTGGGCAGAAAGATGACCTCGGCCCCCAGTTCGCGCAGCCTCCAGAACAGGTCGGGGAAGCGGACGTCGTAGCAGATCGCGCAGCCGATCTTCACGCCGTTGGCTTGGTAGGTGACGACCTCGTCGCCGGCGCCGTAGCTGTTGCTCTCGCGGTAGCCGGTGCCGTCGGGGCCGACGATGTCGAACAGGTGGATTTTGCGGTAGCGCGCCAGTTCGGTGCCCTCCGGATTGAACACGACGGTGGTGTTGAACAGCTTTTCGGGGCCTTGCTCGATGATCGAGCCGCCGTGGACGTGGACTTTCGCGGCGCGGGCGGTTTCGCGGAGGAACTCGTAGGCGTCGCCGCCGGGTTCGTTGGAGCCCCTGGCCGGCAGCACTTCGGCGTTGGCGGTGCGGGTCGTCCGGTCGCCGCCGAGGGAGTCCCACACTTCCGGCAGGCTGACGATGTCGGGCCGGTCCTGCTCCACCGCCTGTTCGATCAGCCGGCGGGCCTGGGCGATGTTTTCCGTCTTGTTGGCGCCGGGGTTCATCTGCATCACGCTGACGCGCATTCGCTGCCTCCGGTTGGATTGATGGCAGAGAAGCGTATCCGCCGGCTGGACGCAACGGGGGCAAGCTTATGTATGGTGCGGTGCGGTATCGAGGGGTAAGCGGATGCAGCGAATGAAGGTGTGGGATCTGCCGGTGCGGGTGTTTCACTGGGCGATCGTGCTGCTGATCCTGGCCGCATGGGTGACGCAGTATTTCAACAAGATGGACGTGCATATGTGGATCGGCGAGTGGATCCTGGCCTTGCTGCTGTTCCGGATCGTGTGGGGCTTCGTCGGTAGCGACACGGCGCGGTTTACGCGGTTCCTGCGCAGCCCTGTGGCGGCGCTGCGGCATCTGGCGCATCTGCGGCGGCGCGAACCGGACCGCGAGATCGGGCACAATGCGGCGGGCGGCTGGATGGTGCTGGTGATGCTGGCGCTGATCGGGGTGCAGACCGGGACGGGGCTGTTCAGCAACGACGACGGCGACACCGAGGGTCCGCTGATGCATCTGGTCAGCAAGGACCGAAGCGACTTTCTCAGTCACATCCACCATCTGAATTTCAGGGCGATCGAGGCGGTGATCGTTCTCCATGTTTTGGCGATCGTGGCCTATGCGGTGCTGAAGCGGCAGAATCTTTTGCGGCCGATGGTGACCGGGACGAAGCTGATGCCGGCGGAGGCAGTGGCGCCCCGGTTGGTGAACCCGGTCTGGGCGGTGGTCACCCTGGCGGTGGCGTTTGGGGTGGTCGTCTGGGTGGTGAAGTCCGGTTAACGCCGTTCGGCTGGCCAGGGGATCAGGGCTGGCACCTCGCGTTGATAGCGGGTGTAGGCGTCGCCGAACTGCGTGGTGAGGAAGCGTTCCTCGATGGTGATCTTGCGCCGGAACGCCAGGAGGATGAGTGCCAAGCCGATGAGGCCGCGCCACGCCGCCTCGTCGATCGCGCTGCCCAGAACCGCGGTCAGCAGTCCGGTGTAGATCGGGTGGCGCACCCATCGGTAAGGCCCGGTTCGCGTCAGGCTGTGGTCCTGCTTCAATGTGACCGCGCCGCTCCAGTTGCCAGCCAGGTGGATGCGCGCCCAGGCGGCGAAGCCTAGGCCGAGGGCGACTAATGTTGTACCGGTCCGGACCGTCCCCGCCGATCTGGGGACAATGCGCATGTCCAGGAACGGGCCGCCGGCGTGCGGGAAAATCAGCAGTGCGGCGCCAAGGGCAAGCGGGATCAGGTGGGACAGTCCCGAGCGGATGCCCTCGGTGCGAAGGGCGCGCTTGGTTGGGAAGGCGGAGACCGTCCAGCCAATCGCCCAGAGCAGCCAGAGGGCGGGGATCAGATCCGGGTGGGGCATGCGTGCGATCCGTTGCGTCGCCGGCGCCGAACCGCGCGTGCCGACGGGCGCTTCGTGTTCAGGATGATCTTGCCACCTCCGCGTCGAGACGTTCGAGGCTCTGGGTCCAGCCGATCTCCATCCCTTCGAGATACGCGGCGGCATAGTCCACGACGGCGATCGCGCCTGTGGTAACGGTCATTTTTGTCTTGCCGTCTGTTTCGGCGAACGTGACCGTTGTCCGCCCGTCGAGCACCGGGTTTTCGGCCGCGTCCGTCGCGATGTTGGTGAACACCAGCCGTCGGTCCGGCACGATCTCCTGGTATACGCCGTGACATGGATAGTCCGTCCCGCCGGGTGCGCGCATGACGATGCGCCACGTGCCGCCGATCCGCACGTCGAGTTCGCAGACCGGGTTGGTGAAGCCGTGCGGCGCCCACCAGTGCGCCATGTGCGCGGGATCGGTCCAGCATCGGAACACCAGCGCTGGCGGCGCATCGACGGTGCGCTCGATGACAATGTCGCGGGAGGCGAAACCCATCGTCGGCAGATGTTCCGAGAGGCGTTCGAGGGTCTGGTGAGCGCCCTCGATGGCGCCGTACTCGCGGACGATGGTGTCGCGCGCTGCCACCGTGGGGAAGACCATGCGGATGGCCACCCGGGTCTTGTTGTCGTCGAGTGCGTCGAACGTCCATGTGGCGATGAAATCGGCCTCGGGGCCGCCGGCCTTGCTGCCGCCGTGCGCGAAGACGAGGCGCGCGGGGTAGACCACCTCCTGGAACACGCTGCGGTTCTGATAGTCCGTGCCATCCGGTCCGTGCATGACATATGTCCATACGCCACCGGGCTGCAGGTCCATGTCCTGGATCGTGGTGGTGAAGCCGCGCGGTCCCCACCATTGCACAACATGTCTGGGATTGGTCATCGCCTGCCACGCCAGTTCGCGCGGCGCGTCGAAGTCGCGGGTGATCAGGATTTCGCGGTCGGTCGCGGGACGCGTCATGTTGCTTTCCCTCCAGTTTCGGATTGCAGCATCCGCAGATGCTCATCAAGCCGGTCCAGCCGCTGTTCCCAGAGGCGGCGGTATGGTTCGAGCCAGTCGGCGACGTCCTTCAGAGCGGCGGCTTCCAGCTTGCAGGGACGCCACTGCGCTTCCCGGCCGCGGGTGATCAGGCCGGCGCGTTCAAGCACTTTAAGGTGCTTGGAGATCGCTGGCTGGCTGAGGCTGAAGGGTTCGGCAAGCTGGTTCACGGAGGCCTGGCCCAGCGTCAGCCGAGCGAGGATGGCGCGGCGGGTGGGGTCGGCGAGGGCCGAGAAGGTCGCGGTGAGGTGGTCTGGCGTCATCTTCTATAGCCGATCACTTATATAACTTTACGGTTATATATGGGCGTTGGCTGTCTGAGTCAAGAGGCGCTTCTGGACCGGGGGAGGCGTTTATATATTAGAGAATCGAACTGAAGCATCGGCCCAATGCAACATCCAGTTCGCTGAGTTGATCGTCGGAGAAGTCGTGCAGTGAGATCGAACTGGAAGCTGGGCTGATCCGAGCCCGTCACGCAGAGGGAGGCCAGAGTAGTCAAGGTGGCACCCCCGCCGCCGCTAGACACTCCAGGAACTTAGCCCGGATGCCGGGATCGTGATACGGTTGAAGTGTACGCTTGTATCGGCTGAGTGTGAAATCCGGATCAAGGGTCAGCAGCCTAGTCACCTCCATTCGAGCCTCTTGGTCTGCTCCGCTTGCGACCAAAGATCCGATCAAGATGCGGCAATTGGCGGTGAATCTAGGAGACGCGCTGGCGGAGGCACGTGCCCATTTCGCCGCCTCGGCGTAACATCCCGCGGCGAAGTTCGCCCAGGCCAGTATGTTATGAAACAAGAACATTCTGTGATCGAGCGGCGATAGCCTGACTGCCTGTCTGGCGTTTTCCACGGCCTCTTCCCCGCGGCCGACATAAGCGAGCGTCAACGCGTACATGGCAACAACAATGGCATTACTGGACCCGGCTTCGAGCGCGCGTGCGAAAAACATCAGCGCGGCGTCGTAGTCGTGTTGCAAGAATGCGCTCAGGTGGGCCATCATGGCGAGGCCGAGCGCGTTAGTTGGATCGAGGGTGATCGCGCGCTCCGCCAGCGCCCTGGCGGTGGCGAAGTCCCCCTCTGGATCAGTCGACCAGCCCTGTCCTACCCAGATTATGTGCCACCAAACCGACCATGCGACCGGCATCGCGAAACGCGGATCATCGTCCATGGCCGCCCGGAGTACATCACGCGCTTGGCCGAACATATCCTTGTCCATGTAATCCATGAGGTGGAGCGCCTGAAGCAACCGATCGTAGGCGGTCATACTTTCCGGTCTCACGCGCATCGCCCGTCGCAACTCCTCCTCCCGGATGTGCGGGGCAATTCTGGTGACGATGCGTCGGACGAGGCGGTCCTGAATCTCGAACAAGTCGCCAGGTGGAAACTGATTGACTTCGGCCCAAAGGCTGAAGCCGGTCTGCGTGTCCGACAATTCCACCGAAGCACGGATCGTCTTCTCGGTGCGGCGGATGCTGCCGGACAAAACGTATCCGACCCCCAGCGCCCGGCCAACTTCCCTCACGTCGGTCTCGCTACTGCGATAACTCAACGTTGATGTGCGCGAGATCACCCGCAGCTCTCGCAGACCGGCAAGCGAAACGATGACGTCCTCGACGACGCCATTTGAGAAGTAGTCGGTCGCGGCAGCCCCGCTCAGATTGTCGAGCGGCAAGATCGCGATTGATGGACGGTAATCCTGAGTGTCCGCCGGCGCTGCCGCCGTCGCGCGTTGGGTCCGTTCCTCGTGGATCGTCGGCTCGCGCTTCAACGAGACACGGTATGTGCCAACGGGGTACCGAATATTCTTAAGGCGAATCGCACCGATGTTCGTGTAGGTCGCCTCGACGGTCCTGTGTACCTGCGCGAACACGGCCTCTGAAATGCAGATCCCGCCCGCCTCCGCGATCTGTTCCAGGCGCGCCGCGATGTTGACGGTATCACCTCCGACGCGTCCGCCTTGGACCACGATGTCCCCGGCGTTGATTCCGATTCGGTACTCGATCTGCCGGTCCGCCGGGCGACGGCCGTTCCGTTTCCAGGCCGCGGACTGAATTCGCAACGCGGCTTGCAGCGTTGAACGCGAACTGGAGAATGCGGCCAGCAGTCCGTCACCAGAGAATTGCAGTATCCGACCGCCGTATCTGTGGATTTGACGCACGATCGTCGCAAGGTCCTTGCCCACACGCTTGTGCGCGCCAACCTCATCGCGGGAGATCATGACGCTGTAGCTTTTAATATCGAGGGCAAGAAACGCCGCGAGATGCCGCTCGATCTGGCCGCTCCCCAGGTTCGCGCCAACCTGAATCGGTTCGGGCCAGGAGGACAAAAGCGTGGTCAGCGCCGTTGGTCTGGTGTCGTCATCAGACATTACCACTGCCCGCCCCCAACACAGATATGCCGACTGGATACCCAGCCAGACGCCACGTCTGGACCGCCTCATAGTGGCTGGCACAAATCCATTATCCTCGCGAGAATGGGAAACGTGCAAGGTGCCCAGGTGATGAAACGATCGTGCGGCCTTGACGGGATCGCCGCGGAAACTGAGTCGCGATTTTTCAGCGGATCAGTGATTGACGATTTCTGGCTATGAAGTACTTCATACCGATTGCGCGCCATTGGTGCGCTTATTGTGACCTTGGGACGTGGGATCCAGGTCAGGATTTTCTTCTGAACCACAGTGGACCGCGTCGCGATGACTTCAGCCTGAGGGGGGATCTGCACGATGGCTGGCGCTGGAACGGGAGGAACCGGGGGCACCGGTGGAACGGGGGGGACCGGGGGAACCGGTGGGACCGGGGGCACCGGGAGTACGGCGGATCTGGGCACGGGAGCCGGAGGCGGCGTTTCTCTGGTTTCGCCGGTCGTGCGCCCGATTGGCCTATCGCCGACGCTCGTCGTGGGGCCAGCCGGATGGTTCCCAGCCATGCGGTGGCCGCCAAGCGATCTCGTCCCCTGGCCGCCGAGTAATCTCGGCACTTCGATTTACCGGGACTCTACTGCTGTGGTTTACCCTGACCTGGCCTGGGATGCGAGCCTGTTCGGAATGACCGTCCTCGCCGAGTTTGTTCAGGCAAAATTGGGCGGAAGCGATTGGACAGTCGTGACCAAGGTCGATGATCCCTTGCTTGCCAAAGCTAACGTTTGGCCAGAACTGGATCAATTGCAGCTGCTGGCGGAGTACCGTGCCGAGGTGATGTCGGAGGCGCTCGCCCAGATGACGGATATGGTTGGGTATTGGGCTGGCCTGCTGATGTTCAGCCCGTATTCTCATCCCTGGACATTCCGGCTGGCGCGGACCGCCATCGTAGTCGGCGAATTCCTCGCGATGCACTATAAACGCCAGAAGCAGCGTGCCCGGCCGTCTCAGTTGTCGCCCGCGTTGATGCCGCCCATCGCGGTGCCCGGTCATGCATCCTATCCGAGCGGCCATGCAACGCAGGCCTATCTGGTATCCCAACTGCTGGGTCAGGTCATGCCTGGTGTAGTTACGACCTCACTGACAAAGACAAACACCGCACTTCCGTTGACGCCGCCGAGCACTTTATTGAATCGGCTGGCGGAACGGGTGGCCCGCAACCGGGAGGTTTTAGGCCTCCATTATCCGAGTGATAGCGATGCCGGAATGAAGCTCGCGATCGCGGCGTTCGGATTGTTGATGCAATGTCCTAGCCTGGCTACCGCGATGACGGGTGCCATTGCCCTGGCGAAAAACGAATGGCCGTAGCCGGAAACAACCCAGGCCGAGCGCCGACGATCCGTCGCATTCGTGTCGAATGATTAATTACGAACTCGCCGAGGCGCGACCCGTTATCGGCGGCCATGTCGTTTTGGGGAGTTTACGTGATGGCGACCAGCCTGACCGCCCAGCAATACGTAGTGTTTGACGCTGAAGCTCTCGTGCGGCCGGCGTCGCTGGCCCAGCAGCCTCTGCAAGCCGATGTCGTCCAACAGGCATTGTTGCGCGAATTGGGGCCGCACTGGGCGGGCGTGACGAAAAATGACTTCACGGTCGAGGACGTGCCGCTGGTCACCTTTTATTCTCGGGTTCCGGGCCTGCTTAAGACACCGTTCACGCCGCAAGAGGTTTGCAACGTTTCGTTTCCGACGGACGATCGGGCGCGAAACTTCCGCGACGCGGTCATCGCGCGCATCAACAAGGGTGACAGCCCGCTGCGCTGGGTCGGTATTAATCCGGCACTGACTGTCGGCGAATACAGTATCCCGGTCGCACCGGATGCCACGCTGTTCGGAACGCTTGACGATGCGCGCCGTCTTATCGGGGCCGATCAGTTGCAGGACCTTAACGGACAATCGGTCAACGTTGTTCTGATCGACTCGGGCATCGACGAAAGTATTATCCCCGCAGGTCATTTCGGCGGGGGCTGGCAACCGACCGCCAGTGATCCAACGCTTCCTGCGCCGCCGCTACCGGGAATGACCACCGGTACCGACGCATTGCACGGGATGATGATTGTAAACAATATTCTGGCCATGGCACCACGAGTCACAATTTTTGATGTGCCGCTGATCCCGCCTCCCAAAATCTACAATATTCCTAACTTTCTCCACGCCGCGCACGCAGTGTTTCATAAGATTCTGAAGGATATACAAGCGTTCCGCCAGGTGGGATTGTATCCCGGTCCCTGGATCTTCATGAATGCATGGGCGATCTTCGATCGTCGCTCCGAAGGGATGTACCTCGGGGAATATACCGAAAATCTGGGCACGCCCGGCCTGCCGCCGCCTCACTACTTTATACGCATGATCGAGCAGGTGGCCTCGCATAAGTTCGATATGGTCTTTTGCGCTGGTAATTGCGGAGAGGTGTGTCCGGACGGGCGGTGCGGGCCGGACGATTACGGGCCGGGACGAGGAATCTGGGGCGCCAACGCCCATCGAGACGTGCTGACGGTGGGCGGAGTAAGGGTGGACGAAACGTGGCCGGGCTACTCGTCCGAGGGGCCAGGGCCAACGCCACATCTGCAAGCGCAGAAACCCGATCTTTGCGCGCCCACCCAGTTCGTCGGGGCATCGGGACTGTATCCGCCGAGTACCGGTACCTCCGCCTCGGCCGCTGTCGCCGCGGGTATCGTGTGCGCACTGAGAAGCAAAGCAACTTGGGATCAGACCACGATACCGCCTGTCGTCCTGAAGCTAATCTTGAATTACACGGCCATGCAAACGCAAGGGCCAGGCTGGAACCGACGACTTGGCAACGGCGTCCTGGACGCCTTTGCCGCATATCAGCAACTGGTGTCGAGCTATCCCTGAACCGTTTGGGAGCGGCATCATCGCTTTTGGAAATCCGGGGAAGACGTAAGTTTGCGGGCTGGCATCTGAGCCCTTGGATCTGAACGTCCGCTCCCGCACCCGAACGGCTGAAGCCTCCGGTCCGCTCCCGGCCAATTCCAGTCTCCTCCAAGTCAACGGTGATGAACGACTGCATAGGGATGGGAAGCGGCCCAAGCGGACCGCAGTCCTGTAGACGACCCGCGGTCCGTTCCATCGACCAGTCGCCTGATGACCAATGTCAGGACCCCACCCGATCAACCGTCAGGGGCCGCCGTCACCCCCACCAGCCGATGAAACTCCGCCACCGACAGTGTCTCCGCCCGGCGTTCCGGGGCGATCCCGGCGCGGGCCAGCAGGGCCTTGCCGCCCAGTGCGCGCAGCGATCCGCGCAGCATCTTCCGGCGTTGGCCGAACGCTGCCGCTGTCAGTGCCTCCATGGCGCTGAACAGCGCTGCGTCGGGCTGCACGGCGTGCGGGGTCAGGCTCACCACCGCGGACCACACTTTCGGCGGCGGGGTGAAGGCCGCGGGCGGCAGGCGCATCACGATCCTTGCCTCGCAGGTCCACTGCGCCAGGACTGACAGTCGGCCATAGGCGGGCGTATCGGCCTCCGCGCAGATCCGTTCCGCGACTTCCTGCTGGAACATCAACGTCAGGCGCTCGAACGAAGCGGCATGGCGGAGCCAGCGGACCAGCAGCGGGGACGCCACGTTGTATGGCAAATTCGCGATCACCACCCGAGGCGTCGGAACCAGCCCCGCGGCATCGACCGACAATGCGTCTCCCTCGATCACGTGCAGCCGGCCGCCGGCGACGGTGGCGAGTTCGGTCAGAGCGCCGATCGCGCGCCGGTCCAGTTCGATCGCGGTGATGGTGGTGGCGGCGGACCCGAGCAGCGAGCGGGTCAGGCCGCCGGGTCCTGGTCCGACCTCGATCACATGGCGGCCGGAGAGGTCGCCGGCTTCGCGGACGATGCGATCGGTCAGGTTGCCGTCGAGCAGGAAGTGCTGACCGAGCGAGTGGCGGGCGGCGAGGCCGTGGCGGGCGATGACGTCGCGCAACGGCGGCAGGGCTGGCGCGGGGGGCGGACCAGAGGGGGGCAGGCCAGAGGGGGGCAGGCCAGCGGGCGGCAGGTCAACGGGGGGAACACCAACAGCGGGCAGGCCACTCGGCGGCGGGCGGCCGGGTGGCTCGGCCAAGCGCGGCGGACCCCGGTTCAGACCCCGTGGTCGCGCATGTCGATGGTGGCCTTCCTGCGCAGGTCGCGCATGGTCTGGCGGGACAGCATTTCGATCCGCTCCTCGACCAGCCGGTGCTGGATTTCCTGCGGCGTTATCTCGCCGACGTTCTTCTGCTCGCGCGTGCAGACCGCGATCACGGCGATGCCATCGCGGGAGATCAGTGGTTCGGTGGGCTTGCCGAGGGGAATCGTCTCGAGCAACTGCCGGAAGGCGGGGGGGTTGACGCCGTCCACCCGGACATCGCCCGGGTCGACCGGGTGGTTCGGCGTGTTCGCGGCCTTCGCCGTCGCCTCCATCTGATCGCAGCCATGCACCGAACCTTCGATCGCCCTGGCCTTTGCCAGCGCCGCCCGCTGCTGGTCGGTGGGGTGCTGCGGATCCGCCAGCGGCGTCGTAAAAGCGACGAACGCCTGGCGCAGCGTCACGACGCTGCTGACCTGATTGCCGATCTCCCGCTTGGCCTGCAGCGAGACGATCGAAAATCCGCCGGGCACACGCACCGCGTTGCTGACCGCGCCAACCGGCATTTGTGTGACGATCCGAGCGACGGCGGGATCGAGCTGGTTGGTCTGCACCCAGCCGAGTGCGCCACCCTCCAGCGCGGACTGGGTCTGGCTGAACTGCGCGGCGACAAGCGGGAACGCCGCGCCGGCGCGCAGTTCCGAGATCACCGTGTCGGCGAAGCGCTGGGCGTCGGCGCTGTTGGCAGGGTCGTCGACCGGAATGAAGATTTCCGCCACGTGGTATTCCGTCTGGCCGATCTGCTGGGCCACCAGCTTCTGCTGTTCGGCCACGTCGGCTTCGGAGACGTTGACCCGGTCCGAGACAACCTCGCGCAGCATCTGCGACCAGGCCAACTGGGCGCGGATCTGGTCGATCAGGGTGCGTGCGCTAACGCCGTCGGCGGCGAGCTTCGCCCGCAGCGCACCCGGCTGCATGTTGTTGCGGGACTCGATTTCCTTGATCGCGGCGGCGATCTGGGCGTCCTGGATGACGATCTTGCGCCGCTGGGCTTCCTGCACGCGCAGCCGCTCATCGACCAGTTGGCGCAGGATCTGGGGTCCGAGCCGGTCGATCACGTCCGAGGACAGCGGCAGCCCGGTCGAGATGGCGAACAAGCGGGCCCGGTTGGCGATGTCGGCCTGGCTGATGACGTCGCCGTTGACGACGGCGGCGATGCGGCTGGTGTCTGCCAGTGGCTGCCCCGGCGCTGGGGCCTCGGCTGGCTTCGCCGGCGCGGTGGATTCGGCCGTCCTGGCCGCCGTCGTGGATTCGGCCGGCTTCGCTGGCGGGGTGGATTCGGCCGGCTTCGCGGTCGGAGACGCGGTTGGCGTTGCCGGTGCCGCGTCGGCGAAGGGGCCGGCCGGAAGCACCAGCATCAAGGCAAGCGCCCCGGCAAGCCCCGGGAGCGAGCCGCATACACGGCTGTGGCGAAGGGTCGGCATCTCAGGCACTCCCGGATTCATAGGGCGCGATAGCCAAACTGGCCGATCGTTTTGAACGTAACAAGGAACAGCACGGCGCTGGAACCGCTGTCGCCGTTGATGCTCGTATAGCGGCGGAACAACCGGAGATCAAAGATGAAGCATTCGTCCTCATAGATGGCGTCGGCGCCGACCGCCACCATCTGGTTGGTGGCGAGGTTACGGCGGGCATAGCCGTTGAACCGGTAGTTGCCCCATTTGGATGACAGTCCGACAGTAACCTCGTTGCGAGGGAAGTAGTATGGGTTGCCCGCCGGGGGCGGCGCAGGCTGGTCGTAATAGCTGAAGGGATTGAAGGTGGTATAGATATAGCCGCCGGACACCCGGAATTTATCGACGCCCGCCGATGCGACGGCGTCGGCGAAATGCGTGTTCAGGGTGTCCTTGTCCAGCCGGGTGCGGTAGGTGAAGTCCAGCCACCTGGTGGGCGCGAACGTGCCGCGCGCGACGATGTCCGACACCTGGTCATAGAGCCCCGAGGACGCCGGAAAAAGATCGTCCTTGTTGGTCCGGTAGGACTGCCCGACCAGGCCGTCGAAGGTCGTCCCGCCCAGATACCAGGCGCCGTGCAGCGCGACGTTGGCGCGCACGCCGCCGTCCAGCCGGTCGATGCCGGTGAAGCGGTTGAAGCCGAACAGGTTGGCGTCGGTGAACTCGAAATCCAGGCTGTCCTCGTTCGGAATGCGGCGCAACTGGCTGTCGCCGCTTTGCGGCGCGATGATCACCTGGGCGATCGGTTCGATGATCTGGGTGCCCCAGGCACCGCTGTCGCGGGCGAACGGCCAGCGGAAATCCACCGCCAACTGCGGCAGGGCACGGGCCGTGTCGATGTTGCGGTTCGGGGCAAAATTCGGAATGTCGTTAGCGTCCACGGCGTCGTAGGCGGCGGCGTCGCCGTGCAGCGTGACCTTCCACTGGTCGCCCAGCAAACCTGCGAACGGCCGCTCATACTCCATCGTCAGTGAGGCCCGCCTTGTGTCGGTCCCGGTGGAGCGGATCACGTTGAAGGCGCCGGTCGAAAGCGAGAACCGGCCGCCAAGAGAATCCGGCGTGCCGAAATAGCTGTACTGGTAGCGCGGCAGCACGGTCGGCAGCGCGCTGCTGATCAGCGCGGAATTGAGCGCCTGATAGGCTTTCGAATCCAGCCTTGTGTAGGAGCCTTCGCCGAAGCCCTCGATGTAGAACTGGCTCGTCAGGACGTTCTGATCGCCGGTCAGTCCTTCCACCAGGTGGAAGTCGCGCACATAGTCGGTCGAGGAGGCGCGGTTGACGTTGAACCCCCACCGCCAGGTGTCATCGTAATTGAAGAGGCCCGTGCTCACGAACGAGCCCTGCGGCGAACCGTCGATGTACCCGGCGGACGCGTTCACCAGCAGCGAGCCGTCGTTGAACCGTCGCCGGTACTCGATGTCGAGCTGCGGTCCGGCCTCGGTCGTGATCATCGGCAGGAAGGTCGCGTCCGACTGGTCGTCGATCACCAGATAGTATGGCTGGCCGTAGAAGAAACCGACGTTGGAGGAGGTGCCGATGACCGGCGGCAGAATGCCGGATTCGCGTTTCACCGAGGGATCGGCATTCCAGAAATACGGGAAATAGGCGACCGGGACGCCCCACATCTCCAGCGTCGCATCCTTGTACTCGATCTTCTTGTGCTCCAGGTCCTGCACGGCCGAGGACGCTCGGAGCTGCCACAACGGCGGGCGGGTCGGGTCCTTGGCGCAGAGGTTGCAGGTCGTGTAGACGACCTTTGACAGCTCGTTGATCTGGCCGCCGGTACGCTGCGCTCCGTTCGCCGCCAGTTTGCCGTTCTGCGCCAGCAGGGCCCGCATGTCCTTCAGGATGCCGTCGTTCATGTTGTTCTGCATCTCGGCGTAGTCGGCGAACAGCACCTCGCCGTCCGGTTCCAGCAGCACGACATGCCCGGTGGCAGCGGCCACGCCGGTATTGCGGTCAAAGACGATCTTGTCGGCGCGCATGATATGGCCGTTCTGCCACGCCTCAACGTGGCCGGTGGCGGTGACCAGGGATTTGTCCTTGTCGTAATCCACCTCGTCGGCGCTGAAGGTGACCGGTTCGTTGCTGCTGGTCGTATGACCTGAAGACGCGGCGCCGGTCAGGGCGCCGAACTGCGCGCGGGCGGTTCCCGCCCCGAAGCACAGCAGCGTGACAAACAGGATCGCAAGGACCGGGGCGGCGTTACCTGGAAGGATGACACGTTTGAGTGTCCGTCCGGAACGTCTCGCGGGTGGGTCCAGCGGTGCCAGACTTCGCGGACGGACACTCAATCGTGAACGGTACAAGCGATCCATCCTCAGCCAGGGCGTTCAAACCTTGGGCGGTTCCCTGCCGGTTACCCGTCTTCGGTGTGTAGCAGCAGGGCAACGGCGAGCATAAGGCCGGACGCGGCCGGCGCCCACGCCGCTAGCACGACGGGCAGCGCGCCGGACTGACCGATCTCCTCGGCGATCTTCGAGACCACGAACAGGGCAAAACCGGCCGCGACGCCGCTGCCGATCATCTTCGCCACGCCGCCGCGGCGGGCCGGGCGCATTGAGAAACCGGCGGAAACCAGGGTCATGGTCGCGCACAGCAGCGGCAGGGCGAGCAGGGCCTGGAAATGCAGCCGGTGGCGGATCGAGGAGAACCCCGAACGGTCGAGCAGGGCGATAAACCCCGGCAGCGCCCAGAACGACAGCGTGTCGGGGGAGGCGAAGCTTTCCTGCACGCGGTTCACCGTCAGATCGGTGGGCAGGTTCATCAGTTGCGGGGGCTCCGGCAACTGGTCGGGGCGGATCGAGCGGGCGCTCTCCAGAACCCAGTTGCCGCCGCCGAGGGTCGCCTTTGTCGCCTCGATTCGGGTCAGCAGCCTGTCGGACCCGTCGAGGCGGAACACGCTGACCTGTTGCGCAATAAGCTGCTTGCCGTGCAGTTCCACCTGTTGCGCATGAATGATGGCGACGCCCTGCGGTGAGGTCTGCCGGTCCGACTGGCGCAGCCAGAGCTGCCCGCCGTTCAGCGCCAGCGGGCCGCCGCCGGTGCGGAGATAGGCGTTGTCCATCGCCTCGGCCCGCCCCAGCATGACCGACGCGACAGGGCTGATCACCGTCGTCCCGACGATGCCGAACATCAGCGCGCACAGGGTCGGCGCGGTCAGAAACTCCCACGCCGAGATACCGGCGGCGCGCGCGACGATCAGTTCCGACGACCTCGTCAGCCGCCAGAAACACAGGATACCGCCCAGCAGCACCGCGAAGGGCAGGATCTGCATGGCGACGTAGGGCAGGCGCAGGGCGGCGATCTGGCTGACCGTGCCGAAGCTGACCTCGGGGTGGCTGGCGGAGCGGCGCAGCAGCTCGATGAAGTCGAACATGGCCACCAGACCGGACAGCGCCAGCAGCATGCCGCTGACGGCGAGGGCGAACTGGCGGACGATATAGATCGAGAGGGTGATCGCCGCGGTCATGCGGTCAGCGCCTGAGCATCAATCGAGGCATTCGATTTCAACTCTCAGGCTTCCGCCGGCTGGGTGTGGAACAGCGAGACCGAGGGACCCAGCAGCAGCCAGGCGCATACGACGCCGGGTACGATGGCGTGCACCCACATCAGGAACAGCAGGCTGTTGTCGCGCGCGGCGAGCGTGCCGAAGGCCAGGCCGAACGCCAGCAGTCCAACCATCGCGCCAACGGTGACCAGCGGCCGCACGACACCGCCATGGCGCCGGAACATGCCGCCGAGGGCTGAGAACAGGCCGACCATGGCGTACGACAGCGTCGTCAGCGGGGCGGCCATCCGCTTGTGGCCCTCGGCTATCCATTTCGGCCGGTCGCGCTCGAACAGCGGATGGGGATCGAGCAAATCCTTCAACGGGACCTCCGACATGTCGGCCGGGCGCGCGGTCTCGTCCTTGGTGGCTTCGGCCAGGTCGATCTCGTTCTGCTTGAAGGTCAGCATGTCGAGCCGACCGGTCTGGTGGTCGATTTCCTGCCGGCTGCCGTCCAGCAGCAGCACGCGCGGTCCGCTGGGGCTGTCGATCAGCCGCCCGCGTTCGGCGAGGATGGTGGCGTGGGCGGTGGGATCGCGTGCATCATCGACCAGGATGCCGTGCAACGTGCCGTCCTGATCGCGGGAGCGGATATAGACCGTCAGCTTGTCGGACAGCGGGGTGAACACGCCGTCCTGCAGCAGGAAGGCCGCGAGGCGGTTGCGGATTTCCCACTGGAACTGCTTGAAGTCGTCCAGCGAAGCCGGCACCAACCGGAGACTGAGGGCATAGCCGGCGATCGTGGCCAGCAGTGCCACAGCCAGCGCCGGCCGCGCCAGCGCCCAGGGGGAAAGGCCCGCGGCGCGCATCACTGTCAGTTCCCGGTCGGTTGCCATGCGCTGATAGACGAACTGGATCACGACATAGGTGGTGATCGGCAGGATCACGGCGACGAAGCTGGGGATCAGCAGGCCGGTCAGATGCAGGAACACGAGGAGGGACAGACCGCGGTTGACCACGAGGTCGACGAACCGCAGCGACTGGGTGAGCCAGATCAGGGCGGTGAGGCCGCCGGTGGCCACGACCAGTGCGAACAGCACCTGGCGGAAGATATAGATATCGAGCCGGGTGAACATGTTGCCGGAGAGCATACGGCTTTCTGCGGCAGGCGCGGGTGCGATGCAACCCGGCTTTTGTTCATGCCGGGTTAAGGCTGAGCGGTCGTTCGGGTTGCGAGGGAAGCCGACGATGACGCTCAGCCCACGTCGTCGCGCCGCATCGTTTCACCATCATGGACCGGCGGATCCGGTTCACCGGGTCCAGGACTTGCCGGTGCGAGCGGAGGTGACCGGGGGTCAGGATCAGGCTGGATTCTGGTCGTCGGCGTAAACGCCGGCCGGTATCATTCAGGCGGAGCGGCTTGCACGATCGGTTCGCTCAGGAGGCGGTAGAGGTTCGAATACTCATCGAACTTCTGGCTTGCCGCGAGTCCGGGGTCTTTCGAGATGGCCTGGCAGGTGACCCACAGCAGATACTGGTCGAGCGCCGTCTTGTCGATCTCGGTGTATTTCTGCCGCAGCTCACGGCGTTTGGCGGCCACGAAGCCACGCAGGTTGACGCTGGCCGGTGCCTGCAGGATGAGACTGGCCTTTTCTGCGACGTCTCGCTTGATTTGCGCTGCGACGTTCATTTCAACGAGCTCCGGCTGGTCTCCGCAGGGGAGCGCGGCCAGCGCGGGCCACGGGCAGCCGACGAAGACTGCGGCACAAACAGCCACCACAACGGATGCCAGCCGAGACGTTTCGTTCCTGCGTGTGCGCGACATTCCGAGATTTGACGACCGGCGCAAGCCAGCCTCCCCTCATGAAGAGACCCAACGAGCGGCGGTTTGCTCGCCGCAACAGTCTAGCGGGGGCTTTCCGGTTTGAGAACAGAAATATTGCTTAAACGCATCTATAAGTTTGGGCCACCATTACAGGTGCGGGAGCCGGCTGCTGAAGGTGGCGATATCGAGTCACAATCGTGCCGCTGCTTGCGAGCAACCCCATTCGTCGCGGCGGGAACGCCCGCAATCAAGGGGACGCGGCGTTATAACAACCGGCCATGACGCCGAATCGCCCGCGCGGCGCTTCCCCGTCATGCCGGGCGCAGGTCCGACATCCGCGCCTTTGATTCGTCGCGAAAAAGGCGTGGATGCCGACCGGCGCCGGCATGACGACCCGAAAGCGACCCGCGACAGCCGCCAAGCGTGACAGGGGACGGGATTGATCCGACCGTCAGGGCGAGGGCCCGCGGCTTCGGTCAGTTCGATGCTGTCGCAACCGTGTCCGTCGCGCGAACTGGCGCAACAGTGCCGGAAATAGGGCGGCCCCCCGGATAAGCGCGGATTGAACGCCGCCGCTCATGCAGGCGTGATGCAGCACACCGGCGAGTCGCATCTGTGGCGCCAGGGTGCGCGTCAGGGCCGCCTGATAAGTGCCCGAGTCGGCGCCGGCCAGCCAGATTTCGGCGGCGCTCGTGCCGCTGTGCAAGGCGATGGCCATGCCATCTCCGGTCAGGGACGGGATCACCGCGGCCTGATCGCCGAGCCGGAACAGACCGTCGGGACATGCTGCGCGGCGGGCCTGGTAACCGTAGGGGATGCCGGCAACCGCTAACGGCCGCGGCAGCAGCGGGCGGGCGCGGGCCAGCATTGTGGCGAAATGCCGACTGCGCAGCTCGATCGCGGCGATCAGACTTGGCCAACCGCCGCCATACCTCTGGAATGCCTGGCGTTGCACGGCGATGCAGAGAACCATGTGACCGTTTTCGACATGCTGCATGCCGGCGTAGCCGCCGGGAAAGAGTGTCAGCTCGATGGCGCCCTCCAGGCACTTCGCCGGGGTCGGCGCCGGAGCGAAGTACATTTTCATGCCAATGGCGCCGCGACCGATGCGTACGCGCGGCAGTTCGCGCAGATCGTGCTTGCCGGTGGCCAGGAAGACGGTCTCGGCGGTCAGTGCGGTCTGATCGCCGGTTCGGGCCGTCCATAGGCCGGCGTCGCGAGCCAGTTGGCGGACCGTCTGGCCGAGCTGGACGACGGCGCCGGCGCGTTCGGCCTGGGCGAGCAGGGCTGCATCGAGGGTGCGGCGGGACAGGCCCAGGGCGGGGAAGGGCAGATCGGTTTCGGCGATGCGCTCGCCGTGGATGAGGCGGATGCGGTGGATCGAGGCGGCGCCCAGGGAAGCGGGATCGACGCCCAGCGTTCGGATCTGCTCGATGGCGTCGGTGCTGAGGAAGTCGCCGCAGACCTTGTCCGTCGGGCCGGCGGAACGCTCGATCAGAACAGGCTGATAGCCGTTTCGGCCCAGGGTGATCGCGGCTGCGGTCCCGGCCGGGCCGGCGCCGATGATCAGCGGGTCTCGACGCACAGGCGGAACGGGAAGTACCAGGCGATCGTCGCCTGTTCGTCAGTGATCCCGGCTTCGCGGAGCAGCGCTTCCCACTCGGCGCGGATGAAGGCGCGGGCGATGGAAATCTGGCCGTCCTCGCGGATGAAGCGGTGCCAGAACAGCAGACGGGCGAGCACGGGAAAGCCGTAATACGGCAGGATGTGCCGGTGGAGGTCGCTGATGAACCAGCCCCGGGCGGCGTTTTCCTGAAGCCAGCGCAGGAACGCGACGACCTGCTCGTCCGTGAGGTGATGGGTGAACTGGGAGGTGATGACGAAGTCGAACTTCTGCGCGGGTTTGTAGGCGAAGGCATCGTCATTGATGAACGCGATCCGGGCGGCCGGGTCGGTTGCCGCCTGGGCGGCCCGGACGGCCCATGGATTGAGGTCGATGCCGGTCAGCGACGCGTCGGGGTAGCGCGTTCGGATTTTCCGTAATGCGTCGCCGTGACCGCAGGCGATGTCGAGCAGCGAGAAGCCGGGCGTGGCGTGCGTGGCCAGCCAGCCGAGCATCGGGCGGTGGGTGAGGGTGATGGTGTTGACGCGGGAGAGGTCGCGCAGGCAGTTGCTGTAGTCCTCGAAGTCCACGCAGTCGGTGTCCATCCGCTCCTGCCGGGTGCTGCGGCTCGACAGGTTCATGGGCGGGTGAAGGCGAAGGTCTCAACCGACAGGCCGGGCCCGAAGGCCATTGCCATGCCCGGCCCGCGCCCGTCCCGGTCGGCCATGATCCGGTTCAGCACGAACATCAGCGTGGCGGAAGACATGTTGCCGTAGTCGCGCAGGATCTCGCGGGAATAACGCAGCGCATCGGGGGGCAGGCGGAGGCCCTGCTGGACGGCGTCCAGGATCGACCGGCCACCGGCGTGGACCGCCCACAGGGTCGGTGCGGCCGGTGGTAGCAGTCCCGGTCCGTGTTCCGGGAGCCAGCGGCGGATACGGGAGGGGACCTGACCGGACAGGTGCATATCGAAACCGCTGTCGCCGATACGCCAGGTAATGAGGTCGTGGCTGCGCGGGATGATGGTGGACTGAAAGCGGCCGAGGGCGATACCGGTCGGGTCCGCCGTGACCAGACCGGCGGAGGCGCCGTCGGCGAACAACAGGAAGCTCAGCATCTTGGCGACATCCTGAAAATTCTCCTGCAGGTGCAGGCTGCACAGTTCCAGGTTGACCACCAGGACGCGGGACCCCCGGTCGGCTCGGACGATCTGGTCGGCGACTTTCAGCGCGTTGACCGCGGCGAAACAGCCCATGAAGCCGACGATCGTGCGCTGGGTGCTGTCCGGCAGGCCGGCGGCGCGCATGATCTGGAAATCGAGGCCGGGGGCGGTGAAGCCGGTGCAACTCGCGACGATCAGGTGGGTGATCGCGTTCGGATCGGCGTCTAGCCGCCGGACCGCGCGCATGGCGAGGTCCAGGGCGTGCGGCTCATACATCGCCATGCGGGCGGCTGTGGAGGGGAACGCACCGCGCCGGTAGAAGCCGGCCGTGTCGAGGATCTTGTCGCGCGGTTTCGGCGCCGGTTCGAGGATCGCGTAACGGTGCTCGATGTCCGAAAGCTTCGCCATGCGGTCGAACAAGGCGCCTCGGTGCCAGTCGGCGACGGTATCGCGGCCGAATTCGACGAAGGCGGCGTGGATATCGTGCGGCGGGACCGCGGTGCCGATCCGGTTCAGCCAGGCCTGGGTCACGGGCGGTCCCTTTTGGTCTCGTCAGGATGTGGGGGCACGCCGACGTTGCGCCAGGGTGCTGTTTGGCTACGGTTCGCGATGTTGGGGGGTTTTGCCGCGGGGTTGGGCGGCGCTGCGTTGGCGCCCTGGGTCGTCGCGAGGGCCGCCGAAGCGGCGACCAGAAGTGTGCCGAGGTGTCGGCGCGTTGGGTTGCGCATGATGGACGTCTTTCCCCGGTTGAGCGTGTTCCCTACCGCGGGCAGGCCCGCATGGCGAGCACGTCGGCGTACAGCTCAAGGGCATGGCGTCCGGCGGGGGCGATCTCGTAGGTGCCGCGGGCGACCTTTCCGAACCAGCCGTAGACATCGTCGCGCAGGATGGTTCCCGCGCGCTGCACGCCGGTCGCGTCCCGCACCGCCGCGCTCATCATAGCGCCGTTCGTTGCCAGTAGGCTGGCGCAGGCCAGTGCGTCCTCGCGGTAGGCCGTCATGCGGGGGCGCTTTGTGGTGCCGCCGACATTATGGTCGCCGGTGCGGCGGACGAATTCGCTGAGCAGGCGCGCCCTGAGTTTCGGCCGCTTGCGCGGTTGGAAGGGCGTGGGGTCAGCGTGCGCCACGAGCCTGCCGTCGCGCACCGAGAGCAGTCCAACGCCGAGCATCCGGCAGAGACGGACGGCATCGGGGACCTGGGCATCCCAGTTTCGGCGGGCCGCGCGTCCTTCGGGCACCGCGACCGCGACATAAACGAGGTCGACGGACGGCAGGCGTTGCAGCGCCTGGTAGAGAACGGGGAGCCCGAAGGTTAGTTTCAGTTCGACCGCGACCATCGTTTCTCCGCCGATCCCGACGACGTCGCATCGGCCGACTTCGCCGCGCACGGTGTAGCCGAGAGCCTCGAGGTGGCTTTTGACCGGGGCGTAAAGGTCACTTTCGCGCCGGGGCGCAGCTGGCGCCGTCGTTTCAGCCGAAACGATTTGGTTACTGGCCGGCGACCGCTGTCGAAACGACGCGCTGTGCGCCGGATCGGTGGAGCCGTTATTCAAGCGGGAGAGCCCGGCACTATGTTTCCGTCCGAAAAGTCTCGCGGGCCGGTCCAGCGGTGCTTTCCGCCGCTACTTGCCACATTGTCCCCGCATCGTGGGTGCGTCGCCTCCTTCGCGGCGGCGAAACCCGTCGCCGCCAGACTTCTCGGACGGACACTATGGCAGCACCTTGCCCGGGTTCATGATCCCGGCGGGATCGATCGCCGCCTTGATGCGCTGCATCAACGCCAGTTCTGCCCCGCCTCGCCAGTCCGGCATCATGTAGGGTTTGAGCTTGCCGATGCCATGTTCGGCAGAGAAGCTGCCGTCGTACTCGCGGACGACCTCGTTCACGGCGTCCATGATCGCGTGGTCCTGTGCCAGGAACCACGCCGCGTCCGAACCGACGGGTTGTTCGAGATTGAAATGAATGTTGCCGTCGCCCATGTGGCCGAACGGGACGACGCGGATGCCCGGCAGCAGCGCCTCGCATGCGGCGGTGGCTTTGCGGATGAAGGCGGGGACTTTCGACACCGGGACAGAAACGTCATTCTTGACGCTGGCGCCCTCTTTCCTCTGGCCTTCCGAGTGTTCTTCGCGCAGGCGCCAGATCGAGGCGCGTTGGGCTTCCGATTCGGCGAAGGCGGCGTCCTGGACGATGCCATCATGCAGCGCCTGTTCCAGGATCTGCTCCAGCATTTTGCGCAGACCGGCATTGGGTCGGGGTGAGGCGAGTTCGACGACGGTGTAGAAGGGTGCGGGGGATTGCAGGGGCAGCACTGCGCCGTCGATGTGTTTCAGCACGAAACTTGTTCCGAGGCCGGACATCAGTTCAAAGGCGCTCATCGAGGCTGCATCGTGCGCCTGGAAACGGGTGAACAGGGTCAGCGCGGCCTCGGGCGATGCAACGGCACAGAGCGCGACTGCGGTTTCCTTGGGTTGCGGGGAGAGTTTCAGCACGGCGGCGGTGATGATCCCGAGCGTGCCTTCGGAGCCGACGAAGAGCTGGCGCAGGCAGTAGCCGGTGTTGTCCTTTCGCAGGCGTCTGAGGCCGTTCCAGATCGTGCCGTCCGGCAGCACGACCTCGAGGCCCAGCACCAGGTCGCGGGCGTTGCCGTAGCGCACCGTGTTGTTGCCGCCGGCGTTCACCGCCAGCACGCCGCCGATCTGCGCGGTGCCTTCCGAGGCGATCGACAGCGGCAGGAGGCAACGTTTTTCGGCGGCCGCAATCTGGGCGGCTTTCAGGGTGACGCCGGCCTCGATCGTCAGGGTCATGTCGGCGGTGTCGATGTCGCGGATGCGGTTCAGGCGGGTGGTGGACAGGATCACTTCGGACCCGTCCTCGTTGGGCACGGCACCGCCAACCATAGACGTGTTGCCGCCTTGCGGAACGATCGGGGTTTTGTGCGCGGCGCAGAGTCGCACCACGGCGGCGAGTTCTTCGGTGGTGGCGGGGCGGATAAAGGCGCTGGTGCGGCCTTGGTAGAGGCGGCGCCAGTCCTCGGTATAGGAGGCGGTGTCGGAGGGTTCGGTCAGTATGCCGCGGTCGCCGACGATGGTTCGGATGGCATCCAGCAGGGTCGCGGCCGGCGGTATGGTGTCGGGCATGGGCGTCGGGTCCTCTTGGCCCCGTGTTTACCCTGACCGGCGGCCGGCGGCTATGGCCTGAGATTGCCTGCGGTCGTTCGGGCCAGGTCCCGTCCGCACCGCGGCGCAACAGGTCGGCGCCGGCACGGGTGGACTGCACGACGAGGATTTCCCGCAAAGCCGGAATGGTCGTGTAGCTCCAGGGGTTGGTCCAGGTCTTCACACGATTGCTGGGCAAGAGGATTTCGATCAGCAGGATCGGATCGCGCAGGGCGTTGTCGTCTGGCAAGGCCGGCGAGCAGGTGACGGCGAGATCGGGAATGCGCGTGTTGATGTCGGACTGAACGCGGGGGATGATGCCGGGTGTGACGGCGACAGAGCAAGGACGGCCGCTGGCGATCAGGTGGCTCCCGATGAGCCGGGCCAGCTCGCCCTGGATCAGGGCATGGATTGGGCTGGCCGGTGTCATGGCCTGCGGCACGCTATCGACTAAGGCAACGCCCAAGAATTACCGCTTCATCAGGACCTTTCGATACTCAGGCGCCGGCACGTCGTGGGTGGCCGGGCCAAGGCCGGCCATGACACCCGGGGGGCATGTTGCGGTGGGCGA
>JBEKLE010000017.1:0-36232 GCA_050010355.1 Rhodopila sp. | reverse complement strand
CGATCGCGATCAACCGGACATCCCCGGTGGCGCTGAAACGGGCGAAGCGCGGCTCAATCGCGTTCCTATCACGCAGAGGTGCTCTGGCTGGAAGCAATAAGCCGCCTCGGTCAACTTCCCAATGCCCAACTGACTGCGTATAGATTTCAAGCAACCGTGAAGCCAGTGGATGAAACCCACCCGAAGGTGCCATTCTCAGATGCGGACGAGGCAAGAGACAACACCGGCTTTCCCTGTTTTCGGAACATATGCCAGCGCAAACGCCGAGCTGGCAAAATCTACATCGGGTGATTAATCGCCGCAGCCGACGTTTCGATACAGTAGTGCCAGTGGACTGTAACCTGGGGGGATTTCGTGCAGTCTTCAGTCTTGCTCGTTGAACAGGCGCGCAGCCGGCCGCGTGGATGGCCGGTGCATTTTGTCGTCGCGTCGACGATTCTTCTCAATGCGTGCGCGCAGATCAAGCAGATGACCGGCAGCGAAAACTGTACTGATCCTTCGCTTACCCCGTCCCAGCAGGCGCTTTGCAAGGACGACGCGGCGTACAACCGGACCATTGCCGGCGGTGCCCTTCTGGGGGGAGCCACGGGCGCCGCCGGGGGCGCCCTGGCCTGCGCGATTTCCGGCAAGGCCAACCCGCTGGTGTGCGGGGCCGTCGGCCTGGGTGTCGGTCTGTTTGCCGGCGGCGTGGCCGGATATGTGGTTGCTAAAAAACAACAGGCGAGCACGGACAAGCGGCGGGCGATCGAAGCAGTCACTGACGACGTGAGGCAACAGAATCAATCGTTGCGGAACGAGGTAAATGCGGCTCGTACCGTGGCGGCGGAAGACCAGAAAAAGCTTGCCCGGATCGATGCCGCGACCCGGAACGGGCAAATGACCGCCGAACAGGCCCAATCCGAACGGGCGCGGATCGCCGATGACAGCAAGCACCTGGCGACGATCATCCAGCATCTGGAAGAGCAGCAGGGGAACTATCAAAGCGCTGGTGAGCAGTTGAACCAGTCATCCTCTGACTACACTCAACAACTCGCCGATATGAGAGGCCAGATCGACATCATGAAGCGCCAGAAAGAGACGCTCGACCGGGCAATTTCGGCATCTGGCTGATGCGGTGACAGTAATGCAGCTCCGGATTCCCCTGATCATTGCGGCGCTCACAGTCAACAGCTGCGCCAGCGTCGACACCTTCATCAAG
The DNA here is from genome assembly GCA_050010355.1 of Rhodopila sp. Lineage (GTDB taxonomy): Bacteria > Pseudomonadota > Alphaproteobacteria > Acetobacterales > Acetobacteraceae > Rhodopila. Next base: position 35,034 of record JBEKLE010000017.1, on the reverse strand, counting down.
TCGACAGGCGACCTCACCTCCGGCCGCTCCGCCGAAGCGGTCCAGCAGGCGCAGCGGCAGCAGACGGAGGAGATGAACGAGAACGCCGCTCTACGCGGACAACTTGTATCGCTGGAGGCGCAGAAATCGAAGCTCCGCAACCAGCTTTCGTTGTCCCAGGAGCGGCTGCGTCAGGTTAACGGGAAGCTGGCGCAGGAAAACGGAGCCACCCAGCAGCAGCGCGATGAGTATGATCGTCTGGCGGAAAAGCAACGTGACCTGGAAGGTCGACTGGCGGCTGCCAGCGCTGAGCCGTCCCCCAAGGATCCCGCCGGCATCGCAGCTCAAAAGGAGCGCTTCGACCGCATGACGCAGGAAAAGGACGTTCTGGAGCGGCAGATCAATGCCTTGCAACGAGCGTTGTGAAATCGCCATCGGTCAGGGCAGCGCAGTTTCAAAAGGATAGTATCTTAAGGTAAGCGTTCACATGCGTACTGGCACTCTGCTCTGTTCTCAGACCACGCAAGGACTTGAACCGCTCGGCGCGTTCAATCAGCCAGTGTTCCGAAGCTACGGGCAGATCCGTGCGGCCTTGCTCAATGAACTTGGCCCCGGCTTCGCGGACTACTTCGCGCGGCCTGACAGCGACACGAACGGCACCCGGATCGGCTGGCTGGCGCATGATCTGGGCGAACCGCGTCGCTGGATCGATCTGCCGGCCGCGGAGCAGGCACGGCTGCAACCGATCCTGAAACGAACTCTGGACGGCTTCGGGCAATATCGCGCGCAACTGGACGCCGCGCCGCTGAACAGCCCGCGTAACAACTTTGGCAAGCTGCTGGCTCAGGCTTCGTATGTGCCTGGGCCGGAATACCTCTATTTCATGGGGGATCAGCCGGTCACCGCCTTCTGGGGTTTCAAGACCACCAAGATGGCGGAAGGCGTCGACCCGCTGCGCCTGGTACCTGGGGCAACCGTGCTGGGTGATGGGCCTGGCGTCGTGGTGCAAGAGGCTGTGCGAACGATTGTCGTCAAGCGACGCCGGCGCTGGTGGCTGTGGCTGCTAGGCCTGCTTGGTCTGTTGCTTCTGGCCTGGCTGCTGGCCATCTGGGCATGGTGGACAGATCAGCGGACCCGGTTGGAGGGACTGCTTCAACTGTCGCCCCCGGCTGTCACCGCCGGAGCCCGTCCCGTCGAGTCCAACGAACTGCCCAACCTGCGCAGCAGCGTTACGCATCAGCCCGAGGGGGTGCTGACGGATCGAAGGGGCATCGCAATACCCGCCGATCAGGCAACTGGCCGATCCGCCGTGGCAACAGACCAACTGCCGGCGGGCACAGGTCTCGTTCCAGGCCAAGGCCACCCGGTGCCACCGGTTGACGGATCGGGTCCGGACGAAGCAAGGCCTAAAGTGCCGCCTGAACCGCCATCGAACACAGCCCGACCGGACGTGCCATTGCCCCCGGTCCATCCGACGGTCCCAGACGATAACCGGACTATTCCGGCTGGGCTACCCGCTCTGCCCCCGATCGGCGGTGGGGCCGAGCGTGGGCCTGCGCTGTCGGTTCCGGCGAATCCGCCACCCGGACCGGCGGGGTTCATGCAGGGCACATGGCGCAGCCGCTCCGGCTTGCTGCTGAATGGCAAGCCTGCCGAAGAGTTTTATCGCTTCAACGAAAACGGGCAGGGCGATGTGACGCTGCGGACCCGCGACGGCGCCACGCAATGTTCCGGCCCTGCGCAGGCGTCGGTCGGAGAGGATCACCGTCTCAGCCTCAAGGAAGCTTCGTCCCTGCAGTGTTCCGACGGAACGTCGGTTGCCGGCGCGGTCACCGAATGCGGCCCCGGAACCGATCGAGCGGTTTGCGAAGGCACGAATGAAAGCGGCAGCCGCTTCGGCGTGCAGATCGAAGGTGTCAAGAAACCATGATTCGTGACTGAGCGAGAACTTGCCCGCGGAGACCTGGCGGGGCTGGAGGCAATCACCGCCTTCAATTCCCCGGTTTTCCAATCGTATCCGCAGATCACATCCGCGGTGCGTCAGGGTCTTGTGCCGCTCGACGCCGCGTTGTTTGCCAAACCGGTGGTCCTGGGCAATGAAATTGCCTGGACGACGGACCTTTCGGGTCCGATCCGTGGCTGGGCCGAGCTGGCACCGGCTGAACGTGAGGCGCTTGAATCGCGCCGCCGCGACCTTGGAACCAATCTGGCGTCCCTGGTCGGGACACTGCGCCGAGGCGGGACGAACACCAAATCCGGCGGCTTGTCGCACCTGCTGGAAACCGCACTGGTTATACCGGGGGTCGAGCATTTTCGCCTGGTCGGCGATTGCTTTGTGCTCACATTCTGGGGCTTCCGCAGGCGTGGTGATCTTGGGCTCGATCCGCTTGGCGCCGAACCGCCGGTCCTGCCGCCCCCGCCGGTCCGCAGGCGCCCGCTTTGGCCATGGAAGCTGGGTATCCTGGCCCTGCTATTGCTCGCGCTGGGCCTTTGGTTGCAGTTCCGGCGTGGGCCGCCTGTGGTGCCTGTCGCCGCGCCGGTGATCGAGGCACCGGTTCCGCCAAGGGTCCCACCTGCGACGGTTGTTCCGCCCGCCGAACCCAAACCGTCCGAGCCCAACCCACCGGAACTGCCGCCCCCGCCGGCAGCACCACCGCCTCCCACGCCGCCGCCAGAGCGGCCTTCGAAGCCACCCGAACCGGCGCCGGCGCCGGTCGTCAAGCCACCCTCGCCCCATGTCGACTTGCCAAAGCAGCGCTGGGAGCAGGGAGATCTTTCCGTGCTTGAAGGCTGTTGGACGCTTGGAAAGGAGGTAGGGGCTCAGAAGTACAATCTGCTCAATATGCCGACCGAAACAGGAATAACCCGGGCCGCGCGGCTTTGCCTGGACAACTCCGGGCGCGGACGGGAATCGACGGTCTCCGATTTTCCCTCTGGCCGCATCAAATGCGACGCGCCGGTCACGGCTAATTTTGATTCCACAGGCGGACTGACCATCCGGCGTGCGCCGGTGTTGTGCAACCCGCCGCGGACGACCTACATGGCAGCTCTGTTGCGGTGCACTCGCCGTGACGACAGCGTCGCTATCTGCAATGAAGCCAGCGAGCATGGCGAAGTTTTTGTTGAGTTCCGTCGCGCCCACTAGATGGCGATCGAACGTGATTGAACGGGTGCTTGTGTCCAGCGACACGACAAATTGACCCCCGGACGCCAATAAGAACTGACCTCCGCCCGGTCCCCCGGTCTGCCAGCATTCCAGCGCCGCGTCCTCGCAAACTTGCTCAGATTGGGGTAATCCACCTCCAGTCCATCCACATCATCGAGGAAGAAGTTGATTGTTTCGCCGGCTCGATGCTGATTGCCGTGCCAGAGTAGCCACTTGATCCGTTCCAGTTCGGCCAACAGACTCCGACCCGCCGCCTCATCATGGTGAACGACACCACGTGCGTATTGGCAAAGCACCGTCAGACGCATGGTAATGTGGAACCAGTCCAGCACATGTTCGGATTCCGGCGTGACGCGTTCGGCCAGCGAACGGATCTCTTCGCCGCCGTCGGTCAGGAAGGTAACGTCCTGATTGGCTTGTAGACCCTGGCTCTGGAGCAAATCGAACAGGCGACGTTTGGGCTTGGCATCATAGGTATGGACCAGACCGACGTAGCGGGCGTCACGGTCTTCCGGCACCGACTGGCCGACGATGACCTCGAAATTGCTCTTGCGGTCTTCCCAGTCGCGCACATAGCCGCCATCGAGGCCAACCACGATGCGCCCTTCCGGGATGGGCAGCTTGGCCCACTCTGCCGGGCAGCCGTCGATGAAGCAGGACCGCTCCTCCCCGAGTTCGGTCTCGGCACGCTCGGCGACACGCAGAGTGTGCTCCCGCAGCGTGGTGGCGTTGGCACCGGACATGATCGGCAAGACGTCGGCGAGCAACCCGGCCGCAGCGGCGTAGGGCACGAGCGACGCCCAACGGGCCTCCAAATAGAGCCGCTCCGGGGCAACATAGTCGAGGATCAGAGCGCGCAGCGGCGACACGGTCGCCGGACCGTCAGCGCCCTGGCATGGGCAACGATGTAGGCGTGGACTGGAGAGTTTCACATCACCGTAAAGCGTCATGAAGATGACAGGATAGCTGCCCTTGCTGTGCCGGCGGGCACCACATGCCTTGCAACAGCGTTGCCGTTCCGCCCACGAGCCGGCCTGGGTATCGACCACCCGTTGCTGGACAGCAGCCATCAGCGCCTTGCCCTCCGCGATCGACAGGCCAAGATCCTCCGGCCGCTCCGTTCGCTTCTCGAATACCGCGACTTCCGCGGCGTCGCCGGCGGTCCCGTCATCGGCGATGATCTGCAACAGGACCTTCACGCGCATGGCGAACCTCCGCTCCTGATCGCCGGCAAGCGAGCTTTCCACAATGGCCGGTGTGGAAAGCCCAAGGCCAGTCCGGCACGCCTGCCCCCGGCCATCTTGGCCCGTTCGGGCACTCCGGCGCCATAGGCTTGCACTCCGGAGGCTGTGATGCAAACTGGCCCATGGCTTCCATCAAGCGCGCCGCCGCCGCTATCGCCACCATCCTTGTGCGCGAGGGCGTGGACTACGCGCAGAGCAAGGCCGTCTTCAAAGCCGCGAGGGAACGCGCCGGGCTGCCGGCGGCCCCGGAACATCGCGGCGGTGTCGATCGGCTGACCGTCGAGGAAGAGCTCCGCTTCCTTGATCAGGCCTACGCTCGTGACGGCCGCACCGGGCTGATGTTGCAGACGTTGCTGGAGACCGGTGCCAGGGCCTCGGAGCTTGTCCAGCTTCGTGTCGAGGATGTCAGCCTGGCCGAGCGCGTGGTCACCATCCGCCAGGGCAAGGGCGGAAAGCGCCGGGAGGTGCCGATCCGGCGCGACCTGGCGCAGCTGCTGCGGCTGCATATCGGCACGCGGCGGGCAGGGCCACTGTTCGCCAGCCGTCAGGAAGGTTCCGGGGCAACACCACATATGCTGACGCGCCAGCGGGTCGGCCAGATCGTCCGCGCTGTCGCCGTTGCCGCCACAATCAGCAAGCGCGTCTACCCGCATCTGCTCCGCCACACAGTGGCAACCCGCCTGCTTGCGCTCGGCATGGACATCACCGACCTGCAACGTTTCCTCGGACACGAGAACATCGCCACCACCCGTCTTTACGCCGAAACGACAGCCGCCACGCTGCAACGCAGGTTCGACCAGCTGACTGATCCGGCCGCCCACGCGTTGATTTCCGGCATCCGGCAACGGCGAGGAGACGAAGCAGCGCTGCTCGCCGCCGATTTGCTCGCACAGCGGCGAGCAGAGCGTGTCACCACTGCAGGTGCATGAGGTTGAGATGCTCGCCAGCGCGAAAACTGGCGTTGACTTGCCGCCGCGAAAACGGCCGTCCCTGGGCTTCCTCGCGAGCTTTGGCCCGCTCCAAGGCATCCTCCAGCCGCCAGCTTGTCTCTTGGTCAAGCGCGAGCGGCTCCGACCCATCCTTCAGCGCGACTTGCTGGAGAACCTCGACCATGGTGTCCAGGTCCTTAAGGGCATCAAACGAGAACCTGTCGTCGCGGTGGTCCATGAAGCTCGCCGGACCGCCGCAATCCTCGGGCGGGCACGCGCCGCCACCCGCGGTGCAAACGGGATAGGTCTTGCGAGCGTCCGGCTCGAGCCGGTCCTCGATGCGCACCTCATGGCGCCAGGGGATGTTGAGGTCGTACTCGTAGATAAACCGGGCACCTTTGCGCAATCGCAGCGCCGCCAGCGTGATGTCCGGCGACGATGCGGACAGTTCCCACGAGCCATAGCGCGCGGCACGGAGGTGGATCTCATAGAGATGAATGCCCTCCCAGCCCATGGCGACCTGAATCACGCCATGGAGTTCGTGAAGCGTGAATGCTGTCGGCACCAGAATGCGCCGCCACACCATGGGGTTGATCCCGGTCAGCCAGACTTTGACCTGCAGGATGGAGGTGGCGTCCTCCGCCGCAGGCATCGAGGACTTCTCTTCCGAACCGGGCGACTTCGGCCGTCGTTTCATCCAGTCAGATTAGCGCCCATCTGGCCGGCTGGCGCCAGACACCCCAGACATCCTCATGCTCTCCATAGTTTAACGGCTAAGGCTGCTGAAGATGATGAAGGTAATGATAATGAGGGAAGCTGCTAGGTACAGCTTGTCGAATGGTCGGAGCGACCCCTTACCTAGGAATCTGTAGCTATTACCTAACGAAATGACCCGGTAGCGGCAGATTGGGAAGATTGGCAAGAAGAAAAGAACGAAATAATAGGTCGCCATGTGCGAGCCGGTGCCGGGATCTGGGTCGGTGCTTCCATAGACCGTGAAACCGCATCCATTGATCGTGGCGAGGGTTGGCGCGCTGGAAATCGTGCTCAGGCCGGCGAACACCCGCTTGCGCTCTCTAGCGGTCTGGAGATGGCCGTTGATCGTGTCTCGGCTGTGCTCGTTTGAGGTCAGTTCAACGGCCTCTTCCAATAGGGCAACAGTCTCGGACCATTTCAGGGTTTTGTGCCCGTAGGCGAAAGCGCAGCGCAACGAGGCGAAGGCGAAGGCATCCTTGGCTTGATCGATCCCGCTGCTCGGTATGCCTTCCTTGACCAGGCGGGCGATCTGGTCCCTGGCTTGGTCGAGCAGGCTACGCGCCTCGCCGGCGCCGGACGCCGGACTTGATTCCGTGGTTTCGGCGATATCGGTGCACATTTTGAAGATTGCTTCGAGTCGCCGTTCGATATCTCGCTTCCTGGCCAAACCGTCGAGCGTGCGACTATCATCGGCGATGATGTCAGCGATTTCGGAGACGGTCTCAAATAATGCCTTGAGCATAGAGACGATGCGCTGCGAGCAGTCAAGCAGGTCGTACTTGTTGAAGAGTTCGACACCCAGACCGCGCACCTCGCCAGCAATCACCTTACTCAATTCGTGGGTCGTGCCTTGGGCCTTGGCACTCAACTGGATGGGTTGTGCAACGAAGGCCCAGTTCTTCAGGACGGCCTCCAACCTGTCGAGCACCGGTGAAACGGGCTGCAGTCCCTTGGGAGCGACTTCGAGCGCTCTCGTGATCAGCTTACGGACGTTCTCCGCCTCCTGCACGAAGAAGGTGTGCGTCTCGACCGCGTAGCCATCAACCAACTCGTCGATCAACAGCGGCGCATGAACATTGCCGCCATTGGTGGACTCGTTGACCGCGGCGGCGCAGACCTTGGCCAGCTTCTCCGGCGGCAGCTTGTCGAGCGCCGCCTTGATGCAGTCGCGGTATTCGCGGCGCCGCTCGGCCAATGCCTCTTCGACAGGCTCAACGGCCTTGACCTCAGTGAAGCCAGCAACTTTGCGGTCCTCGTTGATGTCCCGCACGACCGCCTCAGGATCGATCTTATCTACGGTTCGGCCGAGCGTAACGATCGCATAAACCCAATCGGCGTCGGGTTGGTCTGGTGTTAGGCCAAGAATCGCCGACCCCAGGAGATTGGATCGCGCCAATAGCGGCACGCCTTCGAGGCGGATGACTGCGCTTGGATTGAGCACCAGTTCGTCGATCATCTGGCTAGCGCGCCTTGGCGACAATCCTGGCAGCCAGGCAACCTCGGCGGCCACGCGGCTTCGTGGATTGGTAAGATCTGAACCCGCTTTGGAGCAGAGCTCACCATCATGGATAACGGCGCGTTCTTCCGCCGCTTCGACGATCCGATGGCGGGTGTCGCGGGACGAGACGCCAAGCAGATGGAAGGGATTGCGGAGGAGGGGAGGGTCGGTGGCCAAGGTCCATCTCCCTCAGCGATGTGCCCCTGGCCCCACTTGGCCGGTTGAGAACTGCGCCGCACCCTCGGAGAAATATCTTTGTCGATTGGCTTCGACCGTGGCCTTGATGGGCTGCAGGGTCCCTTGGCGATAACGGAAACTGCTGCAGCGGCTGTTGTAGTCGGCGACCATTGCGTTGAAGGAATCGATGCTCCATTGATACTGGCGATAGACCATGGTTAGGGCCCCCTCTAGTCGAATGTTCTGCACCTCACAGTACCGGATTTCGCGTGGTGACAGCAGATTGTTGGTGCCGACGGCCGGCTCAACCTCCTCGGTCGACGGAGGGCTATTTTGCTGGTGCTGGTCACCGTAATAGGCGAGCCCGATAATCCCACCAATGACGGCCGCCCATATCAGCGGCGTCTTCCACTTCGCAAGAAAGGATGGTCTTGCGGCCTTGGCTAGAATGCGGGGGGAATCATCCTCGTCGTCGGCCTCCGAATCCCGAGCACCCGCTCCTTGCTGGCGCAGCGCCGGTTTAGGGTAAGTGTGGACTTTGCGCCGCTGCGGCGCGATGTCGGAGACATCCGATACCATGCCGCTGAAACCGCTAAATCCGCGCCCTTGCTTCTCGTTGCTCATGGCTTTTCACAAGAAACCGATTCGGCGGGGCTCCGGCGCGCGGGAAGGGGTCGCCTTGAGGGCGGCAAGCAGGCAAGCCTGATTGATGTCCTCGCAGCCGTCCCTGGCGGCCAATCGGGCGCCCTCGCGGACGATGAAGGATATGTCCGATAGCGGTCGCCCAGCGAGCTTCTCGATCAGCGCAGCGGTGGCAACGTCGGCGGCCATCGGTAGTTTAGCCAGCAGGGATTCGAGAAGAGACTTGATCTCCTCCTCGGTGGCGAAATCGACTTTGATGACGTGGTCGAACCTACCACGCCGGAGGATGGCCTGGTCGATCATGTCGAGGCGGTTGGTCATCGCCACGATCAGCACTTGGTTCTGTGTCGCTTCCGGAATGCGGCGGAGGAATTCAGCTACCTCCTCGACCCGATGCTGGCCGGTGGACAGGTCGCGCTCGGAAAGGAATGCTTCCATCTCGTCGATGACCAGCACCGAGGGACTGTTCTCCCCAGCCTTCGTGAAGACCTCGGCGATCTTGCGGCTGGTCTCGTGAATGTAAGGACTGGCCACGCTCGAGGCGTCGATTTGATAGCAGGGCCAGCCGAGATACTCGACTAGGTGCTCGATGGCGAAGGTCTTGCCGCAGCCAGGCGGACCGTGCAGAACGATCGCGGAGGGGAATTCGATGCCGAGCGCCTTGTAGCGGGCGCTGTTCTCGATGATATCGATGACGTGCTCGCGGAAGAACGCTTCCAGTGCCGGTCGGCCAGCGAGCGAGAAGGGGCCACTGCTCAATGTTCGGGCGGCCGGCTTGTCGCCGCCCGGCATTGTGCCGGCCTGAGAATTGGACCCATGTCGATTGTCAAGGATGACCTCCTCGGGTGTGAAGCCGGCGGTCTCGACGACGTCCTTGAGGTGGTTGAGGCCTAGCCAGCTCACGGACTGGCTCAGCCGGCGAAACGCCTTGGCGGAAATTGGGATGCCACCGGTCAGCCACGTGCCGAGGACAAGATCGTCCTCGGCCGCCGTCTCGCACGAATAGGTGGGCAACAGCCTGGAAATGGCCTCTGCATAAATCGCGTCCTGGAGTGCGTTGTCCGGGTCGGCAGCCCGGGTTGCCTTCAGTGCCTGCGCAAAGGCCAGCGCTTCGGCTTTGGTATTGGGTGACCGGCAATCCGCCACCGGCGCCAGCATGTGCTCCGGGCGACTGACAAGAGACAGGTAGGCGTCGCTGCCGAACGAAAAGTGGGTGAGGACTCCCTCCTCGATTAGGCCGGCCTCGATCCAGCGCTGGGCGAGCAAGTTCCGGACGACAAGGGCGCGGGCGCCGTCCTGGACCGCGAGAATCTCCCAGTCATTCCCATCGTGGAGCACCGCTACCGTTCGGAGACCGCCGGGGAGTTCGTAGCCCTTTGGCAGCCAGGCATTGAGAACCAAGGTCACAACCCCCTAAGAATGTTGGGGGCAGCCAGCATGTCGTCCGCAGCGGATATTCCGATCTTCTTGTCGTCCATGCAATAAACCACGTTCCGCAGCTTGTCGATGTCGCCGTCCTTGATCGCTTGCAAGCCGAGCTCGACGAGTGCGACGTGCTCATGCTCGTCATCAAAGAGGTGTGGGCTGTCCGCACGCACCTTGAAGCGATCCACCACGAACCAGTCCTGGCGCCAGAGGATGGCAAAGTTCTTGCCACGCAGGTCTGATAGGTGCCCCTCGAAGTCCTGACTGTTTGTCTCAATCGCGCGCTTGGCGGTTAGCACCAGGTTGTCGAAGGCCCTTTCCTCCGACGCCCGGGCGTGCTCCCGGACAACTCGGTCGAAAAACTCGACGGTGCGGTCGAGCTCAAGCTGACGGATCTCCTTGAGATGGGTTTTGCGTGCTTGGGCTAGCAGGCGCTTGGCCTCTTGCAGGTCGTCCATTGCCTGCTTGGCCTTCTCCGGATCACTCTCGCCGTCCTGGACCTTCGACGCGCCATGAACCTTGCGTTTTGCCTCATCGAGCCGGGCGTCAGTTACTTTTGTAGAGATGTCGTCAAGCCGGTCATTGATGGTGCTGGCCTCGTCGGCGATGCGTTTGGCCGCCTTCGTGTAGTCGATCTGGCCCTCTTGGTAGCTGAAGAAGTTACGGTCCGGGTGAAACAGCCCGCCGATCGACGGCACGGATACCTCGATCTGGATGTTGCCGGAATCCCGGACTTCGTAATCGCAAACCAGCTCGGCGCCGGCCTGGATCACGCCGTCGCTAAAGTCGCGTCCAGTGATCGAGAACATCCCGACGAACCGGTTATCGAGTGGGGTGTCCTTGATTTCGCCTTCCCACACTTTGAACTTAATTGAGTTGGCGCTGCCGGCCTTGAGCGATTCCTCAGCTTTGTAGGTCATTCGTCCCTTTTTCGGTAGGCGGTCTCCCTCACGGACGAGGTAGTCGAGTACGGGCCGGCCACCGAACTTTTCGCGGACTTCGATCCCCACCGAATGGGACGCTGGAATCGCATCGATGTTCGCCGCGGTGCGGGCGATGCTAATCCTGTCCTGCGCCAGCGTGATGGGGCCGCCGGCAGCGTCGAAGACGAAGATTTTGAACGGGTTCTCACCGGCCTTTGACAGTGGAACTTCGATGCTGGAGCCATCCTTCAGCGGCATGCGTCCCGAGGACCAGCCGGTTTCCAGGCTGTCAATCTGGAACTCGGCGCCGGGTAGTGTCTGTCCCTTAACCGAGGCGTTGACCTTGGTACGGATGTCCGGCGCCCTGGCCGGGTAGCTGAAAGTTATGTTGAGCGCGCCGCCGGTGCTAATGGTGCCGCGGGAGCTCTTGCGTCCGCGGCTCTGCGATGACCAGTCGATGCTTTCCGCGAACAGCGCGGCGCCCTCGGCGACGGCCGTCATGGGATTGACATCGGTCGATGCGGCGATGCTCAACTCGAAGGCGACCTTGTCGCGCAGCGGCTTGTAATGGGTGGGGCCACCGACGAAGACGATGCGCTCGATGTCCTGGGGCCCGAGGCCTGCTTTCTCGATGGTCTCGCGGGCGGCGGAGAGCGAAGCGTCAAATTTTGGCACGATCAGGTTATCGAGCTGGTCGCGGATGATGGGTATGTCGACGTATATTTCTTTACCGCTGCGGTCCCGCAGGCCCGTTTCGGTTTCTTGCAGAGTGATGATCGCGTCGGGACGCGAGGACAGACCGATCTTGGCTTTCTCGGCCGCCCAGGCCGCCAAGCGGGTAAGCGTGCGGTATGCGGGATCGGTGCTGAAATTTTCGGGTAGGTCGAAATTCTCGAGCAGCCATGGCCTGACCACATTGTCGGCCAAGGCTCGATCGAAATCGCGGCCACCGCACATTTCGATGCCGCCATGGGCAAGAAGATTCACGCGGCCGGAAATGCTCTGTGCCAGCGCGATATCCAGCGTGCCGCCGCCGAGGTCGTAAATCATAAAGATGCCGTCGCCGCGCCGCTGGCGCATAACGCTCATCACCGCGGCCACCGGCTCTTGCATCAGGGCGACTTTGCCGATGTCGGCCATCTCGGCCGCCGCCATCGTCGCCTGCTTTTGGGCGGCGTTGAACGCGGCCGGCACCGTGATGACGGTGCCGATGTCCCGCGAGTTCCGCATTTCTTCCGGCAAGTAGCCGAACAGGACACGGAGGAGCTCGGCGGAACATTCCTCTGGCGTCATGGTTAAATTCACCGCCGACAGCTTCACCGGAGTCGACGTCCCCATGATGCGCTTGAACAGAGTGGCCGCGCTGTCAGGATTGCGCGGCGCGTTGTCGTACGCGAGCCTGCCCACATACTTGTTGCCGCGTCGATCGATGAAGATCGCGGAGGGGGTCACATCCTCCTGGTTGGGGCTCTTGTAGAGCCGGATGTTCTCCCCGTCGTAGGAGCAGATCGCGCTGTTGGTGGTGCCAAGGTCAATCCCGACGTAATAGGCCATTTCAGTTTATCCCCCGCAGCACGATCGTCCCCGTCTTGACCAGACCGTCAGGCCCCATAATCACCGGCTCGAGCATCTGCTCCACGTAGAGGCGCATGTCGGGGGGGAAGTCGCCGATGTTCAGCGCGGTCGCCGGCAGGCCGGGGTCGTAGGGCTGACCTTCGAGGTTCACCAGCCGCAGCCCGGCGGCCTCCAGTGTTTCCTCGATCCGCTTCTGGAAATAGCGGAGTTGGTTGGCGTAACGCGGGGCTTCGCCGGCGTCGAGCTTGGTGCAGACCTTCGCGAAGAGCCGGGCGAACCGCCAGCCCTCGATGGACAGATCGACCAAAGCGCGCTCCGGTACAGGCGGTGATGTTCCAGCCTCCATGGTTTCTCCGTCTCTCCGTCTCCGGTCGGATACATTGCTTCTCAGATTTCATGTGAACTCGCCTTACCTCGCCTCGCAGGCGGCGATCGGCGCGCCAGCATCTCCGCTGTCGTGCGCCTATTGCGCGGTATGGCGTGCAGCCGCTGGTAGACCCTCTCATGGGAAGGACCGCCGAGCGAAGGGCCGCCTGGGGTTTCTGTATCAGAACCACCTTAACAATTCGTTAAGGGCAGCTGAAAAAATAACGCTCCCGGCCCGTCGTGCCCAAGCGGCGATTACGTTTCCGTTTCATAACCTCCCGGATGTAATACTCTGGATATGACCGGAGGGTCGGCTGTGCGAATCGTAGCAATCGGACTGGCTTTGACTTTTGGCCTTAGCGGGTGCGGCGTTTCCACATCGGAAGTCGTGCCCGTTGGGAAAGACAGCTTCATGCTGACGTCGACGGCGCGAGGGGCCTGTATGCAGGAAAAGAACGGGTAGAAGGCGCGAAAGCAGCAAACCAGTACTGCGACACTCTCGGCAAGCACATGATCATCCGCCGAACCGACGGCAATGGGGTTCCAGGTTTGGGCCCGGTCACATCAAACATGGTGTTCAGTTGCGTAGCTTCAGATGATCCAGAATACCAACGTCCAAACCTGCGACACGATCCCAACGTCGTTATCGAAGACCGCCGCTGAAACTCGGCTCCGCATCGCGGACCCCGGTCGTCCGGCCGGGCCACGCCAAGGCCCGTGAGGTGTGCCTGGCATGGGCACTGGATTGGCCTGTGCGGCTGAGAGGAACAGAAAAGTAGCACAAGGCGTATTATTGCTGACCGACGGCATTGTTGTGAATTTAAGCTGCTCTGTGATACCAATATTGACGTAATCTTATGTCTCGCCCGCCTCCTCGCAAAAGCGCGCTCCTGAAAGCCGCCGTCTGTCAATCGAGCGCGCAAAACCGTGACGCGATCTGATCACGGTTCTGATTTATTACGCTGCTTTCGTGAGATCGATGCTCGACGGGTTTGTAAGGATCGCGCCCGCGATGATGTGAAAGAGGTGATCGGCCCGCGGCGCGAAGGAGGGTTGGTCGACCGCCCAGCCGAGCGCCGTCATCAGAGCAAACAAATCGTCTCCATTCATATCGGCGCGCGCCGTTCCATCGGCCTGAGCGCGAATTAGGAGACGCGCACTCGCTGAGAGCGCTCCCGGCAAGACTTGGCACGCGGTGGGCGACGAGGGCATCCCGCTCCGGGAGATCGCCGAGGCCGTCGCCAAGCGCATCGGCCTGCCCGCCATGCCGGCGCACCACAACCTGGAAGCCTATCTCGACGCCTATATAGAGACGGCCAGTATCCGCGACGCGGGCAAGGCTCCCCTCTTCCGCTCTGCCGCCGGCCGCACCGGCGCGCTGACCGAGAAGCCGATGAACCGGGTGGATGCCTGGCGCATGATCCAGCGCCGAGCGGCCGGGCTCGGCATGCGGGTTAACATCGGCTGCCACACTTTCCGTGCAACCGGCATCACCGCCTATCTGGAAGCCGGGGGCACGTTGGAGAAGGCTCAGGCCATGGCCGCACACGAAAGTCCGCGCACGACGAAACTCTATGATCGCACGGGTGATGAGATTACGCTCGATGAGGTTGAGCGTATTACAATTTGAGAGAGGCTGATGCAGGTCAGTGCTATAGTTTTCTCAAAACCGCTATCCATCGGAATACGCCGATTGCGCTCATAAGACCAATTGTGACGAGCAGCAGGCCAGTGATTTGGATAGCGTTTGGAACTTCGCCTACGATCGGGATGCCAATGAGAATTGATACGGCCGGTACCATCGCTGGGAACAGCACCGCTCGACTGACGCCCAAGACCCGGATGGCCTGGCTGTATGCGGTAAGCGCCACTACGCCCTGCATCAGTCCCTGCACCAGTGCCTGCATCGCCATCGGGAGCAGCGGGCGGGCGCGTAAATGCTCCAGCCCATACCAAGCAAGATAACCCGGCAAGATCACAACCAGAGACAGGAACGAAACCACGGCAATTACACGAAGTGCCGGTAACCGCCAATGTCGGATCAGCACAGTGAAGACAGCCCATAACACGGCCGAGGTGAAAAACAGCAGATCGCCGACCCAAGTGCCTACGCCGATTGCGGCATGCAACCCCTGCCAACTGATCAGTACGATACCACTTATCACCAGTGCCGCTCCGATCAGATGGACACGGCTAAGCTGTTCCCCTAGCAGGGCTGCGGCGATACCCGTGCTCAGGATGGTGACCGAGGCCGGATGGATTACGGCGCCATGGGCGAGCGGCGCAAAAGCGTAACCGCCCATTTGCATAAGCGCGAAGGCCGGCCCGCCCAGCACCGTCAGAATGAGACCGCGTCGCCAACCGATACCTGCCAAGGTTGGCAACCCCCAGCGCAGCAGCAGCGGCATGAGCACGACCCCGGCAACGCTGAACCGCATCAGGATAAGGTCGCCCGGTGTCAGCCCATTGATGACGCCGGCCCGCGCGGCGGCAAATGACAACGAGGCTCCCAGCGCGAGAACGCAGCCGCAGAGATAGCCCCAAGCCTCCGTTTGGGTGCCGAGCGCGAAGCGGCGTGGGACTGTTGCGACCGCAATCGTCTCCGCCATCGGGTTCACGATGCGGCTGGGATTATCAACATGGCCGTCATCTCAGCCTCTCAGCCCGATGATCAGAGGAAAGCGTCGAAACCGCTCTGTCGGGGTCCCCTGGGATTATTCCGCCGCAACTCGGTGCTCCAGCACCCGCAGCACTTCCAAAGGATCGGTGCGCTCACGGTAATCGACCCGGGTATCAGCAAATAGGATCACACCGTCCGTGCCGATCACATAGGTCGCTGAAAGCGGCAGCGACCAGTCATCCGGCGCGCCATTCTTCGACGGAATATCCAGCTTAAACCCGTCATAAACTTGACGGACGTCAATGGTGAATGCGTAGACAACGCCAAACGCTCTGCCAACCGCCTGGCCGACATCGCTGAGCACGGGAAAGCTCAGCGCATTCTTCTCGGCGGTGCTCACGGTATCATCTGGCTTTTCGGGACTGATCGCCACAATGCTCGCTCCGGCCGACGCGATGCGAGGCAGAATGGCCTGATAGGCTTTGAGCTCCAGATTGCAGAAAGGGCACCAACCGCCACGATAGAATGTGACGACAACGGTGCCTTTGGCCAGCAAGGTTGCGACATCGAAGGTCTCACCATGCTGATCTCGCAAACAAATGGGCGGCGCACGGTCGCCAAACTGCTTGGCACTGCGGTCGATACCCGTCGCGGCGAGATGCGCGACGTGCTGATCCATCAATACCTGGCGGTCGGCAGGCACACGCACACGCCAGTTGGCACGATAATCGGCTAACTGCTCTGAGAGATTCTCAGCCATTTCCTTGATCCTTTGTTGTTTGGTCTTCGGGTAGGCATGAGCGCAGCTGACGCAAATGTCGCGCCAGGTACGCCTACTCTGCGGTCGTAAGCTTGTCCTGTGTCTTCGTCTCAAAATCGCTGGCGTCGTGACGCTCGTGCAACCGACTCGACAGTTCGCCACGGACACGATTGACCATGCGGCCACGCCGCACAGCCGGGCGCTCCAGAATGGTATCGGCCCAGCGTTGGACGTGCTTATAGTGCTGCACTTGCAGGAATTCGGCGGCGTCGTAGCTCCAGCCCTTTACAAGCCCGCCATACCAGGGAAACACCGCCATGTCGGCGATCGTGTAATCGCGGCCGCCAAGGTATTCATTATCCGCAAGGCGCTTATCCAGCACGTCGAGCTGACGTTTAACCTCCATCGCGAAACGATCGATCGCATATTCGATCTTCGTAGGCGCGTACTGATAGAAATGCCCGAAGCCACCGCCCAGATACGGCGCGCTGCCCATCTGCCAGAACAGCCACGACAGGCACTCGGCGCGGACCGCAGTCTCGGTGGGCAGGAACGCCCTGAATTTTTCGGCGAGATACATCAGGATCGCGCCGGATTCGAAAACCCGCACCGGCTCTGGTCCGCCACGATCTAGCAAAGCCGGGATCTTGGAGTTGGGATTAACACTGACGAAGCCGCTACTGAACTGATCTCCGTCGCCGATCTTGATGAGCCACGCATCATACTCCGCACCGGCATGGCCAAGGGCCAGCAGCTCCTCAAGCATCACCGTGACCTTTACGCCATTCGGCGTGCCAAGCGAGTAAAGCTGCAACGGATGACGGCCGAGCGGCAGCGCCTTGTCGTGCGTCGCACCCGAGACGGGACGATTGATGCTCGCCCAGGCGCCGCCGTTTTCCTGGCTCCAGGTCCAGATCCTGGGCGGGGTGTATTCGGCCTGATTTGTCATGTTTGAGGCTCCAGAAGCTGTTCCCGGAAGCGTCGCAGCTTCCGGACTCCGATTTCGTGAGGTCAAGCTGTGCGCGGATAGTTCGAGGGGAACAGCGCCCGTAGCGCTTGCTCGTCCCGCTCCGTCTTGAACGCATGATCAGTCCCGACCGCCCGGGCGCGCGCGACGGCCGGGCGCGCATCTATCGACGCGAACCAGCGCTTGATATGCGGATAAGCGCCGAGCGGTTCGGCCGCGCCGTGCATCACGCGGGCGGCGCGATCGACCCAGCCCCAGAGCGACATGTCGGCAATCGTGTAACTATCGCCGACAACGAACTCCCGGCCAGCAAGATGGTCTTCGACCACCTGATAATGCCGCTCCGCCTCGCGCCGGTAGCGGTTGACGGCGTAGTCGGAACCGGCGGGTGCGAACAACTGGAAGTGCACCGCCTGGCCGGAGAATGGGCCGAGGCCGGACGCGATGAAGAAGAGCCAGGACAGGAGTTCCGGCCGGTCATCGGGCGAACCGCCGAACTTGCTGGTCTTGTCGGCGAGGTAGAGCAGGATCGCGTTCGAATCGAACACCCGCGCCTCTTTACCGCCAGGCCCGTCGGTGTCGACGATCGCGGGAACTTTGGAGTTCGGGTTGATCTTCCTGAACTCCGGTAAATGCTGCTCGCCTTTGCTCGTGTCGACAGGGACCACTTCGTATGGCAGACCCGTCTCTTCGAGAAAGAGCGAGATTTTCAGCGGGTTTGGCGTTGGGTGGTAGTAAAAGCGGATCATCTTGGTTCTCTTTCTGCTATTTGCGAGCGGACGGCCGGCTTTCGCCGCCGGATGGGCTTGCCAAGTACGCTGAGCGCCTGCCGGACAGCGCCTTCGAGCACCGCTCGATTTGGAAAGCCGCGCGCGAGAACACGCAGCCCCATCACGGTCGTAAGCAGAAGGCGCGCGGCATCCGCTGCATCGACGTCGGGCGATATGCCGCCATCGCGCTGGCCGGCGATAACGCATCGGCGGAAGAAGGCTTCCAGTTCGCCCATGCGCTCTGCCACGACCGCGGCGATCTCAGGGTCGTGGGGGGCGACCTCCAGCGCCGCATTGGCCAATAGGCAACCGAGGCGATTTTCGAGAGAGCGCTCGACGATCTCCGTAAGGAAAATCTCGATCGCCAGGCGTGGCGGGAACGATTTTTCGACCCGCGCGATGCGCGCCCGCATATTGGCGTCCAGATAGCGATCGAGACATTGGGTGAAGAGCGTTCGTTTGTCGCCAAAAGCGTTGTAGACGCTCGCCTGACCAAGCCCCATCGCATCGCCAAGATCGCGCACGGATGTGCCGGCGAACCCGTCCGCCCAAAAGCGCCGCATCGCAGCGTCGAGCGCAACGGCTTCGTCGAACTCACGAGGTCGAGGCAATTTCAATCCATCCAGCTTGCGTCATATTATAGCGGACGCTATAAAACTTCGTAGCGCTTGGCAAGTGGCGGTGCGTCCGCCGAGATGTCTGGACGGAGGAACGACCATGGCTCGACTTGAGGACATACCGCAGCCCACACGAGATGCCGTGGTTTCCGCGCCGTGCCCTGCCTTTGAGACCCAACCGTTCGTTGCCGGACCGCCGCTGGCCCAGCGTCGGGTGGCGATCGTATCCAGCGCCGCATTGATCCGGCGCGGCGACAAACCCTTCCCATTCGGCAGTGCCGAGTGTCGTTTCCTACCGGCTTCCCTGCCCGCGGGCGACATCCTGACGAGCCACGTCTCAATTAACTTCGACCGCGCCGGGTTCCAGCGCGATCTGAACGTGGTCTACCCGATCGACCGGCTGCGCGAACTGACTGCCGACGGCGTGATTGGCGGTGTGGCTGAGACACATTTCACCGTGATGGGATCTACCGATCCCGCGGGCATGACGGTGACAGCAGACCAGATCGCCGGGCAATTGCGACAAGAGCGGATCGATTCAATTTTACTCAGCCCTGTCTGACCCGTCTGTACGCGCGCCGTGTGCGCGCTAGCCCATATGTTGGAAGAACGTGGATTTTCGACCGTGGCCATTGCCTCAGTACGGGCACAAGCGGAGAAGACACGGCCGCCGCGGGCGCTGTGGACCACCTCTCAGCTTGGCCGACCGCTGGGCGAGCCAGGCGATGCTCCGTTCCAGCGCCGCGTGTTATTGGCGGCACTGCGCTTACTGGAGCGGACCGACGGGCCAGTGATCCTGAATGACTTTAACGAAGATCCCCCGGGATGGCAGGACGCGCCGAACTGGCGAGTGCCGCCGCTGGTAAAAGCCGGTGATCCGCTGAAGACGCCCGATGCTTGGGCCGCGGCATTCGGCGCGGAGCTGTCTGCGCTTCTGCCGCTGTGGCGGACCGCACAGACGCGGTTCGGTCGCACGACTGTCGGATTGAGTTTTCAGGCACCGACGGCTTGGCCAAGATTTGCAACCCGTTTCCTGGCCGGCGAGTTACCCGCTGTGCCCGAACTCGACACCCCAGCGCTCGCCCTGCGTATGCTGTCTGACGACATCAAGGCGCTCTATGGTGAAGCAGCACAGGCTGA
The DNA here is from genome assembly GCA_050010355.1 of Rhodopila sp. GTDB lineage: Bacteria > Pseudomonadota > Alphaproteobacteria > Acetobacterales > Acetobacteraceae > Rhodopila. The sequence continues at coordinate 15,480 of JBEKLE010000017.1, read as the reverse complement.
GGGTCCGGCACCCTCAGCGCATCAGATTGACCTGTGGTTTTGGCGACAGACCGTCGCGGGTCGGCTATTGATAGCCTTGCGGGCCGTAGCGATGGCGAGCGAAAACAACGCATTGAAAACTGTCGGGGGACGGTTTTTCGTGCCCACTTACTGGCTGCCTTGATCAGGTTCTGCGTGGGGACGACTCAATTGTCGCTGTGATAGTGCCGCGACATCGGTTTGTCAGCCTGCGCGCCGGAACGATCGAATTCTTGTTGGAAGGAACCATCATGCTCGTCGGCGCACTCGTGCCCACGATACCGACGGCGATCCGGACACCGTGCCCGAGTACGCGCAAGCGCTGGAAGCGGCCGGCTACGACTTTCTGGAGGCACCAGATCATGTACTGGGCGTCAACGTGACCTCGGATCACATTCATCGTAGGCTGCGCCGGCATAAGGACATTCATCATGAAGCTCGGCGTGGCGCTCCCGTTGATTGATTCGGATGTTGGCGGAAGCCCCGCGGCGATCCAGGAGTTCGCCCAGACCGCGGAGGAGATCGGTTATCGGGACCTATCGGCACCCGATCATGTCCTCGGGGTTAATGTGGCGAGCCGGCCCGATTGGGGAGATCGCAACACCTCGGCGGATTTGTTTCATGATCCGTTCGTACTGTTTGGCTTCCTCGCCGGAGTGACGAAAAAGGTCGAATTCTCGACCCAGGTGCTGATCCTGGCGCAGCGTCAGGCCGTTCTGGTGGCGAAGCAGGCGGCGTCGCTTGATGTGCTGTGCGGCGGGCGATTCCGGCTTGGCGTCGGGGTTGGGTGGAACCCGGTCGAGTTCACCGGACTCAATGAGAATTTCCGCGATCGCGGCCGACGGTCGGAAGAGCAGGTCGCAGTCATGCAAGCCCTATGGGCGGATCCGCATGTCGCATTCGCCGGCAAATTTCACACGATTGAGGACGCCGGCATCAATCCGCGTCCGGCGAAACGATCCATCCCAATCTGGTACGGCGGCCACGCGGACGTCACGCTACGACGAGTGGTCAGATGGGGAGCGGGCTGGATGCCACTCGATTACGCACCCGGTCCCGAAGCTGCCACGGCCATCGCGAAGTTACATGGTTACGCGGAAGCAGCAGGCCGTGATCCCGCGAGCATCGGTATCGACACACGGGTGACGGTCGGGATCGGCACCGAAACTGATTGGCGAGAGACGGTACGCTTCTGGAAATCGTGCGGTGTCTCTCATTTGACCCTCGGCACCTATTCCGGCCGCGGTCATCTGCGCCGTATTCCTGGCCGGACACTCCCCGATCATCTGGCCGCGATCCGACGGTATTGGAACGCCGTGGCGGATTTGTTGTAACCGGCATCACCTCGAAAACGCGCGGCGGCGGCAACGCCTGAAAGTCCGCGACAACGAAACTTTACGATCGCACCGGTGACAAAGTTACAGTCGATGAGGTCGAGTGGATGATCTGATGGAGTAAAAATCGCAGTGCTGGCATGTAGAGTGACGAACGCAGAGTGGCATTGCCGATCTTGGATATGCGCGTCGGGCGCGGTCGATTGATGTGCCGGACCGGTGATGGCTTGGATTGAGCCCCGCATAGGCGACCATCTCGCCACTCCGACGCAGAACCTCTGGCTCTGGCATCTCCACCAGGAGCGAGGCGGCCAACGTTTCACCGACACCGATGACGCTGAGCAGCAGGTCGCGCCGGGCACGCAACTCAGCGTCCTGATCCATCGTCTCGCCAATGGCCCGGTCGACGGCTTCGAGTTGGTAGGTGAAATGCTCGATCGTCGAAGCCGCCAACTTGGTCGCGGTGCTATCGCCGAGACCGCTGCCGAGGCGGTTCTTCCACTCCGTCCTGTTCTTGACGATGCCCGCACGCACAGTCTGCTGTTCGCACAGTCGTCGCATTGCAGGCGATGGCGGCGTCCATCGTCCCGGCTTGAATAACGCGGCGTATTCACGGATCAGGGTGGCATCGACCTTGTCGGTCTCGTTACGACCAAGCTTGGTGCGGGCGAAGTCCCGGATCTGGGCCGGGTTGACCACGCTGATGCAGTGGTTCTGTCAGTGTTCGCGCCAGACTGTCTGGTCCGCCGCGGGTGGGCTGCGGTATAGGTTGCCTCTGGCAGGGAGAGCGATGGATGCGGTGTGTGGAATGCGGCTCTTCGGCCGTTTCGGAGCGGTCTGAGCGCACAGTCCAGGGTTATCGCCGCTTCCGGTGCCGCACCTGCGGGAAGCAATTCAACGAACGCAGCACCGGCCTGCTGAACCGGACGCAGTATCCGTCCGACGTTATCGCCCTCGTGGTGTTCTGGCGTCTGCGCTACAAGCTCAGCCTGCGAGACCTGGCCGAGATGTTCCTCATCCGCGGCATTGTATTCAGCTATGAGGCGGTTCGCGATTGGGAAGCTAAGCTCACACCGGCGATGGCCGAGGCTCTGCGTCGGCGCCGGCGCGGCAAGGTCGGACGGAGTTGGTATGTCGACGAAACCTACGTCAAAGTCCAAGGCCGGTGGTGCTATCTCTACCGCGCCATCGACACATCGGGCGCGCTGGTGGACGTCAGGCTGAGCGAGACCCGCGACATGGCGGCTGCCAAGGCGTTCTTCCAGTCCGCCAAAACAGTCACCGGCATCACCCCAGCCCGGGTGACGACGGATGGGCACGACAGTTACCCAAGGGCAATCCGGACTGAACTCGGCGAAGCCGTGCGCCATCGGACCAACCAATATCTGAACAACCGGCTTGAGCAGGATCATCGCGGCATCAAGGGTCGATATCAGCCGATGCGCGGGTTCACGAGTAGCTCGTCGGCTGCGAGGTTCTGTCGAAGCTTCGACGAACTGCGAAACTTCCTCCGCCCGCGTTCAAATCGTAACCAACATGTTCCCGCCAGCCACCGCCGCCTGCACATTCTCTCCCGCTCCCTCACGGTGATCAGTATCCTGACAGCTGCGTAAGCGAACCGATACACCGGTCAAGTTTTACTTGCCGGCGCGAGCACTGACAGAACCAGCCCGGGGCCTGCCGTCAGCGAGTCGCATGATCCAGGGACAAAGTCCGCTCCGGCACGTGCCATCCGTGCTCGGGGTTCATCATCCCACGCGGCGCGGTGAACCTGGCGAGGCGGAGCTCCTGCGTGACGCTGGCGCGTGCCTCCTGGCCGAGAGCGAAGCGGCTGAGAAGCGGGTGTTTGTCCTGTGAGTCGAGGAGATGGTCATAGAGCGCGAGCAGTGCCTTGCCAGCACCCGACGTCGGCGTTGTTAGGACGGCAACTCGGCACTCATCCGTGATGACGTAATCATCCGGTAGCACATTCCCGGTCACGGCAGACCAGTAGCCGTCGAACCAGGCCATCAGGTCCTGCCAAATCTCGGCTGATAGTGGGTGAGTTTCCAGCCAGTGGTCGGAAGCGTCAATTGCCCCCACGACGGCGTCCGCTGGACCAGGATCAAGGTGTTGCCTAGAGATCCACGGCGGGTATGTCCGGTGATGGAAGAGGCCGCCGTCCGGAGCGAGATGGGCCCTTACTCCAGCCACAACGCACAGCTCACGCCCGTTTCTAGCCTGCCCATGATAGACGACGGGGTTGAGGACTTTCAGACCGATGAGGACTGGCACGATGGTGACGTCGGCTTCCGCCGCATCTGAGGCCGCTCTCGTCTTGTCATTTTGGTGCGCGAGCCACTCGGCGCGGAGGTTTTCCACCGCATAATCGGGCAAGGCACCCTTCCAGACAGTGGCGGCCGGCACGGAGAGGGCGTTCGCTATTCGTCTGAGATCTAAAGCCATCTCGTCGGCGACGGAGGTTCGCCAGTAGCAGAGCAAGGACTCGAGGAGTGCGGAAGGCAACAGTCGATCTCCGCTGACCCGAACGGGTGCATAGAGGTTCAGATTGCTACAAGACGACCGTAAGAGGAATGGGACGTAGTGCAAGAGCGAGCATGTGAGTGCAATAGGTCCATCACGCCTCGGGATCAGCTAGTACGGCCATACATCGGAAAACCTTAGTAGGGCGCTTCACATTTTCCGAAACAATCGACTTCGGACAGCATCCCGCAGCGGTGCAACATAAAGGACAATGGGGCCTGAACTAACGAAACGTACCCTCCGGTACACATAAGCACGTAGCAAGAACGAGTCGGCAGGCGCACCGCTGAAATCCGCCAGAAAATGCCGTGCGCCCTGTTCGCGCTGCTGATGACGGCCACCGGCAGGTAGGCCTCGAAAAACCATGGCGGTTGAGGCCGGTCTGATGCCAGGGGAAAACTGACGAGCACGACCTCTGGAGTTCTCTATATGTCCGCCTATGCATACCAGAAGGGCCGTTTTCGCAACCGCCGAGCAGCGGCGCGACCTGCTGGAGATCGTCAAGGACCGCTACAATTGCGGCTCGCTGATGTCGATACCCGGTGGTAGTAGGCGACGAAGCGGCCTGGTTTCAGGTGCGGGGCCACAACGTATGTTTCGGGACGCTGAGCCACGCCTCCAGGTGAGGTAGTAGGCTACCGTTGTTCATTTTCCGGCTGCCGAGCAGCCATGTCCGGCAACAAAGGTAAATATTTGCTTAGCAAAGCTTGCTTTGGACGCCGCCTTCCCACATGCTCACTTACGGGATAATGCGCAGGAGTGTCGCAGGCGTTCTGGCACGCCTTGACGGTGAGGATCTAATGTGATGCCAATGTATCCGTCGCTGGAGAACCTGACACTGAGGGCGGTTCTCGCTCTTACAGTGCGGAGTAGCTGCCGCATTTTACCTATTGCTGATCGAATACCCGGCGCTGCAATCACGTCCCGTGATGCGATTGGCCTCGCATCGTCTTTTGTGGTGGGAACTCCACAACGAATTATTCATACTGCTGTCGTTTTCGAAAAAATTGAAAAAATCAACCGAGAGCGAGGAGATCCCGCCTGGCAGGCCATACGGAAAACGGCAAATGCAGGATCATCTGCATACGAAACCGTTTCAAATCGTGACAAAGCATCATCCGAGACGACTTGGGATTGTGCGAACCAAGCTTTATCTATGGCATACTCTGCCGCCGCCGACAACGGAGCTGCCCAAGAATTCCGTCAGGCCATGGAACATGATCGAGAACTCCTTATGAACACCCATAAGGGAAATATAAGCCACATAGGGAAATCTATCGATCTTGGACCTGCTGGCGAGTTGGGACTGCTGTGGGCTCTAGATCAGGAGCCCGGATTTTCCAGAAGGGAATGGGAAAACGAGCAGCCTCCTGTGAAGATAATAGCTGCCTCCGAAGCGATTACGGTGGAGCAAATTCGTGAGGAAAATAGCGACTTTGTTTGCTTCTATCTACCCTCTCAAGAAGACGGTGAGACGCACGGGAAAATCATTGACCGCCTCAATGAGATATCTGGCATTGGTTCTGATCTGGACCCCCCACCGGCCCTTTTCGTATACGCGCCCACCCTAGACCCGGCAACTAGGCTGGAGATGAACATCCTCGGGGCATATGTCTTTACGGACAAGGTCGCGGGGGAGTCTCCGCATAATGCTGACCACTTCGCCGCCTTGCTTCAGCACGAGATAAATGACTCTTTGAGGGAGCGGGCAAGCCATAAGAGGGCCGCCACCGAAGCGCGGGCATTGCAATTCGCCGAGATGGAACCTGAAGGTTCCGAATTGGATCAAATAACGACGGTGGCGACTTATGACCATGCCGATATAAACCGACGATATGCGAATGTCCTCGACCACTTACTGTCAGATCAGTCGCGTTACCCGGCATATTGAGCGGAGATGAAGGCTCCAATAAGAAATGAAGGATCCAATACTCGATGCCCATGAGGTCGCTGAACGAGTCTATCTCCTAAGCGGGCCTTCACCAATCAGCATTCGCGACCAGATGATTAGGGGGAAGCTTCTCGTTCATCGCTTAATAAAGAGCGGTCTTCTTAGGGAGCGGCACCCTCTGTTAGTCGTTGGCGCTGGGGCGGGAGGAGCAACGGCCGCAATTACTGCCGCGGAGGAAAATGTTGAGACGCATTTGATCGAACTCAACAAAACTGCCTTCCAAACCCAGGCGTTCGCACACACACGCTATATCGACCCTTTGCAATACGACTGGCCACTTGATCATTGGGATCGCGGAGAATTTCCCTGGCAACATTCAGAAACAATGCCATTGCCTTTTATCGCTAACCGGGCGAATCTTCTCGCAACCTTTTGGAGAGGGCAGTTACATACTGCTATAGGAACTGCAAGTGGCCTCCTGCACTTTCAAACGAATGTGAGCCCGACAGCCTTTCATTTTTTAGTCTCGCCCACCGGCGCACCATCCATCGATGTCACCTTTTCTTCGAGAAAGCCGAAGCAGAAATTTGGTGCAATCATCTGGGCCGCCGGATTTGGCGCAGAGAATAGATTGGTTCTAGACTATGAACACCGCATATACGAGGGCCAGCCCTTCTGGGGTCCAGACCAGTTTCAAGCAATTTCTTCAAGCAACCGTGTACTTATCAGCGGGGGTGGCGACGGCGGCTTACAAGACTACATTAGGGTAGTTACAAGACGTGATACGCCAAAGGAAATAATCCAGCGACTGTCCCTCCCGACGACAATCACTGGAGAGCTCCTTTGTGCCGAAGATCGAACACACAGAGGTCGTAGCTGGGCAGGACAAAATGATAAGGAAGTAGCCTACTTACACGAGGTAGAGCAAATTCAGAGGGGAGCCGTATCCGTGTGTCTGGGCGACTCAAACATCATTGCCGCTTTGCATGCGCTGATACCGAGCATACCTGACAAAATTGAGTTGGTTTACCGGGGGAAAATGTTAGACGCTTATTATGGTCTAAACCGCTTCTTGGTTTTGTTGATTGCGGAATTTATCCTTAAGGAATATGGAGTCACAACCCTCTATCCAGAGACTGAGATTGTAGAAATGACGATTCCGAGCACAAGTCAGCCTCGGCATGACTGTTTGCAGCTTCATCCCCTGCCTCATCCCGGTGGAACGAGAGGGAGCGGTTATACATATCGGGCGGCTGGCACGTACGTAGGGGGCCATTTAAATTCGAATAATGAATATGAGGGAGGAATTCTTGTGCAACATGATTGTTTTGGTAAAGAGCATCAAGTGTCTATGCATGATAGCGCCAACGATACGTATCGCCATGAAATATTTGATGTGATCATAATCCGGCACGGAATTAATAGGAACAGGAATGATCCGATGCCGACTCGGCATAAGCATTTGCTACCGTACCATATTCCCGTTGTCTAGAAGACTAGCGAGCTAGCGAAGGCTTAATTGCGTAAGATAGGTCAGGGAGCTCAACGCCTCGGAAAGAGGATTTAGAAAGTATTGCACCAGGAAGTCTGGCAGTCCGAAGATCAACATTCGCCATATTGGACTGATGGAAGTTTGCACCCTCTAGTTGGGACTCAATAAATCTTGCGTGATGCATGGCTGTATTTACGAATTCGCCATTTTGTATAGTGGCTTCGTGAAAGCTGGCTCTGTCTAAGTTGGCCTTTCCGAAGTCCGCCTTCCCCAGATTAGCATCTCGAAAATCCGCCCCGATGAGCAAAGCCCCGGCTAGGCTTAAGCGCTCACCTTTATGGCCGCCCGATTCGATCCATTGCTTATGGAGGTCCAGATATTCCGCCATAGCTTGCTTTCTCGTAGCGTCATCCAATTTGTCAGCCTCTTTCCGGAGTGAGACATATAGCTAATCCGGAACGACTATAACATCAGACTGGTACTGTCTACATTTTTCCTTAGAAGCTGACCAGGAATGGTTTTGCAACGAAAGCCAAATCGAGTCGTGATCCCCAGGATAGCACGCTTCGCGGCACGGACCGGGAACAGTGATGCTCGATTGCCTGTCCCAATTGATCTGCGCTCGTGTGCAACTCAGATCGCTGGCTGGCAGCCGTTGCCCGCGCTACCAGGCCGCAAGCTGTTTGCGTTGCAGCCACAGACTGACAATTTTAGCGGGATAGAGATTTGGCAGGGCGCGTCCCTGCTTTACAGCGACCAATGCCACGCCCACGATACCGGGCGTCCCGCCCCGATCGTCAGCCCATTTGAGACCAGCGAAAGCACGATGTTCCTGACCTGGCGTCCGTGTGTCGTCCGCCCTCTCCTTACGACAGCCTCGGCCGTCATGGGCGAAATCTCATCCGCCGGGGGAACCACGTCGTCCGCGGAAGGCCCGGGAACCGCCGAGCACCGTCTTTTGCCCTCAGCCAGTGAACGCGCCGCGTGAGGCGCTGGAACGCGACCGGGTGACAGACCGCCTGCGCGGCGGTTTTCTAAAAGGCCCGGAAACCGAAAACCGTCGCCCCATGTCGAAGCACACTTTACAGCCTACCCTGCCGCGAAACCCTCCGCGCGGAGCGAGAGCAGGTCAAAGCGCAAATTGCCCAAGACCGCGCTCTGATTGCCCGCAGCCGGGCCAGCATTGCGGAGGCCGACAAGCGTTTTGCCGATAGCTTCGACAGGCTGGCGAAGAGCCAGAAGCTCATTAGGCGCGGCTAATCGCCCGGGCGTCCTATGGGAAGCGGCGGTGTTGTCCTGCCATCATACGCAACGATTTTCCAGACCGTTTATGTGGATTTTATGTGGCCGGAGCGCAAGGGCGGCAGCGCCCTGATCGGTTGCGCATTGGCCTTGAGGTCACGAACGCCGGCCAGGCGTGCTTGTGGCGGCCCTGACAATTGGCACGGTGTGTGCGACCATGACCGGGACCGGGGAAGGATTGGCGCCGATGGCCGAGGACGAGCCTCTCGAGACGACGTCAGCCGCCGAGCGGCCAACACTTGGCGAGGTGGCGGCGCTGATGGAGGCGGCGATCGCGGCGGCGCAGGCCGAGGGCATTGCGGTTCCGCCGGATCTCGCACGCAAGACGTTCGCCGTGACACGCAAGCTGGCGGCGCTGGCACGCCGGCGCGACGGGGGGTAGGTGGTGGCCGCTGTTACACTATCGCCAATAGTGTATCATCCGGCCGCTGAAACCAGCCCGGTCCATTTCCCGGTCCAGCTTTTCGCCGCGCCGAATCGGCCGCCCGTGATACGCTTCCCGCGACTCCATGCCCAGACGCCGCAAATTCGGCCCTGAACGCCCTGTCCCCGTCCAACTGCCGCTCTTCGCGGAAGCCGCCTCGCTGATCCGCGTTCGCCCCGAGCGCAGCGAGTTCCGCTACTACCGCATGGAGATCTGGCCCGACTTGTTCGGCCGCGCTCTGCTGCTGCGCCAGTGGGGCCGCATCGGCACCCAGGGTCGCCACCGCCTCGATCCCTATCCCGACCCCGGCGCGGCGATCAATGCCCTCGCAGCCCTTGCCCGCCAGAAACGCCGTCGCGGCTACCAGGATCGCGCCGCATGAGCCGGCGGCCGGCAAGAGCGCCCTCCCCTTCCCGACAGATGCCCCTTTCCCGCAGTTGCCGGGCCTGGGCAGTGTCCTGACCTTGGCGCCGAATAAAGGCATTCCCCGCTAAGGCGTGGTAAGCGATTTGGAACCACACCTATCCGTGCGGCCGGACACCAGGACGCAGGCCGGCGGTGATCATCGTCCTCTGGCCCCCTCTGCAAACGGCCGTTTACAAACACCTTGTTGAATCGCAAAACAAGCACTTCAGAAGGGCGCAACCAACATGACATCGCCAAAAGTCCGAAAATCCGCCGTCGCGGGCCGTCTGGTCGGCTACGCCCGCGTCTCCACCGACGAACAAGGCACCGATCCGCAGCTCGACGAGTTACGCGCGGCCGGCTGCGTCACCATCCTCGAAGAACACGCCTCCGGCGGCGATCGCGATCGGCCCGTGCTCGCGCGCCTGCTGCGCGATATCCGCGCCGGCGAAACCCTGGTGGTGGGTCCGCCTCGATCGTCTCGCCCGCTCGGTCAGCCATCTGCTCGCCGTCATCGAGCAGTTAGAAGCCACAGGAGCGCATTTCCGCAGTCTGCGCGACCCGATCGACACGTCCACCCCGCAAGGTATGTTCTCGCTTCAGGTGCTGGGGGCGGGGGCGCAGCTCGAGCGAGCCTTGATCGCCGAACGCACCAAAGCCGGCCTGAATGCGGCGCGGGCACGCGGCAGGGTCGGCGGCAATCCCGGCCTGCGCGCCGCTGATCCGGCTGCCATCCGCAAAGTCCGCGCAAGCCGCGACGCCGCGCATCTGGAAGGCATTCTGGAGCGGCTGGATACATGGCTTCCGACTGTCCGGCTGATGCGCCCAAATCAGCCCTTGGGGCGATGTCGTGCGGGTCCTGAACCGCGGCCGGGACACGACACCACCTGGACGGTCGAACGGCTGCGACGCACCCGCGGCGGCTGGCCGCGGAAGGCATCGTCGAGACCAATTTGCTGGACCGCGCACTGCCGCAGCAAAGCGACGATCGCCTTATTCGGCTGGTCGCCGGTATTAAGGCGGCAGCGCCCGACCGCACGCTTCAGCAGATTGCCGCCCAACTCGAGACGATGCGCGAACGCACGCTGCGGGGTGGGACGCGGTGGCACCCGTCGTCGGTCAAGCACCTGCTGACCCGGGCTGAGCGGCTCGGTTTGGCCGCATCGCCACACGTCGCATCCGGGCAGGCAGTCGCATGATGACCGAGAGACAGCGACAGAATTACCGGGTTGGTGTGGGATAGCAAAGGGTCGCCTTAGCATCTGAATTTTCTTGCATTCAATGCAAGCATTATGCCCACAATGGCATCAAGCTATCGCATGAGCCTGACATGACCACGCTGACCATTCGCAACGTCGATCCGCTGCTGAAGGAAAAGCTGCGCGTCCGCGCGGCCCATAACGGGCGTTCGATGGAAGCCGAATTAAGGCAAATCCTGAACGCCGCCCTGACGGTCGAAGGCCCCGCCGAAATCAATCTGGCCGAGGCCATCCGCCGTCGTTTCGCGCCGCTCGGCGGCGTCGAACTGGAATCCCATCCCCGCCAGCGGGTTGGCGAACCGCCCTCGTTCGAGTGAGGGTCGTTCTCGATACGAACGTTATTTCCGACTTGATGCGCCCGAAACCGCATCCGGCGGTGCTGGGTTGGGTCGCCGCCCAACCCCGCGCGACGCTATACACCACGGACATTAATCGGGCCGAAATCCTCTACGGTATTGCCGCGTTGCCCGAGGGGCGGCGTCGCGCGGCTCTTGCCGCCGCCGCCGAAGCGATGTTCGCGGAAGACCTTGCCGGGCGCATCCTGCCGTTCGATGGAGCTGCGGCTTCCCGCTATGCCGACATTGTGGTTGCCCGCCGCCGGGCTGGTAATCCTATCGAAGGGTTCGACGCGCTGATTGCCGCTACGGCGCTTGCGGCAGGCGCGAGTGTCGCCACGCGCGATATTGGCGGCTTTGATGGCTGCGGCCTAACGCTCGTCAACCCATGGGGTGAATGAGCGATGCATGCAGCGCCTCGCTGGAGCAAATTCCAATGAGCCTATGATCGCTTTGGGTGGGAAGCGGCCCTCGGCGAAGGTGACGATTGTCGTCACCGGATGCGCGAGAACCTTGCCGGACGCCAGATATCCCGCTCGACCCCGGCCGGCTCTTCACGCTGTTCCAGATCGAATTCGCTCAGGTGATCGAGAGCGAAAGTCTTCCCAACGGTCCCTGTAATCATGATCCAGCGTCCGATGCCGCCGCCGCTCGGCGAGATTCCCGCCGGGGCAAATGAGGCAACCACCGGCCCTTTCGCCGTTTTGCTTCCAAGCGCCGCTTCCAGCTTGGTCGATGTGCTCGGCTGCAGCGTCATCAACTGCCCGCGGAGGCGAACGAATGTCTCCGATACGGCTGGCACAAGCTCACGTATCCATGCCGGGTCATTGTAAAGCGCCGTGCGCTGCTCAATCCGGCCAGCCACGCTCTCGTAACGCCAGATGTGATTGACCCGGTCGAGAAAACCGGTCTCCGTGGGCCCGGAAAGCCAGAAGCCGATCGGCTCAGCGTAGCGGCTGAGCACGGAAAAGCCCTTCGTCTCGAAGATTGCGAGATAGTCGGACAGCCGCCCCAGTTTCAGCTCGTAGGTTCGCAGCTCATAGATCATCGCATCCTCCCTTGGAGGCCCGCTTCCGTCTCAGATATCATTGCGCCCGCTACACATAGATAGGGCGCACACGCGCCGGATCCGGATCGCGACTCAGGCCGGCCAGATCCATCGCAACGCCGCGGGTGAGCACCACCAGCTTGTCGACCGCGCGGTCCCATGACGCCGATACAAACTATCGTCGCCACTTCCGGCGGGCCAGCCCTTCGCCTCGACCATGAAGGAACTCACCCGCAGCGACACCGACGCAAGCCGTATCGTGCATGGTGGTTTCGATCTGGATCGCCGGACGCAGCCCCCCTGCCCTGCTATGTGGGGGCGTAACTGCCACACCTTGTCGCGGTTCTCAGTCTGCGACCTTGTGCGGGCTTTTTTCGGATCGAAGGCAAAGCCAGCTGCGTGCAGTGTTTGTGTCACCTGATCGCCGAACTTGCCAAGTGCGCGCTGGATGGCGTTGCGGCTGACCGGTGCCGGCGGCGGCACAATCTTGAAATCCACATCCTCCGACATGCACCGCCCCAACCTACCTGTAGCGGCCCAATAACAAAAATCGCAGGAACCGAGTGCATCCGATTTTCGGGATCAGATTGGCTGAGAATATCCGACCGGCTGGAACCTCACCGCATCGCCAAATAGTACCGCCTCGTCATCCCCGAGCTGATTCATGTGACTTTCATAATAAAACTCTATTGTTCCAACGGCAAAGCCGCTAGAATCTTTGCCAACTTTGGCCATACCTGGTTCGTCTGATCGATCGTCCTGTTGCGCAGCGAGTAGGAGTAAATCTTGATGCGCCTCGCGGGCGTTGCGCTTCGGCCTGATCGCGCACAGTCGCGGCTTGCGCATCAGCCGTCGGACACACCCCCTCGCGCAACAGCGCCACTTGGGGCAAAAATCCGGTCGAGCCGGTTGAGAAGATCGAGTTCCTCCGCCGACGTCGGCCGGGGCTGATAGTAGAAGCTGCTGCGGGCGATCCTGAGCAGCCTGCATTGCCGGTTAATGGACAGCCCTGCGTTCGGCGCGATCATTGGCCGCCCTCTAAGCAGTCGGGAGATGGCGGGCCGCCCGGCAAGAAAATCCCGTTCGACCTACAACTGGCCGGTCTTGTGTTGCATATCGTCGAATCACCTTTTGGGCGTCGTTGCCCGGGGGCGCCTTATTGCCTCGTTCGAACAGCCGCTCGCGCGCTTTGTCAGCTCCTACTTCCAGGTGCTGATCATCGTCGGATGGGAGCCGCCGCAGTGCGGAGACTATAGGCCACCTCATGAGAGAGCTTGTTATCTTAGAACTTTAGTCTCGCAAGGCATTTGGCATCGAACCCCCAACCATCCGTTTACCGGTAAACGGATGGCTACCAGCCGAAGGGACCGCCGGAATTTTCTGCACTGGGTCGTCTTTGCACTTTCCTGACTAAGGAACTTGTCGCTAACGTGCCGTTTCACAGGGCTGACAGGAGGCAAACGTGGCGGTAACAACGAGGCTGGTTCCCGCAGGAAGCCCGTCTAAAGTGCCCAAACGGCCAGTCGTAAAGTCGAAGGCTAAGCCGGATACACTAAGGGATGGGTCAGCTAGCGCTCGGACAGAGACTCCGCCGCCACTGCGCATTGAAAAGACGGCCATTTCCGTGGTTGGACGCCGTGCGCGAAAGACCTTCAGGATTCTTTCGTGCGGTGCTAAGGGAGGTCCCGGAAAAACCTTTTTTTGCCAGAATTTGGCGGGGGCCGCTGCGGCCGAGGGATACAGCGTGGCTGTCGTCGATTTCGACACCCAGCGCACACTATCGAATTGGCTTCAGCGGCGCCAACGTAGGAGCGCCGACAAGGCTCTGATAGAGGGCTTTACCGCAAGCCCCGGGAGTGTTCAAGACGCCGACGACGTGCTTGTCCTGAACGACCACGACATCGTCTTCTATGACACTCCGCCTGCAATCGACCATTATTCGGAGGTCCTGAAGAAGCTGGCGTACGAAGCTGACCTGATTCTCGTGCCGTCGGCCGTTGGGATAGCGGACACTGAGTCCGCCGAGGGGTTATTGAAGGTCTTGTCCGAATGGGGTCGGCCCACCCTTGTTATCCTTAATAAGGTGAAGCGCAACGCAACCAAGGTGGTGGGGACTGCGAAGAAGCGCCTTGCACGGATGGCCGACCTCTGCCCATTCGAGGTCGGAGAATACTATGATTTCCTGGCTGCGGACGAGGTCGGCCTCGGCGCGACCGAGATGGACACATGTGTCGGTAAGGATGACATCGAAGCAGTCTGGTCGATTATAAAGCGGCGCGCCGGGGTTGGAGGTGTGAATTATGGCGATTGAACGAATATCTACCGTTTCCCTTGTTCGCCAAAAGTCGCCGATGCGGACCGACGCGCGCAAGATAAGGGACAGCGCCTATTCCGAGGCAGATATGCCACCCTCGGCAGTGGAGAGGCTTCCTGACCGCCGTGCTGAGACCGTAGCGATAGCACGATTCGAAAGCGATGACCCCGATAAGCTCGTCTCTGAAATTAAATCCCTATGGAACAGGGCACAAGAGCAGTTCTTGGCGATCGGTCACAGCCTCATATCCGCACGGAAGCTTATCGACCGCCAGATGGTGAACGACCCGACTGTTCAAGCAATGCAGAAGGCAGACCGGCGCGCCTGGGGCGAAGCCGAATGGAATAAGTTTGTAGCGCGCCTGCCTTTCAGCCGCGGTATCGCATCGCAATTGGAGCAGGTTGCCCGGGCGTTAGACGGGGGCCGCCTGACACGTGAAGAACTCCCGACCAACTACAGCGTGGCTTACCAACTGACCACATTGAGCGACGCCGAAATCGAAGCGGCTCGTCGGGTGCAGGAAGGTATCATGGGACCTACTGCGACACGTGCCAAGATCATCGCTTACAAGAAGAGGCTCCGGGAGGCAGCGCTGGACCGCATCGAGCTTATTGAGCAGCGGAGGGCTAGGCTGCTCGAGGCCATGGAACGTATCAAACAGGAAATTGACGATGTCGAGAGGGAGTTGGCAATCGCATCCTCCGAGGAGGTCCCGAGTCCCCCATTTATATCAGATCCCTATTTGACATCCTGAGTCCCGATGCTGGCGCTGATTGCCCGGGGAGAAGTGATCCTTGCCAGCCAGCATGAAGCTTTGGCGTGGGCCGAAAGATGTGATCGCTACCAGCTTCTCCTAAGATCAATGCACTACCGGCGGCGGTGATGGTTCTAGGATAAGGCCCCGGTCGAAGACCCTAACTTTTGCGCCCTTATATGCAGCCAGAGCTAAGTGCAACGGCGGCTCGAATTGTGGCCGGAAATTCGGCGTGGTTCAAATCAGGGTCACACGGGGAGGCGGGTTGACGCTGGCTGGGCGGATGATGGCACGCTGACGTTTTCGGGTGTGGTGGGAATATGGCTCGATGCGTTGGCGCAGCGGCGATGCTGCCGGAGAGTGACCGTAAGGACCTGGCCA
>JBEKLE010000016.1:0-44791 GCA_050010355.1 Rhodopila sp. | reverse complement strand
GCCTTCGGCAGCCCCGGCAAATCGGACCAGACCTCCGCCAGCCCGGGCGAACAGGCCAAAATTCCTGCGCCCTCGGTGGCCCCGTCACCCGCCAGGAAATCACTCACCTTCGCCCCCGCCTCCCGCAGGATCACCAGCGCCGCCGCCACATCCCACAGGTTGATGTGCAGCTCCGCATACCCGTCCAGCCGCCCGATCGCGACATTCACCAGACCCAGCGCGCCCGAGCCGCCTTGCCGCAGACTGGCGCCATCGGCCAGAATCCGGGCACAAAGCTTCAAATAGTCCTCGTTCGGCCGCCGCCGGGACCAGCCGACTTCCATGATCGCCTGAGTGACATCGCTGGTCTTGGCCGCACGGATCCGGTCACCGTTAAGCCAGGCGCCGCCGCCGCGCCACGCCCAGATCGTCTCGCGCAACGCCGGCGCCGCGATCACGCCGATCAGCGGGGTATCGCCCTCCATGCAGGCGAGAGAAACGCAGAACCGGGCCGCCCCGCGGGCGAAATTAGATGTGCCGTCGATCGGATCGACAACCCAGCGCAGCGCGCCGGCCCGCGAAATGCCGCCCTCCTCGCCCTGGAACCCGTCCGCGGGAAACGCCACGGCCAGTTCGCCGGACAGAAAACTTTCAACCGCGGTGTCCGCCTCGGTCACCCAGTTCTGCGGGCCTTTCAGCACCGCGTGCGCTGATCCGGGCGGCGGACGCATCCCCATCGCCAACTCGCCCGCCCGTTCGGCGAGATCCATCGCGGCGGCGAGCCGCGCCTGAAGCGGCTGGCTCACAGTTCGGGATCAAGCATCGGCGGGTCCTGGGTCGGCGGCGGGTCGGACGGGTCAAGCTCCCCCGCCCCGGCCGCAACCGGCGGCGGCGGTGGCGCGGCGGGCTGATTGCCGCGCACCCAGGACGAAAGCCACTCCGCCCGCTGCAACGCCGTGTCGACCGCCGCCATAGTGCCGGACAGATCCTCGGACTGATCCCGCTCCCAGGCTCGGACAGCCCATAGCCAGACCGCCATCAGTCCGGACACGGCCAGCCCGCCGCGCGCACCGGTCGCGGTCACCCCGGCGGCCTGGAGCATCCAGCCCATGCTGCGCCGTGTCGCGCAGGCCAGCAGCAACGCCGTCGGCGGATCAGACGGCAAAGCGCGCAGCAGCGCCGTGACCCCGGCGCGATGGGCCTGCAACATGTCGAAACGCCGCATCAGCAGATCGAACAACCGGTCGCGGACGGGACCCTCACTGGGGGCGTCCAGCAGCGCCGCCTGATCGGCGAGCCGGCCGAAGCGCAGCAGAATCGAATCGCGCGAGGGAAACCGCTCGCGTGCCTCGCCCAGTGACAGTCCGGCAGCGCGGGCGGCCTTGACGACGTTGACACTAAGCCAGCCTTCCTCGCCGGCCAGGCGAAATGCCGCGGTCACCAGCGCCGTGTCGAAGTCCGTATCATTCATGAGAAAGCCATGGGCATCAGGAAGACATAGGACATCAGGAAGAGATGGGGCATCAGAAAGAGATGGGGGTCGGGCATCAATCACTCAACCTGCCAGCTCGCGGGATCGCCTGGTTGCCGCGGCGACGGCCTGCGACACCGCGACGGGCCAGGCGTCCGGGTTCATCAGCACCGACAGCGCCTCGGCGGTGGTGCCGCCCGGGCTGGTGACGGCTTTCCGCAAATCGGCGGCGTCCTTGGTGCTCGCGGCGAGCAAGGCGCCCGAGCCGGATACCGTCTGCCGCGCGAGCAGGCGGGCGAGGTCGGGGGGGATGCCTTGCTCGAGAGCGGCCTGCTCCATGAGTTCGGCCAGCAGAAACACATAGGCCGGGCCGCTGCCCGAGACCGCTGTCACGGGGTCCAGCAGCGCTTCATCCTCCACCCACGCGACCTTGCCGATGGCCTGCAGCAGGCGGTCGCACAAGACCTGCTGCTGTGTGCTGACATTGGTACTGGCGCAGCCGACGGTGACACCCTGGCGAACCGCCGCCGGCATATTGGGCATCGCCCGGACGATCGCCGCGGAGGCGCCGACGAGCGCGGCGATGCCGGCGATGGTGCGCCCGGCCATGATCGACAGGAAGACCGTGTTGGGGGCAAAGCGGGCATAATCCGGCAGTGTCGCCACCGCATTCTGCGGCTTGACCGCCAGCACGACGGCGGCGGGCGCGAACGCCTCGGGGATTGCACCGGCGTCGGCTACGACGGTTAAGTCCGAGCCGGCAAAGGAAGCGGCGGCGGGCGCTGGATCGACCGCAACCGAGGGTGCCAGTCCCTGCTCCCGCCAGCCCGACAGCATGGCGCTTCCCATTCGCCCGCACCCGACCAGCAGAATCGGGGGGATCGAGCCGCCGCTACCCGCCATAGCTGGGTCCGGCCCCACAGGTGGCAGAATAGGGTGTTCCGCACGGCACGGCGTTCCTCCTTTTTTGTGATGGTCCGGGGTGGCGTGCGACCACTGTGCGCCCCGCGGCGGTGACAGTCCCCGCCACGCCAAGTGTGGCGCGACGGGGGACCGCCGCGTTCAGGCTTCTCCTACGCAGTCCAGCATCGCGGCAGCCAAGGCATCGGCCGGGGACTTGCCGCCCCACAGCACGAACTGGAAGGCCGGGAAAAACCGTTCGCACTCCGTCAGTGCGATATCGATCAGGTCTTCCAGGCTCTCGGCGGACGCGCCCTGGGCACCGCGCAGCAGAACGGCATGGCGGAAAACCGGCATGCCGTCATCGCCTTCAAGGCCGAAATGCCCGAGCCAGAGCTTCTCGTTGGCCAGCGCGAGCAGTTCATACAGCGCGCCGCGCTGCTTTTCCGGCACTTTCAGGTCGAAGGCGCAGGTGAAGTGCATGACGCTGATTTCGTGCGACCAGTTGAAAAACAGGCCGTAATCGCACCAGTGACCGGGGGCCTCGGCGGCCATTTCCGAATCACTGCGACGGTCGAACTCCCATTCATTTGCGGCGACGATCTGCTCCATGACATCGAGGGGATTGGCGGCGTTGTCCAACGACGTGGTCAGCGATGCTGACATGCGGGGTCTCCCGTCAAAAGGAAGGCCGAGCGTAGCCTTCACCCCCGGGACAGTCTCGCAACCGAAACGCGATCATTCGGAGTCGCCCGGAGTTGGCCACGGATTCAGCCTATCCATGTGTTCGCACCTGCCGCAAGTGGCAGAATTCCATTTTCGCGCAATGAGCTGACGAGTTTTCCCCACAAATCAGCGAAGCCGCTGGAATTGATCATGTGAGGCGACAGGTCCTGAGGTAACAGTTCGCGCGCCATCAGCCGCCGCACGCCAGGGTATGACCCCACGGGAGCGCTGCTCCACCGGCGGGACCGCTGCCCGCGGCGGCGGGACCACCGCCCCAGCGACGGCAGCGCTGCCCCCAGCGAGAGCAGACAGCCGATTACAACCCGTCGGTCACGACCGCATCGGGGTTCGGCGCTTCCAACGCGGCCACCCGCACCTCCAGCGCCGCCAGACGGGTTTCCAGGCTGCTGGCCTTGGCCTCCGCCGCTTCCTGGCCGGCGCGGGCGTTGGCGGCCAGCTCCTGGATCGCCTCCAGTTCCTCCCGCCGGACCAGATCGAGTCGCTGGATCAGGTCGTCGAGCCGGGCGCGCATCATCGCCTCGGCTTCCTCCCGCAGTCCGGCAAGGGCCGAGATCGCGCCGCCGGCGACACCGGCGATATCGTCGAAGAATCGTGGCCGATCGCTCATTGATCTCTCCTATGTGATGACGCCGCTTCCGTAGCGGCCGTTCGGCACGTATAAAGCGCGCCCATGATCCTGATAACTGGCGGCGCCGGCTTTGTCGGCTCCAACCTGCAAGCGGCGCTGGTGCGGCGCGGGCATGAAACCGTCGTCGTCGATTCACTGGGCAGCGAGGGCAAGTGGCGCAACCTCGCAAAGCATCCGCCCGCCCGCATGGTCCACCCCGACAACCTGGATCGCTTCCTCGACGACCGCCCACCGGTGGAGATGGTGTTTCACCTGGGCGCTGTCAGTGAGACCACAGCTGTTAACGGTGATCTGACCTGGGCGATCAACGTCGAACTCAGCCGGCGGCTTTGGGAGTGGTGTGCCGACCGCGACGTGCGAATGATTTACGCGTCCTCGGCCGCGACCTACGGCGACGGCAGCCAGGGATTTGACGATGACTCGTCGCTGCCCGCGCTGGAGCGGTTGCGGCCGTTGAATCTGTATGGCTGGACCAAGCACGCCTTCGACCTGATGGTCGCCAAGACACTGGTGTCCAAGCGTGAGCACCCGCCGCAATGGGTCGGGCTGAAGTTCTTCAACGTCTTCGGCCCGAACGAATATCACAAGGGCCGGATGATGTCGGTCATCAAGGCCAAGTACGACGAGATCGCGGCCGGCGGCCCGGCGCGACTGTTCAAGTCCGACCAGCCGGGGCTCGCGGACGGCGCCCAGTCGCGTGACTTCATCTGGGTCGGCGACCTTGTCGATGTGATGATCTGGCTGATGGGCACACCCACCGTCAGCGGGCTGTTCAACCTGGGAACAGGCCGGGCCCGGACCTACCTCGACCTGGCATACGCGGTGGCGGACGCGGCCGGCAAGCCGCGCGCGATCGAATTCTTCGACATGCCCCCAACCCTCGCCGGCCAGTACCAGTCGTTCACCGAGGCGCCGATGGACCGGCTCCGCGCCGCCGGTTACACGGGCCAGTTCACGCCGCTGGAGGAAGGCGTCCGCAAATACGTGCAGGATCACCTGGCTGGTCCCGATCTGTTCGTATGATCCCGGTTCTGCTGTTTCCGCAGTTCGATCCGGTCATCCTCCGGCTGGGTCCGCTGAGCATACGATGGTACGCGCTGGCCTACATCACCAGCCTGGTCATCGGTTGGCGGCTGGTGCGCCGCTACGCGCGGCTGTCGCCGGCGGTCGCCACCGAATTGCAGGTGGATGACTTCCTGACCTGGGCGACGCTCGGTGTCGTTCTGGGCGGACGGCTGGGGTATGTGCTGTTCTATCAGCCCGAGGTCTACCTGGCTCACCCGCTGACGGTCCTGGCCGTCTGGGAGGGCGGCATGAGCTTCCATGGCGGTATACTGGGCGTCATCATCGCCGTCATCGTGTTCTGCCGCCGCAATGCCATACCGATGTTCGGTTTTGGTGACCGGATCGCGATTGTGGCGCCGATCGGGCTGGGACTGGGACGGGTCGCGAACTTCATCAACGGGGAGCTTTGGGGGCGCCCGGCGCTGGCCTGGCTGCCCTGGGCGATGGAGTTCCCGCGTGCCCCCGATTGCCCCAGCTTTCCGAATATCTGCGTGCCGCGCCATCCGAGCCAGTTGTATGAGGCGTTGCTGGAAGGGGTGGTGCTGTTCGCGGTGATGTTCGTGCTGTCGCGGCGGGAGGACCTGCGGGCTCGGTTCGGGCTGCTGACCGGGGTGTTTCTGTGCGGCTACGCGATTGCCCGGATCATCTGCGAGTCGTTTCGGGAGCCCGACGCGTTCCTGGGATTCCTGACGTTCGGCACCACGATGGGACAGGTGCTTTGCGTGCCGATGCTGGTGGCGGGGCTGTGGTTGATCGTCCGGGCACGCCCTGTTGAGCGGGCGATGGATCGATCGGGGTGAGCGGCAGACTCTCCGGCGGTGCTCTTCAGTCATGCCGGCGACGGTCGGCATCCAGGCCTGTTCCATGTCCGGTCAAAGCTTGGATGGCGGTCCCCCGGGCCTCCGCCCGCCATGCTGATGCCTGACGGACCATCACCCGAACGGCTGGATCGCTTCATGGCGCGAGCCAATGCGATCTATTACGGCACCCGCGATCCGTTCGCCGATTTCACCACATCGCCCGAAATCAGCCAGGTGTTCGGGGAAATCATCGGCCTGTGGGCGGCGGTGACCTGGCAACTTCTGGGATGTCCCGACCCGGTGCTGCTGATCGAGGCGGGGCCCGGACGCGGCACACTGATGGCTGATGCGTTGCGCGCGGTGCGGCTGGCCTCCCCGGATTTTGCCGCCGCCGCGCGCGTTCATCTGATCGAGACCTCGGCCCGCCTGCGGAGTGCCCAGGCGTCGCGCGTGCCGGATGCCACCTGGCACGACCGTCTGGCGAGCGTGCCGGAGCAGCCGATGATCCTGGTCGCCAACGAATTCCTGGACGCGCTGCCGATCCGCCAGTTCATCCGGCGGGGCTCCGACTGGACCGAGCGCTTTGTCGACCGGGGCCAGTGGGTCGAGCAACCGGCCGGCGACGCCGAGATCCCGCCCGGCCGGACGACGGCGGAGGGCGACGTCGTGGAGGTCAACCAGCCGGCACGTGACTTCGTCGCCGCCATCGGCCGACGAGTGGCGCGCCATCGCGGGGCGGCGCTGTTGGTTGATTACGGTCCGGAGCGCAGCGCCGCTGGTGACAGCTTGCAGGCACTGGCACAGAAGCGGCCGGTTGATCCGCTGGCGCATGCGGGTTCGGCCGATCTGACCGCGCACGTGGATTTCGCCGATCTGGCCGGCGTAGCGCGTGCTTGCGGGGCCAGCGTGCAAGGACCGGTGCCGCAAGGGGCCTTCCTTACGGCACTCGGGCTGTTCCGGCGGACCGAACGGCTGGCCCGCAACCGGACCCCGGCGGAGGCGTCCGCGCTGAACGAGGCGGCTCAGCGGCTGGCGGACCCGGCGGCGATGGGGCAGCTTTTCAAGGTCATGGCGGTGTGTTCGGCCTCCTGCTCGCCGTTGCCGGGCCTGCCCGACCGCTGATCCCGGGGACGGCCGCGGCCGTCCCCCCGCCTGCTTGAGACCCGTTTGCGGCGTGCCGGATGCGTGGCCTGCCTCACGATGCGGGCGAGGTCGCCGGCGGCGTGGCCCGAACCGCATCGCCGGCGTTTCCACACAGATTTCGGTTTTGGCCGCCATCCAGATCCTGCTGCGCGCGATCGCCACGGTGCGTGTTTGTCACGAATTCTTCTTCAATGGCCCGAACGGCGGGTTGGAGCAGCCGCCGTACGGATCGTGGCACTGGCGGCGCAGGCGATGCTGGGTGATAGTGCGTTTGCTGGCTGATCGAGGTTGGCGCCGAACAGGCGTGCCTATCCTGTTCCCGAGGAGAATAGCCGTGCTCCCTGCGCTGTTCCTGAGCCACGGATCGCCGATGCTGGCGCTGACCGACTCTCCGGCGCGCGACTTCCTGCGCGGGTTGGGGCGGGAGATCGGAAAACCGAGCGCGATCGTGGTGGCCTCGGCGCACTGGGAGACGGAGGTTCCGACGTTCAACAGCGTGGCGCTGAACGGGACGATCCATGACTTCTATGGCTTCCCACCGGCGCTGTTCGCCATGCGGTATGAACCGCCGGGCTCACCTTCCCTCGCCGCGAAAGCCGCCACGCTGGTGAAGGCAGCAGGTCTGGCGAGTGCGACCAACACCGAGCGCGGTCTGGACCACGGCGCCGGGGTTCCGCTGTCGCTGATGTATCCTGCGGCTGATAGTCCGGTGATGCAGGTCGGGCTGCAATTCCACCTCGGCCCGGCGCACCATCTGAGGCTTGGACGGGCGCTGGCGGCGCTGCGCGCGGAGGAGGTGCTGGTGGTCGGATCGGGGTCGTTCACGCACAACCTCGAACGTGCGACAGAGTTGGGCCGCCAGGGCCATCGCGACGGGGCTCATTTCGGACCTTCCGCCGCTGGCGCGCTGTTAAACAGCATTCCTTTGATTTGCTGCCGCTGCTGCTGCCGAAGCAGTACGAGATTATCCTCACCCACGCCGTTCCGATCGAACCCAGCGTGAGGTTGACCACCCGCGCGCTGCCCGGCGGGATGTCCTTCACAGGTAGGAGGACAATGAACAGGAACAACCCGCCCGTCAGGATGTAGGCCAGCACCGACGGCGTGCGGTCCTTGCTCATGGCCTCACGCGCCCGCGCCGATGCACGATCGTCCTCGATGAGGTTCATGACCGAAATATCAAGCTCCTCCATTTTCGCTGCAAAATCGTTGTCGGCCTTCTTGATAGCCGGCGAGCTGGTTCGGGGGTAGCAGCCGAAAGCGTCGCTGCCACAGGCTGCGCTCCGGCGCCCGGCGCGAGGCCAAGGGCATTCTCGAGGAAGGTCAATGCGGTGGCCGCGAGCGGGCCGCCCGCGGCGATCGCGATCGTTGGCGCCACCTTCTCCAGCAGCGGCACCACGCCGGCAAGTGTATCCAGAATTGACTTGCTCATCCGGTTCTCCATGAATTCGTGCAGCGGGCGGCCTGCCGGTGGCTCACCGCGCTGATGTCGGGCTCCGGCCGGGATTCGTCTGAGCCGGCGGGTTTGGGGTCGATCGTGACCTCGAAGTTCCGTTCATGATGTCTTCCATTTTTGGTCCGGGAGCTGGGGTGGACCATGCCTCCGATCTGCCGCGGAAGATGTGACGGCAGTCACCCGAAGCAACGGAAATCGTCAATCTGAAGCTCGATCTTTGCCAATCCAGGCGCAGCGTGGCTGGCGGCTGCGGACGGAGCGGTGAGCGCCGCTGATTGCGCGCCGGACGTTCAGACGCGCGCCGCTGCCGGGCCCACCGCAACATGCCCCCCGGGTGTCATGGCCGGCCTTGGCCCGGCCACCCACGACG
Source organism: Rhodopila sp. (assembly GCA_050010355.1). GTDB lineage: Bacteria > Pseudomonadota > Alphaproteobacteria > Acetobacterales > Acetobacteraceae > Rhodopila. The sequence goes on along the minus strand of JBEKLE010000016.1, from coordinate 36,232 downwards.
TGCCGGCGCCTGAGTATCGAAAGGTCCTGATGAAGCGGTAATTCTTGGGCGTTGCCTAAGCGGTTTTGGCCACTTGGTCTCCGGCCGAGGAAAGCCGCGCAGGTCACGACGCGACACGCCCAATCAGAGACTGCCAGCCACCAGCAGGGTATCGCGCCTCTGTGATGCGCGATACTAACGGCGCGCCTGCGTGGCCTGACCCCTGACGCTGTCGCGCGCTTCCCTGTTCGCACTGTCTGCGCCGCCGCGCAGGCACCATATCTGACCCACGATCCGGAGGCTCTGATGCCCACCTACGACTACGTCACCGTCAACGTCTTCACCGACGAGCGCTTTCGGGGCAACCCGCTGGCTGTCCTCCCCGATGCAAATGGCCTGACCGACGCCCAGATGCACGCCATCGCCGCCGAGTTCAACCTCTCGGAAACCACCTTCGTTCTGCCGCCGGCCGACCCGCGCCACCACGCCCGGGTCCGCATCTTCACCCCCACATCGGAACTGCCCTTTGCCGGGCATCCCAACGTCGGCACCGGATATGTTTTGGCTACGATGGCCGGAGACCCGCCGGAACACTACACCTTCGAGGAAATCGCCGGCCTCGTCCGCGTCCATATCCTGCGCGACGCCAACCGCGCGATTTCCGGCGCCCGCGTCGCCGCCCCGCGGTCCTTGTCGATCGGTGTCGGCATTCCGGTTGAAACCATTGCCGCCTGCGCCGGTCTTGCCGCGACCGACATCGCCACCCTGTCCCACACCCCGCTCGTGGCCTCGGTCGGCACGCCCTTTGTCATCGCCGAAGTCGCCAGCGTGGCAGCCCTTTCCCGCGCCAGCCCCGACATCGCCGCCTTCCGCGCCGCCGCCGCCCGCTTTCCAGCCATCGCCTCGCACTTCGCGCTGCACCTCTACGCCTGGGTCGACGGCGACGAGCGCCGCATCCGCGCCCGCATGTTCGCCCCGCTGCTGGGTGTCACCGAGGATCCGGCGACCGGCAGCGCCGCCGCCGCGTTGGCCGCTTTGCTGACCTCGATCGGCCCCGGCGAGAACCTGGACCTGCAATACGCCATCGAGCAGGGTGTCGAGATGGGCCGCCCAAGCCTGATCATCGCCTCGGCCGTGAAGACGGCGGAGGGGCCGGTATCGGCCAGCGTCGCCGGAAGCTGCGTGCCGGTGATGCGGGGGACCCTGCAAGTGTAGCCGGTCAGCGGGCGCCGAGCAGCACGGCCGCCGCCGGGGTGATGGTAGCGCCCGCGAACGGGTTGAGGATACGCACCCCGTGGAGCACGCCCGGATCTGTAGCACCGAACGGGCTACAGCCACAGCCGGTGATCACGCGGCGGGTGCCCCAAAGACCGGAACGTTGTAGCGCAGAATCGCCTCGTCGCGCGTCACCAGCACGAGTTCTTCGGTCAGCGCCTGAGCAATCAGCATCCGGTCGAACGGATCATCGTGGTGGCGCGGCAGACTGCCCGCCAAAATCCCGTGCGCCGGAAGGATCGGCAGGATGTCGCACCCCATCCGGGTGACGGTATCGTCAAACAGATCGAGCGGAAATTCCAGTCGGCCGAGCGCCCGCTTGATGGCAATCTCCCACGGCGTGACAGCACTGACCACAACCTGATTCTCGGGCGACGCCACGGCCGCCCGGATCAGCCGATCGAGCCGGTTTGGCTCCGCCACCACCCATATGAATACATGCGTATCGAGCAGCAGATTCACGAGATTGGTTACTCGAAATGCCGCATGATCTCTTCCGGCAGAGGGTCATCGAAATCATCACCAACCTTGACCTGACCCGCCAAAAGCCCGAGCGGGCGAGGGGCGGTTCGCTTGGCGAGCGGGACAAGCCGCGCGAGCGGGCGGCCAGCCTTCGCAATGATGATTTCCTCGCCCGCAGCCGCTCGCTCAACGAGCTGAGATAGCTTGGTCTTGGCTTCGTACAGGTTCACGCTATCCATGACAACCGCTCCTTGACCAACGTTGGTCAGAGTTACGCCTTTCCATCGTCCAATTCAAGATGGCCTGGACGAAACGCGTCGCGGCTCGTCGGCCAAACCGTCGGTCAGGACGCGACGTTGCCCCGGTTCGTCGCGTCAGCCCGCTGTGGCTCCTCGCCGGCGGCGCGGATGTTGGTCAGTTGTGTCAACACGCCGAACCAGAACTGTGCCCCGAGCGAAATCGCGAAGGCCGTAACAACCCAACCAACACAGGTCCACGTTTTCCACACAGGGTCGGCAATACAAGCGTTGCCTGGCGGGAAACTGGGACAGCCGAAGAAGTCGGTCCCCACGCGGCCAATAGGCAACCTCTGCTGGTCGATGACGTCCACAATAGCCTTCAGACCGATCTTGTTCTTGCAAGCCTGGTCGTCGCTCGGAGGAGGGTTGTCTGTACAGCCGAACGGATTGTTCTTGTTTTCACTGACATACCGCGCCGCGCTGTCCGAGATCGCCCTGCTAAGCGACGGTTCTTCCCACAGCGTCTTACCCAGGTGAACCGAGTCGATGTTCATGGTGACCGCAATCAGCAGACCGAGCGCCAGCATCACGTACTGGGTGAACCGCGTGTAGATGCCGCTCAGCCGCTGCATCGAGTCGTCGAACCAGCCTTCAATCCGCTTGCGCAACTTGTCAATATCGTCGGCCCCGGCGCTAATGAAGGCGAGCAACGTCTTTTTCAGATCGCCGTCCGGCAGTGTATTGATCGTATGTCTTGCTTGCTGAAATGCTGTGCCACGTGAGCCATCCTTCAGCACGCCAAGCAAGGCGGCAGCGAAATCCTGTGCCGGAACATACGACGGCAGGCTCGTCGGTGTGCCCACCAGCAGAGGATGCGACTGAAGATTCGCGATGTCGGCCGTTCGGCTGATAACCTCCAGCACGGATTGCACCGTCGCGCCCGGCGCTGACGCCGCATCCTGGATCGTCCGGGTAAGGTTTGGCAGACTGCCGAACGTTGCGACTTCGGTCATCGCCTCGGCGGCGACCGAGGCCGCGGACGCGCCATTCTTTGCCGCTTCGGTCCTGGCGGACTCCAGGGCGGCCATGGCGGCTCGGTCCACAGGTGCCGAAACTTCAGGTGAGGACTGCTGGAAATATGCATGCGCCCATCCCGTCAGCCCGCCCCATTTGAAACTGTTGCCGGTGCCGAGGCTGGTCAGGGTCTCGATCGCCTTGGTCAGATAGACCCCACGCAGCTTCAGCACGCCGGCGATCATTTCATTTACGGTGCTGGCGAGCAGGGCGGCGAGCACGTAGACAAAGACCAAGGAAATCGCGACGTCCAGCGTCAAGCTCAGGCTCATGGCGCTTCCTCCAGCCGGGGCGTATTTTTCCTTATTCAGCAGCCAGGAAATCAACCTGTCAATGGATCAGCGGGCGGCCTCGTGCCCTGGCCGCACCAACCCGGCCGAAAACATCGCCGGCCCAAAACATTGAGTTTGGATCTAGGCTGAAGGCTGTTGGCTGACCTGGCGGCGACCGGACCGGTTGCAGTACGAACAATCTGTTTACTCAACCGTTACAGACTTCGCCAGGTTCCGCGGCTGATCCACGTCCGTCCCCTTCAGCACCGCCACCTGATAGGCCAGCATCTGCACCGGTATCGCGTATAGCAAAGGCGCCACGAACGGATCGACCGCCGGCAGCACTACCGTCTCCACCGCGATCCCCCGCAGTTTCGCCGCCCCAGCCGCGTCGCTGAACACCACAACCTGCCCGCCCCGCGCCGCCGCCTCCTGCAAATTCGACGCCGTCTTCTCGAACAACGGCCCCGACGGAGCGATCGCGATCACCGGCACCGCCGGATCGATCAGCGCGATCGGACCGTGCTTCATCTCCCCCGCCGCGTAACCCTCCGCGTGGATGTAGCTGATTTCCTTCAGCTTCAGCGCGCCCTCCAGCGCAATCGGAAAGCACCCGCCCCGCCCCAGGAACAGCACATCCCGAGCCTTGGAAACGCGCAGCGCCACCGCGTGCAATGCCCCCTCCGCCGCCAGCACCTCCGCCGCCCGGCCCGGCACTTCCAGCAGCGCCGTCGTCATCGCTGCCTCCTGATCCGCCGAGATCGCCCCCGTCGCCCGTCCCGCCGCGATCGCGAGACACGCCAGCACCGACAACTGCGCCGTGAACGCCTTGGTCGAAGCCACCCCGATCTCCGGGCCCGCCACCGTCTCCAGCACCGCGTCGCTCTCCCGCGCCATCGTGCTTTCCGGCACGTTCAGGATCGACAGGACCTGCTGACCTTGTCCTCGCATGTAGCGCAGCGCCGCCAGAGTATCCGCCGTTTCCCCCGACTGAGACACCAGCAGCCCCAGCCCGCCATACGGCATCGGCGGGGTCCGGTAGCGAAACTCGCTCGCCACATCGCCATCAAACGGAATCCGGGCAATCGACTCGAACCACCAGCGCGCCACCAGCCCCGCGTAAAAGGCGCTGCCGCACGCACTCATCGTAATCCGTGACACCCGGGCAAAATCGATCCCCAGCTCCGGCAACGCCACCGCCCGGGACCCCGGACTGATCATCTGATGCAGCGTGTCGCCGATCACCGCTGGGTGCTCGTGCAACTCCTTTTCCATGAAATGCCGGAAGTTGCCCTTGCCAATCGCCGCCCCGGTCATCCGGGTCTCTTTGATCTCCCGCTCGACCGTCCGCCCCTCGGCGTCGAAAAACCGAGCCCCCTGCCGGTCCACCACCGTCCAGTCGCCGTCGCGCAGATACGCGATGCGCCGTGTCAGCGGCGCCAGCGCCAGAGCGTCAGACCCCACGAACATCTCGTCGTCACCAAATCCGATCGCCAGCGGCGCCCCGTGCTGGGCCCCCACGATCAGCTCCGGATGCCCGGCAAAGATCATGGCCAGCGCATACGCCCCCTCCAGCCGCCGCAGCGCCGCCCCCGCCGCCTCGATCGGCGCCATGCCGCGCTTGAGATTCAGATCGACAAGCTGAGCCACCGTCTCGGTATCGGTTTCGGTGCTGAAGTGCTGCCCGGCGGCTTCCAGTTCGGCCCGCAGTTCGGCGTGGTTTTCGATAATTCCGTTATGCACCAGCGACACGCGGGCGGTGCCGTGCGGATGGGCGTTGCTCTCGGTCGGTGCGCCATGCGTCGCCCACCGCGTATGCCCGATCCCGATCGACCCTTGCAGCGCCGCGCTGTCCAGTGACGCCGCCAGATTGCCCAGCTTTCCCTCCGCCCGCCGCCGGTCGATGTGGCCATTCACCAGCGTGGCGATCCCGGCACTGTCATAGCCGCGATATTCCAGGCGCCGCAGCGCATCCAGGATGATGGGCGCCGCGGGACGCGCACCAATGACGCCGACAATGCCACACATTCAGGTCTTTCCCTTTCTCGCCGCGATACCCGCCGCCCGCATCCCGATCGCCCGCCCCGGCTTCTGAACCTGGCGCGTGCGTGCCAGAGCCAGTGCGTCGGCCTCCACATCCTCGGTGATCACGCTGCCGGCCGCGATCACCGCACCGTCGCCGACCGACACCGGCGCCACGAAAGCCGTATCCGAACCCACGAAAACGTTCGCCCCGATCGTGGTGCGGTGCTTGTTATAACCGTCGTAATTACAGGTGATCGTCCCTGCACCGATGTTGGTGCGGCTGCCGACCGTCGTGTCACCGATATAACTCAAATGGTTCGCCTTCACACCAACGCCGAGGTGCGAGGCCTTGATCTCTACAAAATTCCCGACATGCACGTCCTGATCGAGTTTCGCACCCGGGCGCAGCCGCGTGAATGGCCCAACGATCGCACCGGGCCCGATATTGGCGCCCTCGATATAAGTGAACGCCCGGATCGTCGCGTTGCTGGCCACCGTCACGCCGGGGCCGAAGAAAACATGCGGCTCGATCGTCACGTCAGGGGCCAGTCGCGTGTCAGCCGACAGGAAGACCGACGACGGATCGATCATCGTAACCCCGGCCTCCATCGCCGCGTCCCGCATCCAGCCCTGCAGCACCGCCTCGGCGCGGGCCAGTTCACCACGGGCGTTGATACCAGCCAGTTCGTCGGCGGGCGCCTCGACGGCCAAAACCGAGTGCCCCTCGGCGCGAGCAAGCGTCACGACATCCGTCAGGTAATATTCCCGTTTCGCATTATCGTTGCGAACGGCTCGCAGCCAGCGCAGCATTTCGACCGACCCGCCGCACATCACGCCCGCGTTGCACAGGTTGACCATCCGTTCATCGGGCGACGCATCGGCGTATTCAACAATTCGGGATACCAGGCCATCGGCGCCGGTGATCACCCGGCCGTAACGCGCTGGGTCCGCAGACCGAAACGCCAACAGACAGAGCCGCAGGGGCACGTAACTGTTCAGCAACCGTTCCAGCGTCGCCGGCCGGATCAGCGGATTATCAGCATACAGCACCGCGACCGGACCGGAGCCAAAATACTCGGCCGCCTGCAACGCCGCATGGGCCGTTCCCAGCCGTTCCCGCTGGACAACACAGACGTGCGGCTCCGCCTCTCGACGCACCGCATCCATGTCCGGGCCCAGAATGACAACGATGCGGTCGAATACCGTTTCGCAACTCGCCAGCAGGTGCCGTAGCATGGATCGGCCCGCCAGCTTGTGCAGCGTCTTCGGAACTGACGACTTCATCCGAGTCCCCAGACCGGCGGCCAGAATGATTGCGGTTGCGTGCATGCGTGGCCCCTGCTTCGCTAGCGCGTTCGGCGTAGCGGTGACGATCACGAAAAGTCAAAGGTCACCGTTCCGCCATTGATCAATTCACGTTTCGGAGTGCAACATTTGGCCCGAACCTTGCCTGCCCGCACCCTGCTGATGGACCTTGACGGCACGCTAGTGGACAGCGTTCCAGATATCACGGCCGCGCTGAACCGCCTCATGACCGCGCGCAACATGCCGGTGATGTCCCGCGAACAGGTCAAGGCGATGGTCGGCGACGGCGTTGCCGTCCTGGTCACCCGCGCGTTCGCCGCCCATCACCGCGAGCCCGACGCCACCGCCATCGCCGACTTCGCCGCCGACTACACAGCCCATGTCGCGGTCGAAAGCAGCCTCTATCCGCAGGTGCTGCCGGTGCTCACGGGCCTCAAGCACGACGGCTGGCGCCTCGCGGTCTGCACCAACAAGCCCGAGCGGGCGGCCCGGACCCTGCTTCAGGCGGTTGGTCTGCTGCCGCTGCTGTCCGCGGTCGGCGGCGGCGACAGTTTCCCGGTCCGCAAGCCTGATCCGGCCCACCTGCTCGCCACGCTCACCCGTGCCTCCGCCGCATCCGACACCGCCCTGATGCTGGGCGACCATCATAACGACGTGGCGGCCGCTCGGGACGCGGGAATACCGAGCATCTTCGCCGCGTGGGGCTATGGGTCTCCCGGCATGGAACAGGGCAGCGCCGCCGTAGCCCGTGATATCACCGAGGCCGCGGCGATCGCGAACCGTCTGCGGCCGTGACAGCCATTGCGCCTGCCGTCGCGCCCTCGTACTGCCAATCCCCATCACCTCTGCGTTAATTTCAATCCGAGCATGCCAGTTCGTTCCATATAACGCCCAATATGCAAGTTGACCGGCTAGCAGTTCGTGGAGGAGATCGGTTTGCCTGCGATGATCCGGCCGACTGGCGACGAACCCGGTGCCGATGCCGGCGAAACGGCGTCCGCGTTCACCGCGGCCGGCGGCGAGATGGCGGCCTTGATCGCCGCCACGGAGTGGGCCAGCACGAGCCTCGGCCCGCGCGAGACCTGGCCCAACAGTCTCACGACCATCCTGCGCATCCTGGTGACGTCACGCTATCAGATGTGGATGGCCTGGGGAAAGGACCTCACGTGTTTCTACAACGACGCCTACGCCCCAACCCTCGGCGTCAAGCACCCATCGGCACTCGGCCGCCCCGCCAACCAGGTCTGGTCGGAGATCTGGCCCGATATCGGACCGCGGATCGAGTCCGTCATACGGACCGGGCGCGCGACATGGGATGAAGGCCTGCTGCTGTTCCTGGAGCGCAGCTTCTACCCCGAGGAGACCTATCACACCTTCTCCTACAGTCCCCTGCCAGGCGACGACGGAAACATCGCGGGCATGTTGTGCGTGGTGATGGAAGAAACCCAGCGGGTCATTGGCGAACGCCGGGTCGCCACCCTGCGCGATCTCGCCAGCGAACTGAGCGCCGTCCGTTCGGAGCCCGAGGTCCTGGAGGCGGTGGCTCGCTCGCTGGCACGCAACGACAAGGATTTGCCCTTCAGCCTGATATACCTGTCGGACGGCGGGGCAGGGCGGCTATGGCGCATGATCGACACCGCCGGGATCGACGGCATCATCGCCCCGGAAGTCGTTTCACGGCCGGAGGATCTTCCGTTTCCCGCCGCCGAGGTGCTGTCCGGACAGCAGAAGCACCTCATCCACGATGTGACCGGACTGCCGGGCCTGTCGACGGGCGCATGGGACCAGCCGACGCGCCAGGCCGTTATCGTGCCGATCCCCCAACAGGGCCTGGAGCAGCCGGCCGGCCTGTTCATCGCCGGAATCAATCCCTACCGCCCGTTCGACGAAGCCTATTCGGGCTTCATCGACCTCGTCGCCGCGCAGATCGCCTCCGGTCTCGGGGCCGCCCGCGCCTACGAGGCAGAGCGCCGGCGCGCCGAGACCCTGGCTGAGATCGATCAGGCAAAGACCGCGTTTTTTTCCAACGTCAGTCACGAATTTCGCACCCCGCTGACCCTGATGCTGGGGCCGCTTGAGGAGGAAATCGCCACACTTGGCGGCGACGCGGCGGACCGGCTGTCGATGGTTCACCGGAACGGGCTGCGTCTGCTGCGTCTGGTGAACACGCTGCTGGACTTCTCCCGCATCGAAGCCGGGCGTGTTCAGGCCCGTTTCCAGCCGACCGAACTGGGTGAATACACCGAAGAACTGGTCAGCAACTTCCGCTCCGCCTGCGACCGTGCCGGCCTGCGCCTGTCGGCCAGATGCGTCGGGATGGATCGCCTGGTCTATGTCGATACCGACATGTGGGAGCGGATCGTCCTCAATCTCGTTTCGAATGCCTTCAAATACACCCTGACCGGCGGCATCTCCGTCACCTTGAACACCGATCCCGATGAACAGGCCGCGGTGATGACCGTGCATGACACCGGCATCGGAATCCCCGAAGCCGAACAGCCGCATATCTTCGACCGGTTTCACCGGATCGAGGGACAACGTGGCCGCACGCTGGAAGGCACCGGCATCGGCCTGGCGCTGGTCCACGAACTTGTCCGGCTGCATGGCGGCACGATCGCGCTGGCAAGCCGGGTGGATGCCGGAACGACCGTCACGGTGCGGATACCGTTCGGGCGGGCGCATCTGCCGGACGACCGGGTGACGGAAACCCGTGGTCGCGCCACGCCGGAAGGGGTCGCGGCGGCGACCTTCGTTGAGGAAGCGCTGCGCTGGCTGCCCAACGCGGGTGAGCCGCGAAGCAACGACTTCCTTGAGTCGCCGGGCGTCCTGTCGTCGCTTGGCGCGGACGCCGCGGCTGCGGATCATGAACGGCGGCATATTCTGCTCGCGGACGACAATGCCGATATGCGCGAATACGTCGTGCGGCTGCTTCAGCCTGGCTACGATGTTGAAGCCGTGCAGGATGGGCAGCAGGCGCTGAAGTCCGCCCAGGCGCGGCGCCCCGACCTTATTCTTTCCGATATCATGATGCCGCGCATGGATGGTTTCGGCTTGCTGGCCGGCATCCGCGCGGACCCCAAACTGCGCGACCTGCCGGTCATCCTGCTGTCCGCCCGGGCGGGCGAGGAGGCCCGCGTCGAAGGCCTGGACGCCGGCGCCGATGATTACCTGGTAAAACCGTTCTCGGCCCGCGAACTGCTCGCCCGTGTTCGATCCAACCTGGAACTGGCGCGCCTGCGCGAGGAAGCGCGCGATGCGTTGCTTTACGCTAACGAAATGCTGGAGCGGCGGGTCGAGGAAGAAATGGAACGGCGGGCAAAGGCCGAGGACTCGCTGCGCCAGTCCCAGAAGATGGAAGCCATCGGTCACCTGACCGGCGGTGTCGCGCATGATTTCAACAATCTGCTCACGGTGATCGGCGGCGGCGTGGAAACCTTGCAACGAGTGCTGGCCGCGGTCCCTCTCGGTGCCGACGACAAGCGCGTCAAGCGAGCGCTCGGGATGATCGCCCAGGGCGCCGACCGGGCCGCCACCCTGACCCATCGGCTGCTGGCGTTCGCGCGGCGGCAGACGCTGGACCCGCGGCCGCTCGACGCCAACAAGTTGGTCGCCGGCATGTCGGAGTTGCTGCGCCGCACCCTGGGCGAATCCGTGGCGCTGGAAACCGTGCTCGCCGGTGGCTTATGGCGGATGGCGGCCGATTCCAACCAGTTGGAGAGCGCGTTGCTGAACCTGGCTGTGAACGCTCGCGACGCCATGCCGCAGGGCGGCAAGCTCACCCTGGAGACCGCCAACACCCATCTGGACGAGGCCTACGCGGCCCGCCATGACGACGTCGCGGCCGGCCAGTACGTCATGATCGCGGTCAGCGATACCGGCACCGGAATGGATTCCGGCACTCTGGACCGGGTGTTCGAACCGTTCTTTACGACAAAGGATATCGGCAAGGGCACCGGCCTTGGCCTCAGCCAGGTCTATGGCTTCATCAAGCAGTCAAACGGACACGTGAAGCTGTACAGCGAAGTCGGGCAGGGCACCACGGTCAAGCTCTACCTGCCGCGCCTGTTGGCCGAGCAGCCGGAGATCGCGACACGAGCCGGCGATGCCCCGATCCCCGCCGGACGCGGCGAAACCATCCTGGTCGTGGAGGATGAACCCGCGGTACGGGAGCACTCGGTCACCTCGTTGCGTGACCTCGGCTACCGGGTGCTCGCCGCCGGGGACGGGCACGCCGCGCTGCGCGTGCTGGCGCGTGAGGCCGGCATCGCGGTGCTGTTCACCGATATTGGCCTGCCGGGCGGCATGAACGGGCGACAGTTGGTCGACGCGGCAAGGCTGCTGCGGCCTGATCTGAAAGTCGTCTACACCACAGGGTACGCCCGCAACGCCATCGTGCATGGCGGTGTGCTGGATCCCGGCACCCAGCTTCTGCCGAAGCCGTTCAGCTTCGCCGCGCTGGCAAGCAAGATCAGGACCGTGCTGGATGGTTGAACCACCATCAGAGCGCGCGGGTGCCGGGCGTGCCGCCTGAAGACCGGCTGCGTGTCGCCACGCTGCTCAGCGCGGCCGGCGGCTGTCTCGATGCCTTCACGTGGCTTGCGCACGGCGGCGTCTTCGCCAACGCACAGACCGGAAATGCCGCGGTGCTGCTGCCCGCCGCCGCCCTTGTCCTGGCTTTCTGGCTTTGCAGAAGTCACCTCGACACGACGGAGGCGACGTGAGCCGGTTCAGGTTGACGTCATGGTGGGCAGCCGCGGGTTCGCGGGACGACGGTCGTTAGCTGCAAGTTCAGGTGTCCTGTGTGGCACCCTGAGCGGGTGACGTTCCCTGGGAACTGTTGAATACGAGGTTCGTGAGTTGAATCTGATTAACCACCATCGTTCCACCGGCGACGTCAGCAAGCTGCGCCTCGTCCAGCTCAACATTCCTGCGGGCAGCTTCAGGCTTCACAGTGTCGGCCATGTTTACTTCCTTCCACTCGATGATTACGCTCGTGATAATCTGATCGGCTGATCGCGAAGACAACTTCCGCCGAAAAATCATAGACAAAATGAGTGCACAATATCCAGTGGAAAGACGGCCGAATTACAAGTTTATATTTTTGATAGACTGTACATGTGCGTGCTGCGTTATAGGATTTTTAAAGATTCCGTTTTCGGCCGTTGTCGGCTGGAGAGACCGTGCGGGATGTGGGGTTGCCATGGGACGGCCGGTCATGGCGACTGGGGCCTCGGGATGCAGGCGGGCGATGTGTTCGACATGACAGCTCTGGATGGACCGTTGGCGTTCACGAGGTCACCGGTGGTGCCGCGGCTTTACAACGCCGCGTCAGCGCAATGTGCGTTACCAGTCTGGACGACCGTTTCAGGCTGTACCGCCGCCGCTGCGTGGACGCGGCGTGCGACCGCGCTTATCCTTGCGGGCAACCACGAGAGGAACACGCGCCATGTCAGACTTCCCGGTCGTCCGGCTTGAAACGAATGGCGATATTGGCGTCATCATCTCAACCGTCCGCCGGTCCAACGCGTTTGGGCCGGGCGTGTCGGAGGGGATTATCGATGCCTGAACAGGACAATGCCGACCCGTCGATCAAGGCGATGGTGCTGATGGGGGACGGGCGCAGCGTCATCGCCGAGGCGGATATCCGCGGCTTTGGGACCGGACGCAAGTGGGCGCCGATCCGGAGCGGACATATGACGTACGCGATGCGAGCCCGAAGTCGGTGGTTGCGGCGATTCATGGGTTTTGCCCTGGGCGGCGGCCTGGAGCCGCTGGCTTCACCCGATCGCCCGCACACAGGTCACCCGGTTGCAAAGCGGGGACTACGCCCGCGCCGAAGCAAGCAGCCGAAAATTTCGCGGAAACGTCAGTTGCGAGTGCCCGGACCGCGCCACCTCGTCGATGATACGCAAGCCCCGGCCAACATCACTCAGCCGATACGGCTTTGTCATCACCGCGTCGCCGTATCGCGCTATCTGATCCAGATCATTGCTGTTCCCGGTTGAGAACATCACACGGGTGGTCGTTTTCTCCCGCAGATGTGCCGCAACGTCAGTGCCCAGATCGCCGTTCGCCAGCCGAATATCAACTACGGCGACGTCGGCATGGTGTTGTTCGGCTGACTGCACCGCCTCCTTCACTGTGCGGGCAATGCCTGTCACATGGTAGCCGTCAGCCTCCAGCGCCTCCTGAAGCAGGTCAGCAATCATCAGGTCATCCTCAACGATCAGGACGTTCAGCATCATTGCCGCCTTATAATCGGACCGCACCGGCCATAAATGTCTTGGGCACGCGCAGGAGTTGCAGATCAGAATCTGATCACGACCTCACTATGCCGTGATCGCCACAGGGTTGCAAGGACTTTCCAATGACGTCCGCATTATCAATGGAACGACAGATCGAAAGATTACGCCGGCGAGAAAAAGCACTGGCAAGCTTTGGAACGTTTGCGTTCTCGGAACCGGACCTCGACCGCATCCTCACCGAAGCGGCGCGCATTTGTGCCGAATGCCTGGAAGTCCCGTTCAGCAAGATCTGCAAATACCAGGAACCGGAGAATGATCTTCGGGTCGTTGCAGGTCACGGGTGGAAAGCCGGTGTCGTCGGCACCGCTATTTCGATGGCCAACGCGAGTTCACCGCAGGGGCGCGCTTTCGTCACCGGTGAACCGCAGGTGTGTGCGAACATCAGGGAGGCCAACAGCTACACCTTGCCTGAATTCTATCATCAGCATGGTGTCGTCTCGGTTGCGGATGTTCTCGTCGCGGCCAAAAGCGGCGTCCCGTTCGGCGTTCTGGGCGTCGACAGTCCGGTTGCGGATGCGTTCGATCAGCATGACATCGAATTCCTCACCGGCTTCGCGAACATCCTGGCCGAGGCCGTCGCAACCACGGAGCGGTCAGAGGCGCTCAGGCGGACCGTTGTGCGCATGGAAGAACTGATCCTCGAGAAGGAAACCCTCGCTCAGGAACTGAAACATCGCGTCCGAAACAGCCTGCACCTTGTCTACGGACTGCTCCTCTCGGAGCTCGGTGTCACTCATGATCAGAACACGATCAGCGCCTTCCGAGCCATCGCGCTTCGGGTGATGGGGCTTGCGGAGGTGTTCGAGCACCTCCTCGGCACCGGAATGAACAAGGTCATCGAGTTTGGCGATTATGTAGCCGCGCTCTGCACAAATCTTCCAGAGCTCTATGCTGACCGGGCCGTGAGGCTCACCTGCGCGGTCGAGTCCGTTCGCCTGGACCTTGACGTGGCAACAAGCCTCGGCATGGTCATTACGGAACTCGTCAGCAATGCGTATTTGCACGCATTTCCGGAAGGATCCGGCCTGATCCAGGTCACGCTGCGTGCCGTTTCCGAAGGCGCCGTCTTGACCATCGGCGACAACGGCGTCGGTTTCGTTGGGACTGAAACCAAACGGCGAGGAGTCGGCCTTGTGCGCCGTCTCGTCGAGCAGGTGGGTGCCACGCTAAGCCTGCGGTCAGACCCGGGAACAGAATGGACAATCAAGTTCCCCGTTCTCGGTGACCCGCCGCCGATGCCGGCCTAGGCAGCAACGCCCGGCGGCAGCGCCGGAGAGCGGACATCAACGCGGTTCGCGCGTCGACCGAAACGCAGAAGAAGTTGCGCCCGAAACAAACGCCGCTAGCACGTCAGGAACAGCGGGTTAAGGCTCGACCGCCGAAAATCGCGGTCACGCGCCAGCAGATCCAGGGCATAGGACGCGACGTCATCCACCAGCGGATCGAGCTCGGGATTCTCGTGCTGCTGCATATGTTTTATATAGCAACGACATGCGGTACACGTTTCAATCCCGATCGTTTTCGGGCCGTCCTCGATCGTGTAATACGCGATACCCTGGGTCGCTCCACAGGCGGTGCATCGGATACGCACGTGGTTCCACAGAGTGCCGCACAGTCCGCAGGCGCAGTACCGGGCCTTGTTCGCCTGGGTCCACCCCACCACCACGCTGCTGACTGGCGCCCCGCCGCAGACCGGGCACACAGCCATCGCGGACGAGGCCACCGCGGCGGCGTCCAGTTGTGCCGCCAGCGCGGCGAGATGGACCTGAAGGGCGGCTCCCACGAACAGCGATTCTGCCACAAGATCAGCAGAACAGGCACCATCCTGGATGTCCGTCGCCAGGTCGAACCGCTCCGCCTCCGCCATACCGCGCACCGACGCCACCGCGGCCCGAGCAGCCGCCGGGGCCGCATCCAGCACCACATGATCGAGCAGCCATTCCAGCGTGGCGGCGAAATCCGCGTTGCCCCGGATCTGGTCGTATGAGATCGGCGGGAACCCATGCGCCGCCCGCAGCACGACCTGCTGCGCGGGCACCGGTGCAGGGGGCGGACGGGCGACCACGCACCCAGCCTGCGCGGCAACGACACCGGCCAGGAAGTCCAGGTAAGCGGCCATCGGGTGGTCTTTCGCGACAGCGACCAGCCGCCGGGCGCGGGCAGCGAACAGTGTCGCCGGATCGGGCAGCCGAACGAACGGTGCCTCGGCAACCCCGCCCACCCGCGAGGGATCGGGCTGAATGTCACTAAAACCGCGCGGAGGCAGGCTGCGTCTGCCGCGTGCCATGGCCGGGCCGCCCCTCCCCACCGCTAGTGGCCGCCGAACTTGTCGCGCCGGACCTCGCCGCGCTTCGACACCTGGCCGAAGAACCACTTGCGGTGATGCCGGATCGCCCAGCCGCCCGTGACGTTGCCGCGGATCATCGCCCGCGTCGTGCCGGTGATCCACAAGCCGGCATAGATGTGCACCAGGATGATCGCCATCGCGAAGATCGCCGCCACCGAATGCGCCAGCACCGCGATCCGCTTCTGCTCGATACTTGTATAGTCAAAGAAATACTGGTCCCAGATCACCACGCCGGTGCAGAACATCACCAGGATGAGCGCCGTTTGCGACCAGAACACCATCTTCTGCCCGGCATTGTATTTCCCCAGCGGCGGCAGCCGGTCGTGCCGGTTGCGAACGATATCGCCGATCCGCAGCATCCACCGCACGTCATCGCGGTTGGGGATGTTCAGCAGCCAGAAACGCACGAACAGCAGGCCGAAGCTGACCACTAGCGCGCAGCCCAGCCATGGATGGATCGCCCGTGTCGCCTGACCGCCGCCGAACAACCCGGTAAGAAAGAACAGATACGGCGAGAACATCGCCAGCCCGCTCAACGCCAGCAGGATGAACAGCGCCGCGGTGAACCAGTGGTTGAGCCGCTGCACCCCTGTGTAGCGCGAAACGATGACCGCGTGGGTAGCCGCGGCGCGGTCAGCGGCGGCGCGTCGTTCGGTGCTGACACTCATGGCTCATGGTCGGCAACGTCCGCCGCCTCCTGTTCTTCCTCCGGCGGCACCTCGTCGGGGCCTGCCGTGACGTAGTGGATAAATCCGCCGACGGCAGCCATCGCTAGCGTTGCCAGGCCAAAGATCTTGAAGCCACCTTTCCAGAACTGCACCAGCGGCGAGATCCGCGGCTTGTCCGGCAGGCCGGCGTAGATCTGGGGCTTGTCCGCGTGATGCAGCACATACATCACATGCGTCCCGCCGACGCCGGCCGGATCGTACAGCCCGGCGTTCTCAAACCCGCGGCTTTTCAGATCGACGATCCGCTCGCTGGCCTGCTCGATCATCGCCTCCTTGGTGCCGAACATGATCGCACCGGTCGGGCAGGTCTTGGCGCAGGCCGGCGCCTGTCCCACGGCGACACGATCAGAACACAGCGTGCACTTATACGCCTTATGATCCTGCTGCGAAATACGCGGAATATTGAACGGACAGCCGTTCACGCAGTAACCGCAGCCGATGCAGTTCTCCTCGACGAAGTCCACGATCCCGTTGGCATATTGCACGATCGCGCCGGGGGACGGACACGCCTTCAGGCACCCGGGATCGCTGCAATGCATGCAGCCGTCCTTGCGGATCAGCCACTCCAGCTCGCCATCAGCGTTCTCGTACTCGGTGAAGCGCATCAGCGTCCAGGTCTTCGCCGACAGGTCGTGCGGGTTGTCGTAGACACCCACATTCTCGCCGATATCGTCGCGCAGATCGTTCCACTCCTCGCAGGCGGACTGGCATGCCTTGCAGCCGATGCATTTGGAGACGTCGATCAGCTTCGCCACCTCGGTCTTGGTGCGAACCTCGGGCGGCTGTTCGGTGGAAGCTGAGCGCCGGACAATGTCCAGGGATGTGTAGTCCGTCATGCTTTGCCCTTCAGCAGGCGGTTCCGCGGTGGCTGTGAATGCCGATCGTTGTTAGCGCTCCGTCAAGGGTGCCGGTGTTTTGCAATAAAGCAGCATTCAACACGGAGGACACGGAGAACCACGAAGACTCACGGGGAAGGGAAAAACCTTCTTGGCGCGACGCGTTGTTGCGCCACGGATCTGAAACGTATCGCCAAGCGGTCACTCCAGCGAATAAGCCGGTGCGACTCGCCGCATCTCTCCGTGAACCTTCGTGGTTCTTCGTGTCCTCCGTGTTGAATCCTTGCTTGCGCCCGCCACAAAGCCCGAACCCACCGAGATCCCCGCGAGCCGAATAATCCTGCCAACCCACGACGTCATTTTTACCCAGCACGGTCATGCCCTAAGCCACCGGTCCAACCGGCGCCGCCGTCTTCTCGACATTCACCAGCCACGCCTTGAACTCCGGTGTCTCGGTGTTCGCATCACCCACCACCGGCGTCAGCGAGTTCGGCCCGAAGCCCGGCTTGGTCAACCCGCTGAAACCGAAATGATGCGGGATGCCGACCACGTGTACCGCGCGGCCGTCGCACATCAGCGGCTTGATCCGCTTGGTCACCACCGCCTTCGCCTTGAGCTGACCCCGTGCGCTCCAGACCCGCACCCAGTCCCCTTTGGCAATGCCCTTCTCCGCCGCCAGCTGTTCCGAGATCTCGACAAAGAACTCCGGCTGCAAAATCGAATTCACCCGCGCATGCTTCGTCCAGAAATGGAAATGCTCGGTCAGCCGATAAGATGTTGCCGCGTAAGGAAAATCCGCCGAACTCCCAAGCTGCGCCAGATCGCCCTTGAAAATCCGCGCCACCGGGTTGCCGCGTATCGCAGGCGACAGGATATTCACCTGCGGCGACTCGAACGGCTCGTAATGCGCCGGGAACGGTCCGTCCCGCATCAGCCCGCGGGTCCACAGCCGGGCAACACCTTCCGGGTTCAGAATGAACGGACCCACGTCCTGATCCGGCGCAACAGTCAGCCCGTAATCCGGCACATCGAAGCCAACCCATTTCGAGCCGTTCCACTCGATCAGCTTCTTCCGCTCCGCCCAAGGCTTCCCCGACGGATCGCACGAAGCCCGGTTATAAAGAATGCGCCGGTTGGCCGGCCACGCCCAGGCCCAGTTCGGCGCGATCCCCCGGTCCCCCGGATCGGTATTGTCCCGTCGAGCCATCTGGTTGCCGCGTTCAGTGAAGCAGCCCGAATAGATCCAGCATCCACACGCCGTCGTGCCGTCGTCCTTGAGCTGCCCGAACCCATCCAGTTGCCGCCCGGCCGGGATCGTCGTCCCGCCGTCCTTTATGTCGACCAGCGCGTAGCCATTCATCTCCCGCGCCAACTCATCCGACCGCGGGCTTTCCGCCAGCTCATACGGCCAGTTCAGGTTCAGGATCGGATCGGGGAAGGCGCCTCCTTCCTTCGCGTAAAGATTGACCAGGCGCCGGTGCAGACCGGCCATGATGTCGATGTCCGAACGCGCCTCGCCCGGCGGCGGCTGCGCGGCCTCGTGATATTGCAGCCAGCGGCTGGAGTTGCTGAGTGAGCCTTCGTCCTCGGCAAAGCACGTGGTGGGAAGCTCGAACACCTCGGTCTGAATAGCGGCCGGATCGACGTCGTTGTAATCGCCGTGGTTCTGCCAGAACCGCGCCGTTTCGGTCTCCAGCGGGTCCATGACGACGACGAACTTCATCTTGCTGAGGCCGGCCGTCACCTTGCCCCGGTTGGGGAACGTCATCAGCGGATTGAATCCCTGGATGATGTACCCTGTCATCTTGCCCTCGAATGCCAGTTCGAAGGCGCGCATCACGTCGTAGTTCGCCACATCCATCTTGGGCAGCCAGTCATACGCCCAATTGTTCTCTGCCGTCGCGGCCTTGCCATACATCGACTTCTGGAACGACACGAAGAACTTGCTGTAGTTCTGCCAGTAGCTCGTCTGCCCCGGCCGCAGCGGTTTGAAGTGTTTCGTGCTCATGTAGCTGTCGTAGGTCGGCTCATGCTCCATCGGCAGGTTCATGTAGCCGGGCAGCAGATTGCTCATCAGCCCGAGGTCGGTCAGCCCCTGGATGTTGGAATGCCCGCGCAGCGCGTTCATCCCACCGCCAAGCATCCCGATATTGCCCAGCAGCATCTGCACGATCGTCATCGCGCGGATGTTCTGTGAGCCCTTGCTGTGATGCGTCCAGCCCAGCGCGTACAGCGACGACATCGTACGGTCGGGCACCGCGGTCGTCGCGATCATCTCGCAGATTTTCAGGAACTTTTCACGCGGCGAGCCGCAGATGCGTTCCACGAGTTCCGGTGTGTAAGGCTCGACGTGCTTGCGCAGCAACTGCATGACGCAGCGCGGGTGCTGCAGCGTGGGATCGACCACCGCGTAGCCGTCCGGCCCGATCTCGTATTCCCAGGTCGCCTTGTCGTAATCCCGTCGGGCCTCGTCGTAGCCGGCGAAGAGGCCGTCCTGAAAGCCGTAACCTTCCTTCACGATGAAGGCGCAGTTGGTATAGGCGTTGACGTACTCGTGCAGAATCTTGTCGTTGTCGAGCAGGTACTTGGTCACCGCGTTCAGGAACGCGATGTCGGTTCCCGGCCGGATCGGGCAATACACGTCGGCGACCGACGCGGTGCGGGTGAAGCGCGGATCAACGACGATCAGCCGAGCGTTGTTGTGCGCCTTGGCCTCGACCACCCATTTGAAACCGCACGGGTGAGCCTCGGCCGCATTGCCGCCCATCACCACAATCACATCAGCATGCTTGATGTCCGCCCAGTGGTTGGTCATCGCGCCGCGGCCGAAGGCTGGAGCCAGACTGGCTACCGAGGGGCCGTGTCAAACACGTGCTTGATTGTCGAAAACCAGTGCACCCGTACTTCGGACGACTTTGTAGGTAAGCAACGCCGTCTCGTTGGTCGCCGCCGAGGCGCCCAGGAACCCGGTCGTAATCCAGCGGTTGACCGTCACGTCACCTGACTTTGTCACAAAGTTCTTGTCGCGGTCGTCCTTCAGCAGACGTGCGATCCGGTCGAGCGCCCAGTCCCACGACACACGCTTCAGTTCGTTGCTGCCGGGCGCCCGGTACAGCGGATATTTCGTCCTGGTTTCGGAATGGATGAAATCAATCAGGCCCGCTCCCTTGGGGCAGAGCGTGCCGCGGTTGACCGGGTGATCGGGGTCTCCCTCGATGTGCAGCACCGAGGCTTCGGCGTTCTTCGCCCTGTCGCCCAGGCTGTACATGATAATGCCGCATGCCACGGAACAATAGGGGCAGACGTTTCGGGTTTCCCGTGTCTGGGACAGCTTGTAGGCGCGCACGGACGACGCCATCGCCGGTTCGAGCGAAGCAAACCCGAGGGCGCCAAGTGACGACACGGCGACGCCGGCTCCGACGCCCTTGATCAAACCCCGGCGTGTCATCTGCATAGTCATCGGCTCTCTCCGACCGCAAACAAATGTCTGTTGACTTGTTATGGTCTTAGTAAAATGTGTCAAGGCCTCGCGGGCGCGGCTTGCACATCAATTGTGTCCAGGCTTCGACACGTCCGCGGGAGCATCAAGCGTGCCCGGCCCGTTCGGCGCGGAGGGCGCGAACGTACCAGCAACTTGCCCTTGCGGGAAGCTCTTGTCGCCGTTGGAACCCGGTCTCGCATCGGGCGCCGCCGCGACGTTCGCGTTGGTCTGGCCGGCGGCATGGCCCGCGGGAGCCTGGTTTCGGGTGACGGGCGCCCATGCCCAGCCGTCCGGCCCGCTCCGCGATTTGTCACCCATCACGTCCTGGCCGGCAATCGGGCCTGATGCGGCGGGTCGGCGGCATAAACCATGGGCGCGGCCAGCACGCCGCCAACGACCAGTGCCATTAGCCCGACCGCCCGGTCCCGCATCGCAATTCTCCGCTGTCATCCCTCGCGATGAACAACAGCGGAGCGCCAGTTAGGTTGCAGACAGCGGCTGAACAGGCAAGGATGAAGCAGCCGAACTGCGGCCGCCGAACGCCGACTCACGGATCGATCCCGAAACTAAAGACAGGTGCTCTGTGCCGGGGTCAGGGCGACAGGCATATCGGTGCTGCAGCAACGTGGCCGCCCCCCACTAACGGCGTCGATAGTCGGCCGCGCGAGCCCGGCGTTCCATTTGTTGTAATCCACGTATCACATCGTCAAAAAAAACCCGTGGTAGACTGGCGCCGTCCGCGGGAGGGAAAATGATGTCAGGCAAATGGCTCGCGAATGAGCTTGCACAGCAGATCGCTTTAAGCCCGTCGCGCCGTCACGCACCGTATCTCATCCTTGCGCTCGGCGGGCCGCTTGTCGCCGGCCCGGCCAGCGCCGATGGCATCCTCTTCGTTACCAGCAGCCGCTACGTGGGCACCGCTGAGACCATCGCTGTCGGACAGGCGCTGCCGATCAGCACCGGCGCCATTGCCGTTGCCGACGGGTCTTATCCGGACGTGTTCGCCAACGACACGGTGGACGGCAATTTCGGAATAACCGCGCCGATCGCGCTACAGGTCTATGACGTCGCATCGCGCGGAGAGCCGGATAAAAAGCCGCTATCGCTGCGCCAGACGCTGAACGTCACCGCGGCAAGCGGAGTCAGCACCAGTTTCAGTTCCAAGTCCGAGCTGGCGGTGAATCTGTCAACCGACGGAAAAGCCCTGACGCTGATGGGCTATGTCGCTCAGCCGAACATTCTGGACGTATCGAACGCCAACACGCCCGGTAACGTCGATCCCACGAACACCGACATCCAGACACCGACCTACCGCGCCGTCGTGGAAATCGACCTGACCCGGTGGCGTAACGGCATCACCGCAACCCCGGTAAATGCCTACAGCGGCAACAATGGCCGGGCGGCGATCCTTGCCACCGACGTGAACGGGTCAGGCCAGCACGAATACCTCATGGCCGGCAATGCCGGAAACGGCTCGGGCACCGAACCCGTTGATATCGTCAACGACACCGGCGTGCAGACCATCGTGCCGGGCAGCACCAGCCCGGACACCACCGTGATCGGCGCTCCCCAGGGCACCCCCGGCACCGCGAACGGCTTCGAGTATGGGTTCGCCGTCGCGCAACTTGGCGATCCCGCCGACAAGTCGGGCAAAGACGACAACCTTCGTGGCCTGACCGTCGCCGGCAACACGCTTTATGTCAGCAAGGGCAGCGGCGGCAACGGCATCAACACGGTCTATCAGGTCAGCCCCGGCCACTCCGGTCTGCCGCTGGCGTCCGACGGGCCCACCACCCAGATCTCGATCCTGCCCGGCTTCCCGACCGGCCTTGCCAGCGCGATCAGCGAGAAAAGTCCAGCCACCGAGTTTTATCCCTTCGGCCTGTGGTTCGCCAACGCAACGACGCTCTACGTTGCGGACGAAGGCTCTCAGGATTTGAACCCAGATCCGAATGCCGGGATGCAGAAATGGATTTTTGATGGCAGCAAGTGGACGCTCGCCTACACGATCCAGGCCGGGCTGAACCTCGACCAGCCCTACGGCGTCGCCGATTATCCGGAGCAGTATAACCCGGCCACGACAGGGCTGCGCAATCTGACGGGATTCGTGGACGGCAACTCAGTGAGGCTGTTCGCGACGACCGCAACGTTCAGCAGCCTTGGTGACCCTGGCGCGGACCCGAACGGTGTCGTTCAGGTGGTGGACCAGCTCGATGCGACCGCTCTGCCCGCCGGCGAGGCCTTCACCACTGTGGTCGAGCCGCGCGCGCTCCATGTCTATCGGGGCGTGGCCTACGACGACAGCGGCGAGGGGTAGCGCCACCCGCCCGATTTACCCCGTCACGCGAGGCGTGCCGGCTTTCAGGTAACCCGGGCGGGCGCTTGGTCTCATGACGTGCAAGTGGCGTGTGCTTAACAGCGAGGCAGAACGAGAATCGCGGCGGCCCAAGGAGTTTTTTCGGTTCGCCGGAAATGCAGACGCGATCCAATGCTGATTCGCAGCGATGTATCGCAGATGCGAAATACTAAACGAAGTTCGACTTGCTCAGCGAAGTGACGTCCTGGAACGTGACTTTCGTCCCATCCGTCAGGCCGATCGAGACGGAACCGTTCGCAACCGTCTGGCTCGCCAGCGCCTGGCAGACCGCGCCGGACCCATAGCCCTCCAGATCGATCTGGATCGAGGCCGGATCGAAGATCCCCTGTACCAGTTCAGTTCCTCCAGCAGCATGGTTGATGAATTCAAAGACCTGGCCGCCGTAACCGGCCGTCACCGTTGCCGTCCCCGAACCGCCAACGAAGGTATCGGAGCCGCCCCCGCCGACCAGCAGGTCCATGCCGGACCCCGCCTGCAGCGTGTCGTTCCCAACGGATAAGGCCGCCGACAGGGTCTCGTTTCCCAGGCCGGCGATGAGCAACTGGTTCTGGCCACCATACCCGTACAGCTGATCGTTGTTTCCGCCGCCGACCAGCGTAGCGGCGCCGTCGCCGGCCAGCAGAAAGTTGTTGCCCCCCGATCCGCCAACGATCAACTGATGACCGGTTGCTGCGGCTGATCCGAAATAGGTGTCGCTGCCGCTGCCGCCGAGGATCGTCGCGCCGCCCGCACCGCCGACAAAGAACAGACTGCTGTGGCCGCCCTCCACCAGATCACTTCGCGCCCCGGTGGCATCGATGGTAACCGCGCCCGACCCTCCAACAATGGTGTCCATGCCAGTCGAGATGACGATATCATTGCCACGGCCCAGCAAGATCGCATTGCTGCCTCCGCCGGCCCCGATCGTTGCGTTCACCGCACCAAGCGCGGCAATGACATTGCTGCCGCCGCCAGTAAACAGTGACCAGTTTCCGGATCCGGCAACCGATAGCCTGTTGTCGCCGCCGCCGGCGACCACCGTTCCAGATCCCGAAGCGGCGAGGAAAGTCAGATCGGTCGAAGCGTTCGACAGAATCGTTTCGTCATTCGCGCCCGTACTCAATACCACAACCGGACCAGCCTTCGTGACCAGATCGATGTCGTAGCCATGCGGCAGGACGGCCAGACCCGACGCCGTCTGGACCAGTGCGCCCTCGACGCCGGCGGGAGGTGGCGGCGGCGTCCCGCCGGTGTCATACTCAGTCATGATGGTGCCAGCCGAGATGCCGGCGTTGATGCGTGCGGCGATCTCCTCCGCCAGCGCGAAGTTTGCGTTGGAATCGAAACCAAGGACGATTGGCTGATACGTACTACCCTGAACAGTGACGAACGAAACCATTTGTGTTTCCCTAACGTAATATGGAGCGATTTGATCGCCCGATAGTCTTGTCATATGGACGTGTATCATTCCATCCTATCACTATTGCGGAAGTTTTCACGCGAGATTTGATTTTTCAGCGAAAATTCGAACTAAAATAAGTCACGTCCATTTTTGGAGGCTAAGAACAACATTTGACGCAACGGTTGAGCGATCGATTCACCGCTGCACGCCAATGCGGCGATTCCAGGCGATGCTATGTCGGTGTTCTGTCAAAGGATGACCACAGGCTGTTGCGCGCAACGCCTGGTAATATTCGGTCAAGCGGGACTTATGTCGCTCTTGAAATCGAGGTCATGAAATCGCGACTGTTGATACCAGACGCAATGTTCGTTCACGCTTTACGCGAAAACGCCCCCCTCCACATGCTCGGGATCAGTCCGCGTCGGTATGGATCGGTACAAAACAGCAACAACGCCCGTCATGTCGGCCGGACGGAACCGCCCCGCCGCACCGACTCCCGTCAAAGCCGCCGGCGAACCGCCATCAGGACGGAATTCCAGCCGAAACCAGCGCCAGAGCCTTGGCGCTGACGATCTCCGCCGTATCGCCCGCCCTGTACACCGCCGACCCGATGCCGAAACCGGCAGCACCGGCCGCACGCCAGGCAGCCATGTTGGAAGCATCGATCCCCCCCACCGGCAGCACCATCGTCCCGCCTGGCAGCACTGCCCGCATCGCCCGCAGCATCGCCGGGTTGGCGCCCTCCGCGGGGAACAGTTTCAGCGCATCAGCGCCGGCGGCGAGCAGGCTGAACGCCTCGGCGGGCGTGAAAAAGCCGGGAACCGCGAGCAACCCGTGACGTTTCGCCGCCCGCACCACGGCGGCGTCGGCATGCGGCGTCACGATCAGCTTCCCGCCAGCCGCGGCCACCGCAGCCACATCTGCCTCGGTCATCACCGTTCCGGCGCCGATCAGCATCCGGTCCCCGAACGTCCGAACCAATGCCGCGATGCTGGCCAATGGGTCCGGCGAGTTCAGCGGCACCTCGACAATCGCGAAGCCGCGCGCCTCCAGCGCCGCGGTGACCGCGACGGCCTCCTCCGGCCGGATCCCGCGCAGGATCGCCACCAACGGGCAGCGGGCCAGAAACCCGCTCAGCTCCATTGCGCATGCTCCGCGACCAGAGCGAGGCCCCGCGCCGCGGCCTCACCATCGTGGCGTTCGGCATAGCCGCCGCAGGCCGTGATCGCCTTGGCATACAGCATCGTCAGGTCCGGCGAGCCGATCACCTGCACCACCGCGCCGCGCGCCGGAGCGAGCGCCGCTCGAACCTCATGCCCGACCAGAATGCCGGACAAATACGCCGGCGCCTCGGACTCCGTCAGCCGGTTCGCCAGCGCCAGGGCGCGCACGCCGAACAGGTGATGCAACAACCCGCCAGGGTCCGCCGACCGGGCAACCCCGGCGTCGAACGGAGCGCCGTCGGACGGGCCGTCCCGCATCATGCGCGCCAGAATGGTGTGACCCCGAAGTGCTCCAAACGCCTCGCCAGTCATGTAGGTGGTGAAGCCGGTGATCCGCCCGCCTTCCACCTGCACCCACTTGGAATGCGTGCCGGGCAGGCAGGCGATCCCGCCGTCGCGCAGCAGCACCGGCACGCCCAGCACCTGAGTCTCCTCGCCGCGCATCACCTCGGCCACGCCCGAACAGTCGGTGCCGGACAGCCCGGGCACCAGCTTCACCCGAGCCCAGTCGAAGCCGATATCGACCAGCGCGGCGGCCAGTTCGGCCGGACCGGCAGGGCAGGGCAGGTAGGGCGCCTCCTTCCAGCCCTGACGGCTGCCGATCATCCCGCTCAGCAGGACCCGATCCTCGCCGCCGGCGAGCCAGGGGCCGACTTCCTCCCGCAACGTGTCGCCGAACCGCCCGTCCGGCACGTTCAGGATGCCCTTGGGCCCGGCCCGCCGGTCGCGGATTTCACCGTCCCGTCCGACGCGGAACGCACGAAAACTGGTGGTGCCCCAATCAATCCCTATCATTGCGTTACCCTCCCTGCTGGTCGCCGCGCGACAGCGTAACACCCGTCGCCGCCGAGGCTAACACTTCTCTCGCCAGGGCCCACCATCGTCCCGGTTGATCTAACACGTCGCCAGCCCCGATCGCTGCAACATGACGACCGATGCGGCGGGGTACAATCTTTCGGCAAGCTGGCATAATGTCTATATTTTAATGGACGGCCTGCCAGCCATGCCTGCACATGCACCTCGCATCGCCCCGCTGACGCCCGGCTCTCCCGGGTTACGCGCCGCGTTGTCCTGCAACAGCGTAACAAAGGTTGACCCGTGACAGCGTATTGCGCACATCCAGGCGCCGATCCTTTCTCGGAGTCGCGCCAGCATGGCGGAAGCCCTCACCGCTGACACACTGCCGGTGCCGCACGGATTTTTCACCCGCCGCGGCGGGGTGTCCACAGGCTCCTACGCCAGCCTGAACTGCAGCTTCTCCAGTCAGGACGACCGCGGTGCCGTGCTGGAAAATCGCGCCCGCGTCGCCCGCTCCCTCGGCGCCGATCCGGCTCGGCTGCTGGGACTGACGCAGGTCCATGGCAACCATGTGGTGACCGCAACTGAACCGTGGACCGCCGGCCAGGGTGAAAACGCCGACGCCGTGGTCACCGCTCAGGCCGGCCTCGCACTCGGCATCGTCACCGCCGATTGCGCCCCGGTCCTGTTCGCCGATCACGGCAGACGGATCGTCGGTGCCGCCCATGCAGGCTGGCGCGGCGCCGTCGCGGGCGTGCTGGAGGCCACCATCGCCGCCATGACCGTTCTGGGAGCATCGCCCGACCGTATCACCGCCGCCATCGGCCCCTGCATCGCCCAGGCATCCTATGAAGTCGGTCCCGACCTGCGCGACGCCGTTCTGCTGCGCTCCGCCGCCGATGCGGCATTTTTCGTCAAGGGTCGGGGGGAGGATCGCTGGCAGTTCGACCTCGCGGGCTATTGCGCCGCCCGCCTGCGGGCCGCCGGGGTCGGCCACGTCATCGTCACTGGATTCGATACCCTGACGGAGGAAGACCGCTTCTTCAGTCATCGTCGTCGCACGCTCGCCCGGGCGAGCCGTCAAAGCCAGGCCGAGGCCGGTCCGATCGGCCACCAGATCTCGGTCATCCGGCCGGCATGATTGGCCGGTCGTATGATCCCCTGCGAAACCCCTTTCGGTGCCTGCCGGCATCTGCTTGAAGCCGCCGAATGATCCGCTGTCTCTGCCGTCTGGGCATGCTTCTGTGCCCCGTGCTTCTTTGCATCCCCCTGAGCGCATGTGGCGACTTGCCGGAGCCGTTCCTGGGAAATCCTGGCGCCACCGCCCGCCGGCTCGCCGAACCGCTCACCCCTTTGCTGGCCGTCCCGCCCGGATCGAAGACGCTGCTGCCCGATGCCGCAAGCAAGGATCTGGCTCAGCAGATCGCAACCGCGCTTCAGGCGACCGAAGTGCCGGCGATGGTGCGGGCGCCCGAAAAGAACGACTGGCGCCTGATTACACGCGCCGAACTGGATGGTGACGAGGTCCGGCCACTGTTCAGTGTGCAGAACCCGCAGGGCCAGGAGCAAGGCAGCGCCGAAGGCGAGCTGGTGCCCCTCGACATCTGGTCCAACGCCGCCCCCGCACTCTTGCAGCAGGTCGCAGCCGAAGCGGCGCCTCGGATCGGTGCGGTCCTCACCAGCATCCGGATCGCGCACGACAAGGCGGATCCGGCCAGTCTTTACAACCGAGCGGCCAAGGTCGAGGTCGCCGATGTCACAGGTGCGCCCGGCGACGGAGACCAGTCCCTCACCCAGCAAATGCGCACTCGCCTCGCCGTGCTCGGCCCCGTCGTGCTGACCACGCCGACCGGTGCCGACTTCATCGTTCAGGGCGTGGTCAAGGTGGTCCCGATACCCAAACGGCAGGAACGGGTGGAAATTCAATGGACCGTGAAGACCGCCGCAGGCGACGAGCGCGGCCGCGTGGTTCAGTTGAACGAAATCCCGGCCGGAACGCTCAACCAATACTGGGGCGATGTCGCGGTGGTCGTCGCCACCGAGGCATCGAACGGTGTCAATGACGTGATCCTGCGGCAGTCCGGCCACGATCCGAACCAGACCCGGCAATCGTCCAAGTAGCCCGTCCGGCCCTAGCAGCCTGTCGGACTTGGTCCTCCAAATCGCCAATCGGTAACTTATTCTTTCAACGTTGGTTGCAGCGGCATGATATTCCAAATAATCGCTGTTTTTGGCTAAGTCCGAAAGGCTGCTAGCGCGCGCAGATACCAACGAAATTCACTTCGTTGCGGCGACGATTGCAGACAGTGCTAGCGAACCCACTTGCTGCGCGGGAAATTGACCGAAGACCCTGGTGTGTTCCGGCGAAAAGCATGGCATTGCCAAACAGCAAATTGGGGAGGATTTCATGTTTCGTCGTTCATTGGCACTCGCCGGCGTCGCTGTCCTGTTCGCGGCAACGGCTTCGGCAGCGACCGTAAAGTTTCACGCCACACTCACGGCCACGGCTGAAGTGCCGCCGAGCAGTTCGACAGGGTCGGGCGAGGCGACTGTATCGCTCGACACCGTCACGCGTGAGATCACCTACGACGTGACCTTCAAGGGGTTCTCCAGTGACGTCGTCGCCGCGCACATCCACGGACCGGCGGAGGCAGGGAAGAACGCCGGTGTGGTCATTCCATTTCCTGCAAATCCGACCAGCCCGATCCACGGCACCGCCAAGCTGACCGCCGAACAGGAGCAGCAGCTGACGGCCGGATTGTACTACGTGAACATCCACAGCAAGAACAATCCCAACGGCGCGGTCCGCGGCCAGCTGACGAAGTAATACCAGTCGGCGCTTACGCTGACTGGTATGCGCGCAGGGTTGGTATGTCGGCTGCGCGCGAAATCAATGATATACCAGTGAAGATCGGTCCTTTGGTCGGCTGGTCTAAGGATGCCTAAAGCCAACTTTGTCAGTTCGGCGACTCATCGGCGTTGAACTGGCCCTTTGTTTCCTGGCCGGGCTCGGCCGGGCCAGGAAACGACTTTCCCGACGAAATCGCGGCTGGCCGAGCGCTAACCCCGCGATGAGAACGGGCCATCGTCTCAAGTGTTGTGGTTGTGACCACGATCGCGTAACCGCGAGGGCGACGCGATTATTCTTTGGCATCGCCTGACCATGCGGCGATCCCTGGATGCGGCCCGTGCTCCCGGCCGTCCAAGACGCCATCACACCAACGTGAGGCCCCCGCTCATCTGGTTGGCACCCGCGTTGCCTTCAACTCTACAGGCGATCGAAAAATGACCGTTCGAACCGGCACGCTCACGCCTGTCACCCAGCCGCGCCACCGGAAAAGGAGCCGCCGATGTCGTCGAACAGCCACAATCCGCCTACCCTGGCCATCCCAGGCGCCGACCCGCGGCTCTACAATCACGACCTCGCCCCGACTGCGCCCGAGGGACGCACCTGGGGCATTTTCAGCCTGCTCGCCATGTGGATGTCCGACGTGCATTCGGTCGGCGGTTACACCTTCGCGGCGAGTCTGTTCTTTCTCGGCCTGACCGGCTGGCAGGTGCTGATCTCGATGCTAGTCGGCATCATGGCGGTCTATTTCCTGATGAACCTCATCGGCCGCCCGTCGCTTCGATACGGCATCCCTTATCCGGTGGTCGCCCGGATCTCCTTCGGTGTCATGGGCGCCAACCTTGCGGCCGTCGTGCGCGGCGTGGTCGGCATCGTCTGGTACGGCGTGCAGACCTACTTCGCCTCCAAAGCCGTTCAGGTACTCGTCGTGACGCTGATCCCGTCAGCGGAGGACCTGACCCATAACGACATCCTCGGCCTGTCCACTCTGGCGTGGTTCAGCTTCCTTTTCATGTGGTTCTTCCAGCTGACGATTTTCCTGAGCGGCATGGAGCGGATCCGCCGTTTTATCGATTTCTGCGGACCCGTGGTCTACGTGGTGATGTTCGCGCTGGCCATCTGGATGCTATGGCAAACTGGTTTCTCCAGTCTGTCCCTGCAACTTAGTCCGCCCGCCGCATCCACGACCGCTACTGTCGGGGTCATGGCGAACGCCGCGATGTTGATCGTGGCGTACTTCGCGGCACTGCTGCTCAATTTCGGCGATTTTGCCCGGTTCGGCAAAAACGAGGCGGCAATGAAAGCGGGGAATTTCTTCGGTCTGCCCGTCAACTTTCTGGTGTTCTCGATCATCACAGTGATCGTCACCGCCGGCACGTTGAAGGTTTTCGGCCAGGCGATCATGGACCCGGTGCGCATCGTCGAGCGCATCGGCAACCCCTTCGTGGTGATCGTCGGATCAGTCACCTTCATCGTTGCCACGATGGGCATCAACATCGTCGCCAACTTTGTGTCACCTGCCTACGATATCGCCAATCTCTACCCCGAACGCATCAATTTCAGGCTGGGCGGCCTGATCACGTCCATTCTGTCCGTCCTCGTGTGCCCCTGGCTCTTTGTCGCCAACCCACAGGCCATCACCCTGTTCGTCAGCATCTTCGGCTCCGTGCTCGGTCCCATGTTCGGCATCATCGTCGCCGACTATTACCTGGTGAAACGCCAGCAGATCGCCGTCGAGGAACTCTACACGCTGTCCCCGGACGGCGCCTTCCATTACGAAGGCGGCTGGAACCGCAAGGCCGTCATGGCGCTGGCAGCATCGGGCGCCCTGTCGATCGGCCTGGCCCTGCTCGGCGCCTACGGCCTGATCTTCAACGTCGGCGACTGGGGCTGGCTGATCGGCGCCGGATCAGGTGCTCTGTTCTACCGAGCGCTGTCCGGTCAACCCAGCCCGGCCGTGGCGCTCGGGGCAGGCGGATAAATCCTCGAACATGTCGCCAACGGCTGTCCCGCCATCCACCGACCGTGTCATCACCGGCTCCAACCCCCGCCGTGTCATCATCGGGATTGGCCCGGTGACCCACGTCTTCCCTTGTTGTCGCGGCCGCGCGACCGAAGCCGTCAGTCCTCCCCGACAATAGGATTGCGCAGCACCCCGATCCCGCTGATCTCCACCTCAATCGTGTCCCCCGGCTTCATCCACAGCGGTGGCGTCTGATAAGCCCCGACCCCGCCCGTCGTGCCGGTGGCGATCACGTCACCGGCCTCCAACTGCGTAAACGTCGAACAATACTCGATCAGCGTCGGAATATCGAAGCACAGGTCATCGATCGTTGCATGCTGCTGCTCCACGCCATTCAGCCGGCTCATCAGATGCGCCTTGCTAACATCACCCATTTCCTCCGGCGTAACGATCCACGGCCCAAAAGCCCCGGACTTGTAAAAATTCTTGCCCGGAATGAACTGCGAGGAATGCCGCTGCCACTCCCGGATCGAGCCGTCATTGTAGCAGGAATATCCGGCGACAACGCTCTCCCAGTCGGCTTTCTTCACATGCCGGCACTGCCGCCCAATCACCACCGCCAGCTCGCCCTCATAATCGAACGTCACGGATGCATTCGGCCGCACCATCGCCTGCCCGTGCCCGACCTGCGAGTTCGGATAACGGGTAAAGATGATCGGCTTCGGCGGCGGCTCCCGCCCGCCTTCCTTGATGTGCGAGATATAGTTCAGCCCCACGCACAGGATCTTCTCCGGATCCGGAATCGGCGGCAGCAAAGTGACGTCGTCCAGCTTGAACGTGGCATGATGCGCCGCTTCCTCGGCCAGCGACGTCGTCGCCCACAACGCATGTTTCAGTCCCGGCGCCAGGCTGCCCAGGTCGATCACGCCCTCAGCCTTGAGGATGCCCCAACTCGCGGTCCCATCCGGCCGGCGGAAGCTCAGTAGTTTCATCGCGACGCTCCTGTTCCCAAACACCACCGGCATCGATACGGCGCCCTGCGACACCCGACAAGTCGCCCTGCCGGTGCAAGGCCCGACCGACCATTTTCCCATCCGCCAAACATCACGCCCAGAACTCATATTCCGCTCACTCGTCGTGATCTTCGTGCCTTTGTGGTTGAAAATCCTTCAGTAGCACGCGGGCAAGCCAGCGGTAACATTGAGGCAAGAATCGCGACGTCGCCAAAAGCCGGCTGACCGCCCGCAACGACCGCAAGGCGCCTGCCCGTCGCGTCCACTCGACCGTCCGCAACACCCACCTTAACCTCCCCCAAACCCGATGGAGGACCCGCCAGTGACCCAATCCCGCAAGCTCCGCGCCGCGCTCGGCCAGCCCGGCATGATCATCGCCCCCGGCGCCTATGACGGCCTGACCGCCATGCTCGTCGCCCAGGCCGGCTTCCCCGCCGTGTACATGACCGGCGCCGGAACCTCCGTCTCCCACGGCTACCCCGATTTCGGCCTTCTGACGGCAACCGAGATGGTCGCCAACGCTGCCCGCATGGTCCGCGCCGTCGACGTTCCGGTGATCGCCGACGCCGACACCGGCTACGGCAACGAACTCAATGTCGTCCGCACCGTGCAGGACTATGAACACGCCGGTGTCGCCGGCATCCATATCGAGGACCAGGTCTCCCCGAAGCGCTGCGGTCACCTCGACGACAAGGAGGTCGTCCCGCGCGAGGACTGGATCGCCAAGATCCGCGCCGCCGCAGCAACGCGCCACGACCCCGACTTCCTCATCATCGCCCGCACCGACTCCCGCGCCGTCATCGGCTTCGACGAAGCCATAAGCCGAGCCAACGAGGCGCTCGAAAACGGCGCCGACATGGCGTTCGTCGAGGCGCCCCAGACACTGGATGAAATCGCCGCCGTCCCGAAACGAGTCAACGGTCCGTGCCTGCTGAACGTCGTCTGGGGTGGCAAGACCCCAACGCTCGACCTGCGCGAGGCCGCCGCGCTCGGTTTCAAGCTCGCTATCGTCCCAGGCCTGCTGCTGAAGGCAACGATAGGCGCCTGTGACGATGCCCTGGCAGAACTGAAGGCGACCCACGCGCACCCGGTGCCCAGCCGCGAGATGACCGTGCAGGACGCGTTCAACCGGGTCGGTGCCCGCGAATGGAACGCCTTCCGCACCCGCTTCCGCAAAGCCGCCGAGTAGAGCAAAATCACCCTGACTCGAACAGTCGGGGTGATAAAGGTGCTCTCCCAAACAATGAGATACAGCGCTGACTGGTTCCAGTCAGCCTGAAAGCACTAGCCCTCACATATCCGGCCGCGCCGTGTCATCCAGGAAGCTGTACCGCCGCGAATCCGGCATCCACACCGACGCCGCCAGCGCCAGTGCCACCAGAACCGAGACGTACCACGGAAACCAACCCTCGTGGCCCGCGGATTTCATCGACAGCGCCACGTATTCCGCCGTCCCGCCAAACAGCGCGTTGCCGACCGCATAGGTGAAGCCGACGCCAAGTGCCCGCACCTCGGCCGGGAAAAGCTCCGCCTTCACCACACCGCTGATCGAGGTGTAGAACGACGCGATCACCAGACCCGTCAGCACGAACGTCAGCGCCATCGACACGCTCGAGACCTCGCCCAACGCATTGAACAGCGGAACCGTGCAAACCAGCCCGAGCACGCCGAACAGAATCATGTTGTTACGGCGGCCGATTCGATCCGAAAGCGCGCCGAACACCGGCTGTAACAGCATGTAAATCACCAGCACACCGGTCATCACCCCGCTCACAGTCGTCGCATCCATGTGCGCCGTATTGACCAGGTATTTCTGCATGTAGGTGGTAAACGTGTAGAAATACAGCGATCCGCCCATAGTGAAGGCCAGCACCGTCAGCACGGCGCGCTTGTGGTGCAGCAACCCGGCCAGCGACCCCGCCTCCTTGTTGTGCATCGCTTCCTCCGACGCCGTCTCCGCCAGGGAACGGCGCAGATACATCGCCACCACGGCGGTCAGTGCGCCAATCAGGAACGGAATGCGCCAGCCCCACGATTTGAGCTGATCGACCGACAGAGCCGACTGCAGCGCCACCAGCACCACCAGAGCCAGAAGCTGGCCGCCGATCAGGGTCACATATTGGAACGAGGAATAGAACCCGCGATGCCCCTTCCCGGCGACCTCGCTCATATACGTCGCCGCCGTGCCGTATTCGCCGCCGACCGACAGGCCCTGAGCCAGCCGCGCCACCAGAAGAAGAATCTGGGCGGAGGCGCCGATGGTCGCGTACGTCGGCAGCACGGCGATCATCAGCGACCCGCCGCACATCATCAGCACCGAAATCACCATGGAATTCCTGCGGCCATGCCGGTCGGCGAGCCACCCGAACAGCCAGCCGCCGAGCGGGCGCATGAAGAAGCCGACGGCGAATATCCCCGCCGTCGCCAGAAGCTGGCTGGTGGCGTCGCCGGCCGGGAAAAACGCCGCGGCGAAATAGATCGAGGTGAACGCATAGGCGTAGAAATCGTACCACTCGACCAGATTTCCGGACGACGCGCCGATGATCGCTCTGATCCGCCGCCCCGTATCGCCAGCACCGGCCGTCGTGATCGACGAAACAGCAGCGTCCATCCAACCCTCCCGCGCCGCCGGCTCGCGGGCCGGCGCATCAATTCCACCCCAATCGCGAGGGACTATACTTGGCTCGGCGACGAAGAGAAGGCCCGGCAACGGCGCGCCTCGCATCGGCGCATGCCTCTCGGCCAGCCGACCTGGACTTTCCAGGTAAGGGCCTATTCGGTTTTGGTAGAAACGTCCGGCGACGCGCGTAACACAAGGTGTTGATAGTAGAACTGCATGACCGTGAAGATGAAGGCCGTGCTGATACCGAATAGCAGCACACCGTCGACGGCCTCCAGGGCGCCCATCATCTGCCAGTGCGACTGCAGCGTAAGCCCCGAGGCGCCTCGCGTGACAATCGAATCAACCGAGTAGAGGATCGCAGCTTCCAGCGACCCGAGCGCACCAAGCCACACATAAGCTGCCGCCCAGAACCCAGCCTCTATCATATGCAACGCTGCCAGCAGCAGTCCCATCGCAGTGATAGTGCCGATTACGATCGCGAAAACACGCGGCGGGGCGGAGCTCCGACTTTCCAGCCGAACCCGGAAACTATGCAGCACGGAGACCATAAACGTCACACTTGTCGCGTGGATTGCGATCGTCAGCGCGATAAGTGATAGCCCCCATATCCAGGTTTCCAACAGAGCCGTCCTCGTGACCGGGTTTCACCTGAAGCCGGAAGCAAGGCAGTTCCGGCCGTTGACGGATCGCCAATGACAATCGACGTCCACGGCGCGCGGCGTGTGCGCATCTTACTCGCCCCCGATCCGTGCGCCCTTCTCTGCGACGGACCGTTTCATCAGCAGCACAACGAACACAAGCACGGCCATGACAACAGCCAGCACCCAGAACACATCGAAGTAGGCGAGCGACGATGCCTGTTGCTCGCGCAGGTTTGCGAGCGTCTGCAAGGCCAGTTGCCGCGCGGCGACCGGATCGCCGGTCTGTTGCAGAAACGGTGCGGACGCCTGATCAAGGAAGGAACGCGCAGCCGGATTGAAGGGATCGAGCCATTCGCCAAGACGGAGGCTGTGGAACTGGTCACGACGCTCCTGCACCGTCTGCGCCATAGACGTGCCCACGCTGCCGCCCTCGTTGCGCAGAAGGCTCAACAGGCCGACCGCCGCCCCGCGCAGCGCGAGCGGCGTATAGAGGTAGGCCGCCACGTTCGCCGGGGCGAAGCACAGCGCAAGCCCGACGATCAGCACCACCCGTGGCCAGACGGCCTGTCCCGGACTGATGTCCAGGTTCATCTGCGACATCCAGTAATTCCCCGCGGCCATAATGAGGAGGCCCGCGGCAAGTACCCACCGCGCGTCGACTCCACGGCCAAGCGCGCGCCCCACAAATGGCATGGCGACGACCGCAAAGAAGCCGGCCGGCGACATGACCAGTCCCGCGCTCAATGCATCGTAGCCGAACAGCGACTGGAGCAAGGCAGGCAGCGAGGTGCTGGCGGCATACAGCACCGCGAAGGCGCAAAAGATGATGATGCAGCAGGCAGCGAAATTCCGCTCGCGCAACGGCCGGAAATTCACCACCGGACTTGGATGGCGCAGTTCCCAGAAGATCAGCCCGGCCAGGCCCACGACGAACAGGATCGCCAGCGTCTGCACACGCCAGAACGGGTCGCCCAGCCAGTCCCATTCCTGGCCCTTGCTGAGGGTTACCTCCCAACAGACGATGGTGATGACCAGCA
>JBEKLE010000015.1:0-38779 GCA_050010355.1 Rhodopila sp. | reverse complement strand
CGCAGTGCCATCTGCTCCCACAAATGGGAGAACTGGCCGGTGCGGCTGATCAGGATGCGGTCGCCCGGTGACAGAGTGTTGACCAGCGCGGATTCCCACGCGCCGGTGCCGGAGGCCGGGAAAATGCCGATCGTCGCCGCCTTGGCTTCGAATAACGCGCGCAGCTTCCCCACGATGCTCCGCCCAAGCGCGGCGAATTCCGGGCCGCGGTGGTTGATCGGGTTGCGATCCATGGCATGCAGCACGCGTTCGGGCACATTGGTCGGCCCGGGGGTCTGCAGGAAATGACGGCCGGAAACGAATTTCGACATTGTGAATGCCCCCTCCCAGGCGGGGGTAACAACCATGTCGAGCCGGGATTTGCAATGACGCTGGCGTATGGGAGGGCTGCGCCGGGCTGGCCCGCAACGACAAGAGCGGCTATGCCGGCCGCAATGAACAAGCGCCGCTATGCAGGCCGCTCTGAAACGGAGGACGCACGTCACATGGCTTCCCTGATCCTGACGGTGGTCGGCCCGGATCGCCCGGGCCTTGTTCGCGCGCTGTCCGAGGCCGTCGCCGCCCGGAACGGCAGTTGGCTGGAAAGCCGCATGGCCAGGCTCGCCGGCCAGTTCGCCGGCATCGTGCTGGTCGAGGCACCGGAAACACTGCTGGATGATCTGCGGACGCTCGAAGGCCAGGGGCTGCGCATCGCCGTCCACAGCGGGACATCCCTTGCACCCCCTGCTGCGGCGCAGCCCCGGCTGGCACTGGAGGTCGTGGGCAACGACCGTCCAGGCATTGTTCGCGATGTCGCGCGCGTGCTGGCCGACAGCGGGGTGAACATCGAGGAACTCACGACCGGCGTAGCCAGCGGGTCGTTCAGTGGCGAGACTTTGTTCCGCGCCACGGCATTGCTGCGCGCGCCGGATGAAGCCGCGGTGGATGCCGTGCGGGAGGGACTGGAGCAACTGGGCAACGAGCTGATGGTCGATATCCAACCGGCGGATTGACGCGCCGTCAGGCATCTGTCGCCACCGGCAGCCGGGAATGCTCTCTAACACCGGTCACTCCGCGCCGATGACGGTAAAGGAAGCCCGCTGTGTGGATCGTCACGGATACGTTCTCTTTGCCAAACGATAAGAATCCGTGAATATCTTGTTGTCCGATGCTATTCGCCTGCGGGATAAATGTGCTCCGCAGCGAGGGAGATCCCGTTGAAATATCTGCCGCCGTTCGACGTCCTCAAATCCTATCTCGCGTTTTCGAACGTGCAGGGCGAACTGATGGTGACCTGCACCTATGAGGGTCTGATAGAGATGCTTCGACAGGTTATCATCGGTGTCGAAGTCGATGAACAATGGTATCTGGAGCGTTATCCGGACATCGCGGATGCCATCAACCAGGGCCTGGTCCTGTCCCCACGGCTGCATTTCGTCAATGACGGCTATTTCGAAGGCCGCCTGCCGTTCCCGATCCGCGTCGACGAGCGCTATTATCTTGAGCATAACACTGGGATCGCCGAATATGTGCGCAAAGGCATGCTGGAGTCCGGCCAGCAGCATTTCGACGAGAATGGCTATGAGGAAGGGCGCCTGCCGTTCGGCCTCTGAGGACGCCGTTTCCGGCCGCCGCGGTGTCCGGCCGGATAGCGCAACATCACCCTGACTGGAATAGTCGGGGTGATAAAGTTGCCCGTCCAAACACATGGATAGAGCGCGCTGACCGGTTCCGGTCAGCCGGAAAGCGCTTGTCTTATGGTCCCGGTCAGGGCAACTCCAGCCGCACCGCGACGGCCGCCGCGGCGATGACCGCGTTGTCCCCGCGCTCCGGGTCGATCACATCCAGCCCGCCCTTGACCGATTTCACCGTGACGATGCCATGGGGAAGCGACGCCCTCACCGCCTCGGTATCGACCTCGTCGGGCTGCTGGACGCCGATCGTGACCTCCACGAACATTTGCGTCTTCGCGTCGATGCCGAGGGAACGCAGCATCGACAGCGACGAATGATGCAGCGCGTCCTGCACCGCCCGCAGCGCCGCCTTGGTGTAGTCGCCGCCATGCAGGTCGTTGCCGGTGCCCAGTTCAAGGATAACGCGCTTACGTGACATGATCATTGCCCTCGGGTTCAGTTTGATCGCATGACGCGCTCTGGACGTTCCGCCCGGCGCGACTGTTCTATGCCACGTCGAGCCACACGACCGCGGCCGCGTTGGCGATCAGGGTCGAATTGGTGCCCTCATCATTCGGGATCTCCAGGCCGCCGTCGACCACGGTGACCGTGCCGGTGCCGTGCGGCAGAACGGCGAGGACTTCCTGCTTGTCGACCTGCTCGGGGTGGGGCACGCCGATGGTGACCTCCACCTGCATGGAATCGGTATCCAGACCAAGCGCATTGGCAACGCTGAGGGCGTTGTGCCAGAGGGCGTCGCGGAGCGCGCGCACCGCCGCCTTCGTCGGGTCGGCGCCCCTGATGTCGGTGCCCATGCCGATTTCCAGCACCATGCGTTTCAGCGCCATGCCTTTCTCCTCCGTGTATGGCATCAGCTTAGAGCGGCTTTTCTCACGGCCGAAGTATCAAGGCGGGAGAACAACGCCGCATTCACCCGCGCCGGCGCCGGGAGGCGGGCAGGCGGATCAGCGTGGCCGGCGAAACCACTCCGCGCGGGTGAGTTCCCACTCTTCGGCCAGCATTCGCCCGCCGACGAAATCGCGCTCAATGATGTCGATCACCCGCATGAAACTTCGCTCCGATATTCGGCGGGACCGGCGGTTTGCCACCGCTTTCACGACGCGTAACACCGGTTGCTCGAGAGCGCCGAACCAAAAGTCGGTCACCACTTCGCAAGCCTCGGTCATCAGGCCCTGGCCTTGCCAGGAAGGGTCGAGCCAGAACCCACGGTTGTCGCCCGGCTTGTGCCGCACAGTGATCGCACCGATCAAGGTTTCCGGTGCGGTTCTTGGCCGGATCGACCAGTGCCATGCCTCGCCCTGCCGCATGTCAGGCAGTGCAAGCTCGCCGATGTATCTGGCGGCGCCGTCGGGTGGATACGGCCACGGCACCACGGCGTCGAGGAACCGCACCACCTCCCACTGCGGAAACAGCGCCTGAACCGCCGGGGCGTCCGCGATTTCCAGTGGACGCAGGATCAGTCGAGGCGTCTCGAGTTCTGATATTTCAACAGACCCGCTTATCACGCTATCTGACATGTAACATTCCGTTATTGATCAACTACCGCTCCGGGGAGGCAATGCCCGCCCGGCCAAAAAATCCCGCGTCATGGCAGCAAAGTTTCACCGGCACTAACCCGGGAGATGCGATATTACCAGCCGGCGTCGTGATCCCGCCACCACAATCCCCGATAGGTTTGTAAATCAGCAACTTCGGCAATTCTATCCACAGTCTTAGCCGCTTCCCTTGTGGCATTTGGCGTCTGACCGAACGGTTTGTGCGCCGCTTGAGCCAGTCTCGCCTGTTGCGGATTTGCCGCCGTGGCGCGACCGTGGAAGCATGACCCATGACACGGACCAGGAGGACGCAATGGACGTCGGGTTGCAGATGGTGTTCCCAGCTGCGGCTGGAGCGGCGTATCGGACGAGCAGGTCTGGGACGAGGAGATCAAGCTCGCCCGTTTAGCTAGCCGCCGACAGCGGGTTCGACGCGCTGTGCTCAGTCGAGCACCATGTCAACGACTACGCGTTCTGCCCCGACAACCTGCAATCGATGGCGTACCTCGCAGCGGTGTGTCTGAACATCGACCGCGGCACGGCGGCGGTCATTCTGCCATGGCACGATACGGTGCGTGAGCGCCGCGGTATCGTCGGCGAGTTCGATCTGGCAACCTCGTTCCGGTTTGGCGGCACGCCGTTCGATCTGGCAGAGGACGGGTTGGACTTTTATGCGAAGGAACTACTGCCCGTGCTGCACTCCTGGAACAAGGCCGCCGTGGCACAGGCAGCGGAGTAAAGTCATGCCGCAACCCGATCATGTCTCGGCGCTTGGGGTTCCCGATCCGGCCGGTCTGGACGACGACCTGAAAGTCATCTGGGCGAAGTGCGTCGAGAAACTCGGGTTCGTGCCGAACGTGTTCAATACCTACAGCCTCCGGCCGCAGCGCCTGCGCAACTTCATGGCGATGTACAATGAGATCATGCTCTCGAAATCCGGCCTGTCGAAGCTGGAGCGGGAGATGGTTGCCGTTGTCGTTTCATCTGCCAACCGCTGCTACTACTGCCTGGTGGCGCATGGCGCGGCCGTGCGGGCGCTGTCCGGGGATCCGGAACTCGGCGAGATGATGGCGCTGAACTACCGCGTGGCGAAGCTCGACCTGCGGCAGCGAGCGATGCTGGATTTCACCTGGAAGCTGACGGCAACGCCGCATCTGCTGGATGAGGCCGATCGGGATGAGCTGCGTTCCGTCGGTCTGACCAACGAAGACATCTTCGACCTGTCGGAGACCGTGGCGTTCTTCAACCTGTCGAACCGAATGGCCTCAGCCACCGACATGATGCCGAACGCGGAGTATCACCGGCAGGTGAGGTGAACCGGGGCAAAGGAAGCCCCAACAAGACGACGCTGGCCGGATTGCCTGCGTCGCTTCAGCACTGATTAGCGCCTGCGCGCGGGCGCCGATGTGCTGCGTTCCGAATTCTCCCGGCGGCCCCGGCCGGCCGAACCAGTCAGAAGCTCAACGCGTCCTCCAGAACCGGCGTCCAGCGGGTTTTCTTCACCACCGACAGGAACGACTGGCTCGAGGCGTGATGATTGGTCGGGCTCAACGACAGTCGCGGCCCGTCGAAGATGTCATGCCAGTCCGTCATACTGTCCATCGCCGTCAGGAAGCTGTCCAGCGTCAGATCACGGCCGACCTTGGTCAGCACGTCTATGACGAACAACGCCTGGGTGTATCCCGCCTCACCCAGGTAATTCGGATCGATACCGTACGCCGCCCGGTACTTGCCGAAGAAGGCGCGCACCGCGGGGCGAGTATCGTCGGCGTAGCGGTACAGCGCCGGCGACATGGAGTAAAACCCGTCAGCCGGCTCGCCCGGTGCCTCTGCCACGGCCGTGGAATAACTGGCGAACGTGCCGCAGAACTGCACGTCCCAGCCCATCTTGCGGGCGGTCTGGAGGATGATGGTCGTGTCCTTGACGATCGTTCCGGCCATGATCATATCGCAACCTGCATCCCGCAGACGGGTCAACGGCGCATTGAAATCGGTATCGGTCGGGCGGTGCGCGGTGACGCCGGCAAGCTTCATGCCCATCGCCGCGGTTTGCGCGGCGACGCCGGCAAAGACATCCTTGCCGAAATCGGTGTCCTGATACATCGCGCCGAATCTCTGCTTACCGAGCCGCTCGGCGAAATACTTCACGGCGGCGCGCATCTGGTCGTAATAGGATGAGAACTGGCCGAATTTGTACTTGCTGAACGGCTCGAACATCGAGCGTGCACAGGTCAGCGGAAATATATTCGGCACCTGCTTCTCAAGCATCGTGGGCAGCACAGCATCCATATGCGGCGTACCACCGCTCCCGACGCAGATAAAAATGTCGTCCCGGTTGATCAGTTTGTTCATCGCCTGGACTGCTTTGGGCACGAGGTACTCGTCATCCTCGACGATGAAGTGGATCTTACGCCCGGAGATGCCGCCGCGGGCGTTCACCTCGTCGAACGCCATACGGATGGAGTTGGCGGCGTTGCTGCCCTGGACAGCGGTTACGCCCGACAGGTCGGTCATCATGCCGATGGCGACCTCGGTGTCGGTCACGCCACGGGTGGCGGCGCCGGCTGCCCCGGGTATCGCAGGGGCAAGGATCGCAGCGGCAGCGCTGCCCAGCGCGGAGCGACGCGTGAAATCACGTGTTTTTTGCATGGCGGAATCCTCCCCGATGCGGTCGGACTGTCCCGGCCGCCTTGTTCTTATCGACAACTTGCGGACGGCGACACTGCCGTTCCACAGCGACGCTAGCGCGTAGTTGTGGAGCCGTGGGGAAAAAAGCGCGCCTTGGCCGCCAGCGGTTGCCACATTTGCTGCATCGACCCGGCGGTCATGCCATCAAGCAAAGCGCCGTAGCGGCCGTGAGCCTTATCGCTCTCCGCGCACGCGGTCGACCCGCAGTTCGCCGATCGTCAGTCTTCCAATGAACAGTTCATCAACCTGACCGGCGCGCAGCCTTGCCCGGCCCAGCGCGAGCCGCCCGACCGCGAGCTTGCCGATCGCCAGTGCACCCACCGCCACCGCCCCGATCGCGAGCGCACCTACTGCCAGCGCGCCGATCGTTGCTGCGCCGACCATAACGGCTCCTTCTCTTCGGACAGTGGCCGGTGCCCGGGGCGTCGCCACCGGGACCTGCTCGGGGGCTGCTTCGTGACCCTGTGTGTCGATGCTCATCCTGCGCTCCTGCCGGTACTAACCAGAAGCATATCACGACGTGCGCCTGATGGACCTCCCCCAAACGGTGCCGCTCTGGCCTACATCCGTCCCGGCAACCAGGTCGCGATGACCGGGAATGCGATCAGAATCGCCAGTCGGCAGATATCGGTCACCACGAACGGAATCACCCCGTAGAATATCGTCGAAAATGAAACATCCTGCACAACGGTCTTGATGACAAAGACGTTCATCCCGACCGGCGGATGGATCAGCCCGAGTTCAACGGTCATGACGATGATCACCCCGAACCAGATGGGATCGAAACCCAGCGCCGTCACCGCCGGGAAGATGATCGGCACCGTCAGGATCACCATCGCCATCGCGTCCATCAGGCAGCCC
This sequence comes from Rhodopila sp., assembly GCA_050010355.1. GTDB lineage: Bacteria > Pseudomonadota > Alphaproteobacteria > Acetobacterales > Acetobacteraceae > Rhodopila. The sequence goes on along the minus strand of JBEKLE010000015.1, from coordinate 32,022 downwards.
AGCACCAGATACATCAGCATGATCAGCACCAGGGCACCGAGCGGACTGAGGCCGAGGCCGGTGATGAATTCCGTGACCTTCTGCGGCGTCTGCGTCACGGTCAGGAAATAGCCGAACAGGATCGCGCCGATCAGCACGGTGAACACCGCCGCCGCCGTTCGGGTCGCCTGCAGCAGCGAGGCCAGCATATCAGCCCGCGACAACCGGCCTCGTGCGAGGCTGATCAGGACGGCGCCGCCGGCCCCCATGCCACCGGCCTCGGTCGGGGTAAACAAACCGCCGTACAGCCCGCCGATGACGAACACGAACAGCAGCAGAGGCGCCCAGACCTCCTTGACCGCCTGCAACCGGTCCCTCCACGACGCGAGGCGTGCCGCCGGCAGCCATCCCGGCTTCGCGGCGCCGATGATCGCGATGGTGACCATGTACATGCTGACGGCGAGCAGCCCCGGCAGGATGCCGGCAATGAACAGTTTGCCGATGTCCTGCTGCGTGATCAGCCCGTAGACCGCCAGCACGATCGAGGGCGGGAACATTGCACCCAGCGTGCCGCCGGCCGCAATCACGCCAGTTGCGAACGACTTCGGGTAGCCGAAGCGTCGCATTTCAGGATACGCAACGGTCGAGAACGTTGCGGCGGTGGCGACCGACGATCCGCTGATTGCGGCGAACCCGGCGCAGGCGGCGATCGTCGCGATCCCCAGGCCGCCGCGCCAGTGTCCGACGAAGCGGTTCGCGGCCTGAAACATCTCCTTGCTCATGCCGGTGCGGGAGGCGACAGCGCCCATCAGCAGGAACATTGGGATCACGCCGAAGGTGTAGTCGGTGACGATCCGCATCGACGTCTGGCCGACCATCTTCAGCGCCGGCTCACCCCCGACGATATAGCCGAAGCCGCTGACGCCCACCAAACCCATGGCCATGCCCACCGGCACGCGCAGCAGCATCAGCGCGAACAGCACCACGAAGCCGATGACGGCGATCGCGTCACTGGAAAGTTCCATGCTACTCGACCGCCTGATGCGTGTAATCGGCGTCCTGCAGACGGAAGATCAGCCGCCAGGTGCGGATCGCGATCAGCAGCACCGCCGAGACATCACCCAGCCAGGCGACAAGAGCGAACGGCCAGGTGGGGATGCGAAGGTCGTAGGTCAGCACGTTGTCCTGCATGGTCAGACGGACCTTGTCGAACAGCATGATCGTCTGCACGGTCACCACGAACAGCAGCACCAGCGTCGCGAAGATGTCGATCAGCCGCTTGCCGCGCGGGCCGCACGCCGACCAGACCAGATCGACGGTGATATGGCCGCCGCGGTAGCTGGTCGCCGCGATGCCCCAGAAGATCAGGATCCCCAGCAGCAATTTGCCAAAGTCATAGCTGTCGGGGATCGAGACGCTGAAGAAATACCGCAGCAGTACACTGACGAAAATATCCAGCGCGACGATGCCCACGAAGGCCGCTGCCAGCCACTCGATGGTGTCGATGAAGCGATCCATTACCTCGGCGCCGCGCATCGGCCGATCCTAATCTGTCAGCTTGGGATCATCCAGCCCAGGCTCATTCAGCGAGAGCACCATGGCGCTTCAACGCGGCCTTCAGATCCGCCAATGTCGCGTCACTGTTTTCCACCTTGGCCGCCCAGCGCTCGGTCAGCGGCGCCACCGCGGTGCGCCATGCGGCGAGTTGCTCGGGTGTAAGTTTGTAGACCTCGTGGCCGGGTTCGGCGGCCAGCTTGGCGTGACCGGCATACTCGAAATCCGCCCACGGGGTGGCGACTTTCTCCGCCCATTCCGGGGTGCAGTGATGGTCGATGACGGTGCGCTGAGCCGGCGACAGCGCCTCGTACTTGGACTTGTTCATCGCCCAGATGTTGGTGGTGGAGAACAGCGGCACGTCCATGTGGTATTTCACCACCTTGTCGATGCCGAACAGCACGATCGAGCCCCATGGAAAGCCGATGGTGTTGGCGACACCGCGTTCCAGAACCTCACGTGCCTCCGGGGCTGAAGCCTGCACGTTGGTGCCCCCCAGCAGGGTGACCATCGCGCCCTGGGTGGCGCCGCCGGGCCGCACCTTGTCACCCTTGATGTCCTCCGGCATCACGATTTTGTGTCGGGAGTGGAACGTGCCGGGGTCGAGGAAGAATCCGATGCAGAAGTGGACGTCCTTCATCTCCTGCGGCGCGTACGGAGCGTACCATTCCGTCAGTGCGGCGGATCCGCCCTTGGCATTCGTGATCAGGAATGGCAGCTCCCCAGCCGCGATGATGGGGAAGCGGCCTGGCTGATAGCCGGGGTTGATGTAGGCCAGATCGGTAATGCCGTCGCGTGCCATGTCGTAATGGTCGAACGCTTTGCCCAGTTGTTCGGACGGGAAAAGGATCGCCTTGATGGTGCCGCCGGATTCCTTTTCGACATCCGCCGCCCACGCCACCAGCGATGCATTCAGCGGATGCGCCGGCGGAATCCAGGTCGACATCTTCAGTGTCACCGTCTTGTCCTGTGCCACGGCCGGCAGCGTCGCCGCCGACAACAGAAGCGCGAAACAGGCCGCCAGGTGACGGATGAGCATGAACGTTTTCTCCCGATTGGCCGATACGCGGTCGTGCTACCGTCTCGGCAAACGAATTTCTATGCGTCCTTGCGCCACAAATGTCATGGATTTGCACGTAAATTCAAAGTGTTTGGTGGGTAGCGGCCGTTTATACAACTATAGATTGCCCACACCGTCAGCTACCCCATCAGGCGGGACCCCGGCCCGCCGGGATGGACCAGATGCGGAGCCACGACTAGGATGCGGGCCTAAACTAAAGTTGAGCGCCGCCATCTGGGAGCCGGAAGAAATGGACGATACCGCGGTTATGACGCCGACCTTCGACCGCACCGTCGAAGACCTCGGCAACATCGTCGAACTGGGTCATGTGAACGTCAGGGTGCCCGATCAAAGCAAGGCAATCGCGTTTTACCTGATGGGGCTGGGCCTGACGCGGGACCCATATCTGATGGCCGGTCTCGACAATATGTGGGTGAATGTCGGCCGCGGCCAGTTCCACCTGCCGACGCGCGGCACCGACGTCGTGCGCGGAACCACGGCGTTGGTGCTGCCGAACCTGGAGGCACTGCTGAACAGGCTTGAGGGAGCACAGAAATATCTGGAAGGCACGAAATTCAGCTATCGTGACGCCGGCGACACGGTCGAGACGACCTGCCCCTGGGGCAACCGCATCCGCGTTCACGCGCCCGACCCGTCACGCTTCGGCCCGATGCGCGTCGGCATGCCGTATGTGGAGTTCGACGTCCCCGCAGACACCGACCTCGCCGCGATCGCGAAATTTTACGTCGAGATTCTGGGCGGTATCGCCGGGGTGTCCACCGACGAACGCGGTCCCTACGCCTGGGCCAATACATCGGCCGAAAGCAAGGTGACTTTCCGCGAAACGACCGCGCCGCTGCCGGACTATGACGGGCACCACATCCAGATCACGCTGGCCGACTTCTCCGGTCCGCACAGGAAACTGCTGGAGCGGGGCCTGATCAGCGAGGAAAGCGATCAGCACCAGTATCGCTTCCTGGACATCGTCGATGTGGACACCAACAAGCCGCTGTTCCGGATCGAACACGAAACCCGCAGCATGCGGCATCCGATGTTCGGCCGCACGTTCATCAACCGCAACCCGGAGATGAACAACCGCAATTTCGTGCCAGGTTACGAAGTGGGTCTGTGGGCGCTGAACTGACGTTTCGCGGTTGGTGATGGCGGACGCCGGCCCGCCATCCACGGTAGCCTTCCCGACGAACGGAGACTGTTCCCAATGTCCATCCCGCCCTACCGGGTCTATGCCTTCAACACCGCCAAGGCGTCCGAGAACAAGATCCACGACGACGCCACCGCTCAGCGCTTTGGCTTCAAGGGCGGCTTTGTCGGTGGAGTGAACGTCTACGCCTATATGACGCATCAGCCGGTCCAGCGATGGGGCCGCGCGTGGCTGGAACGGGGTACCGGTGAGGCCAGATTCGCCAAACCCGTCTACGAGAACGACATAGCCGAAGTTACCGCCGTCGAGAATGCCGACGGAATGGCGCTCGTGGTGCACAGCGAAGGCGTCCTGTGCGCGACCGGCCGGGCGGCGCTGCCGGGAGGCTTGCCGCCGGCGCCGGTGCTGGACGACTTCAAGGCGGTCGCCCCGCGCACCGCACGTGCCCCCGCCAACGAAACATCGCTCAAAATCGGCGACTGGCTCGGTATGACCCCGTTACCTGTCACCGAGGCTTTCCACGCCCAGGACCTGGCCGACATCCGGGAGACCGATCCGATCTATCTCCGGGAGCGGATCATTCATCCCGGCACGGTCGTACGCTGCTGCAACTGGGCGCTGAGCCAAAACGTTATTCTGCCGGCCTGGATTCACATGGGCAGCACAGTGCGTAACCTGGGCATCGCACATGTCGGCGACACGTTGAACGTCCGTGCGAGGATCACGAAGAACTACGAGCACAAGGGCCATAAATGGGTGGAGCTGGATGCGCTGGTCGTCGCCAATGAAGCGACACCGGTCATCCGCGCGACACACATCGCGATCTACCACCCACGGCAGCGGGCGCAAGCTGCTTAGCCTCGCGCCGACACGAATATCTTGCATTATGATCCCGAAACCATGATATCGAGCGCGCAAGCACGACAGCACTTCATCTGAGCAGGTCCAACCATTACGCCACCGTCCGGCTGGTATCGTCACGTCGTCGCGGACCGCGTAACGGAATGCCGGCCTGGAATCTATGAATGGAACATCAAGGATGCAGCTGGATCAAACGGCCAACCAAGTAGTATGGTCGCAATTTACTAAGTTATCGGATGATCAGCCCTGTAGACGGGGGCAAACAGAGGGTTTTAGTCGTATCCGCCGGGCGCTGGAACGCGCCCGATGCGTTTGAAATAACGCTCCTGATCCTTGAAAATGTTGAATCACCCGCCGCGAGAAATCATCGGGAGCGCGAATGCATCGTCGAACGCGGTGCCTTGAATAACCCGCCCTTTGGGCGCCGGATCTCAGGCAGGCGTAAGCCCCCCTGTTGAAACCGGTTCGCTGAACAAGCATGATAATACGCAATTAGCCGCCCCAGGGAGCATACCCATGACCGACCCCGCGCCCAGCTATATGCACGGCGCCTCCGACCGGCCGATGATCGGGGAGACCATCGGGGTCCACTTCGACCGAACCGTTGAACGCTACGGCGACCGCCCCGGGCTCATCGTCCGTCAGCAGGGCGTCAACTGGACCTGGTCGGAACTCGCCGCCCACGTTGAGGCATTTGCCGCAGGCCTCGTCGCCCTGGGGCTGCAACCCGGCGACCGCATCGGCATCTGGTCACCGAACAACGCGGAGTGGATCGTCACCCAGTTCGCCACCGCCAAGGCCGGGCTGATCCTGGTCAATCTCAACCCCGCTTACCGTCTGACCGAGTTAGAATACGCGCTCAACAAGGTGGGCTGCAAGGCGCTGATCACCGCCACGAGCTTCAAGACCAGCGACTATATCGGCATGATCAACACGCTCGCACCTGAACTCTCCATTGCGCGCCCGGCCCAGCTACACGCCGTGCGCCTGCCGTCGCTGCGGTCCGTGATCCAGATCGGCGGCGACGATTCCGGCACCTTCGCGTTCGAGAAAATCGCCCATCACGGCCGGGATGTCGATCGCAAGCGGCTGAAGGACCTCGCATCGCTGCTGCAGTTCGACGACCCGATCAACGTCCAGTTCACCTCCGGCACCACGGGCCTGCCGAAGGGCGCAACCCTGACGCACCATAACGTCTTGAACAACGGGCTCTTCATCGGCCAGCTGATGCACTATACCGACCAGGACAAGGTCTGCATCCCGGTCCCCATGTATCATTGCTTCGGCATGGTGATCGGCGTGCTGGCCTGCATGACGCATGGCGCCGCGATCGTTTTCCCCGGTGAAGGTTTTGAGCCGCTCGCCACCCTGCAAACCGTGGCCGAACATCGCTGCACCTCCCTGCTCGGGGTGCCGACGATGTTCATCGCCGAACTCGATCACCCGGAGTTCTCACAGTTCGACCTGACCAGCCTGCGGACCGGCGTGATGGCGGGCGCCCCGTGTCCGATCGAGATCATGCGCCGCTGCATCCGCGACATGCATCTGACCGAACTGACCATCTGCTACGGCATGACCGAAACGAGCCCGGTCAGCACCCAAACCCGTATCGGCGATTCTCTGGACAAGCAGGTCGCCTCCGTCGGCCGGGCGCATCCCCATGTCGAGATCAAGATCATCGATGCCGAAGGCCGTGTCGTCCCCCGCGGCGTCACCGGCGAATTCTGCACCCGCGGCTACTCGGTCATGCAAGGTTACTGGGAGGACCCGGAACGCACGGCCGAGGCGATGGATCAGGCCGGCTGGATGCACACCGGCGATCTGGCAACGATGGATGAAGACGGCTACTGCGCCATCGTCGGCCGCATCAAAGACCTCGTGATCCGTGGCGGCGAAAACATCTATCCCCGCGAAGTTGAAGAATTTCTTTACCGCCACCCGGCGATCGTGGACGTGCAGGTGTTCGGCGTGCCGGATAAGCGCTTCGGCGAGGAACTCTGCGCCTGGATCAAGCTGCGCAACGGCGAGACCTTGACCGAGGACGACGTCAAGGCGTACTGCAAGGACCAGATCGCGCACTACAAAATACCGCGCTACGTCCGGTTCGTGGACCAGTTCCCGATGACCGTGACCGGCAAAATGCAAAAATACCTGATGCGTGAGCGGATGATTGAAGAGCTGGATTGAAACTGAGGAGGAAACACCGTGCGCTGGGCACGCTTCGATCAGAATGGCTCGCCGGCCTATGCGGTTGTTGAAGACGACACGGTCATCCCCGTCCGGGGCTCCCCGTTCGACACCTGGGAGCGCACCGGACAGCGGCTGAAGCTGAGCGACGTAAGGCTTCTGGTGCCGGTGATCCCGCCGACCTTCTATGCGGCCGGAATGAATTATCCGGAGCATGTCCGTGAAGTTGCGGAAAAGATCGGCCAGAAACCGAACCTGCCAACACAGGCGGACATCGGCTACCGCGCCAGCAATGCGCTGATCGCGCACGGCGAAACGATCGTCATTCCGGCAGATGCGACCGACCAGGTTCAGTATGAGGGTGAACTGGTGGCGGTAATCGGCCGTAAATGCAAGAATCTCACCCGCGAAAATGCTCTGTCCGCGGTACTTGGCTATACCATCGGCAACGACGTCAGCGAGCGGACCTGGCAAAAAGCCGACCGCACCATGTGGCGGTCGAAGAACACCGACACCTTCAAGCCTATGGGTCCGTGGATCGAAACCGACGTGAAGCTCGAAGATCTTGTCACCAGGGTCCGCCTGAACGGCGAGCAACTGATCGCTTTCCCGACCAACCACATGATCTTCGGTGTGGTCGACTACCTCGTGGCGATGACCTCCTGCCTGACACTCTACCCGGGCGACGTCGTCTGGATGGGCACCGAGGGTGCCACCGCCAACATGAAGCACGGCGATCGGATCGAGATCGAGATTAGTGGCATCGGGACATTGAGCAACCCGGTGGTGCGGGAAGGGCAGTAGCAAAAGGCCGCAATGGTCGGGCGTTAAACAACAACGTTCCGACCCGCGGAGCGGGGCCAACATCATGAGCCACGCAGCCGGGCCAACATGACTGGAGGAGACCACCCATGCCAACGCCAATAGGCACGAACCTCGCCAAACAGAAACTGGCAGCCAACGACCTCGTCCTGTGCTTCGGCGTCAACCAGCTCCGCACCCCGAATATCGCGATGATGGCGGCCGCCTGCGGTTTCGATGCGCTCTACATCGACCTGGAGCACAACCCCACCTCGCTCGAAACCGCCGCCGGCATCTGTGTCGCGGCCCTGGGCCTGGGCATCACGCCGATCGCGCGGGTGTCGTCGCACGACCCGCACGACTCCACCCGCATCCTCGATTGCGGCGCGCAGGGCGTCATGGTCCCACACGTCAACACTGCCGCCGAAGCCCGCGCCATCGTTGAGGCCTGCCGTTTCGCGCCCTCGGGTCATCGCTCCGCCGCCGGAACGGTCCCGTCGCTGGGCTATGCGCAACTGTCGCAGCCGGAGATCTGCCGCCTGCTCAATCAGGAAACCCTGTTGATGGCGATGATCGAAACGCCCGAAGCCGTCGCCAACGCCGACGCCATCGCCGCGGTGGACGGCATCGACACATTGCATATCGGCTCCACCGACCTGTCCACCGAGATGGGAATCCCCGGCGACTACAAGCACGACCGGATGCGCGACGCCTACGAAACGATCGCGAAAGCGGCCAAAGCGCACGGCAAATCCATGGGCGTCGGCGGCGTGCGCCAGGACGTCGCGTTCCAGTCCTGGCTGCTGAAGCTGGGCGTGCGCTATCTGACCAGCGGATCCGACACGCTGTACATCCTCAGCGGCGGCCGAGCGGATGTGAAACAAATCAGGGAGGTGGCAGCAGGCGCTTCTGCTGGAACACCTTGAACCATTTGCGAAACATCAGTTCAGTATCCATCACTTCGTGAAACCCGGCCTGGGCAATCTTGACGGTCGAAACGATCGCCGGCGGCCCGGGGTCGGTGTGGCCGTAGCGCATCTGGTAGTCGGCATATTCCAGTGACAGGCCAACGAATTCGGTCAGGGCCGGGGATTCGAGCCCGAAACGCTGGCGTGCTCGGTCCCAGTCGCCGCGTCCCAGAGACTGCAGCAGGAACGGTTCATCCGGTCCGGGACGCATGCCAACCGCCTCGGCGATGGCAGGCCAGACATTCGGCCAGGTGAAGACATCGCCATTGGTCACGTTGAACGTCTCGTCGACGGCGGCGGGCGCCTCCCCGGCCCAGGCGATGGCGCGGGCCAGCAGATCGGCATCGACGGCCTGGCTGACGCGTTCAGCGCCGCCGGGATAGGGCAGGATCGGCCCTCGTTCACGCATCACCGCGGCATGCGCGCCGAGCGCCGGGATCAGATTCATCGCGCCGCCGATCGCCTCGCCGACGACCAGAACGGGCCGGAGGATTGTCAAATGCCAGTCGCGCCCAGCCTGGACAAGCCGAAGATAATCCTCCTGCGACCAGTAGAAGTTGGGCTGCTCGCGCATGTCCGAGCGGCCTTCGCGGGCGGGCACGGCCAATGGGCGCACGTGGACACCGTAGGCTTTCGTGCCTTGCAGCAGTGTCACGTGCCTCAGAGCGGGCGCCGCAGCCACAAGCGGGTCCAGCAGGTTGCGCAGCATCCGCTCGTTGGTCTCGATCTGGCGGTCGTTGCGCCAGCCTTCCACCAGCCCGGGCAACTCGAACAAGGCGGCATAAACCAGATGGGTCATGTCTCGCAGTGTGTCCGCGGCACCCCGGCACGCAGCGGCATCAGTCAGATCCAGGGCAAGATGCCGCGCCTCAAAGCCCGGCGGGCGGCGGCGCGACAGCGCTATCACATCCGTCTCCGGCGCTTCGGCAAAATGCTTCAGCGCAGCGTAACCCACCAGGCCGCTTGCGCCCGCCACAACAACGGTCTTTCGAGCCATGGTGATGTTTCTCCGGCGCGCAGCGTATCACCGCTGACGCCCGAAGCACCATATTTACGCCGCGATCACGAAACCGAACGTCCGTGCACGACGTCATGCACGAAGCCCAGCTTGGTGACCACCGCCGGGGACAGCACGAACGGATACAGGTCAGGGTTGCCCATCGCCCGATTGAGGCTGTTCATGGCGAACGTCAGCGGCAGCCAGGCGCCGATGATCTCGGTCATGCTTGTGGTGTCGTACGGGTCCAGGTCGATCGTGGCGGACAGCGTCTCATCGCGCACCAGCCTTGGCTGGACACTGATCCCGAACGCCCGGGCCATTTCGAGCGTGTCGACGATGTGCAGGTAGTGCGCCCAGGTCTCCGCCCAGTCCTCCCAGGCATGCGTGCTGGCGTACTGGCTGACGTAGCGTTCCTGCCAGTCGGGGGGTGCGCCGTTCTGGTAATGGGTTTTCAGCGCGGCCTCGTAGTCCGCGGTGTCGTCGCCGAACACGGCGCGGCATTCCTCCAGCCGCCCGCCGTCGCGGATCAGCACATCCCAGAAGTAGTGGCCGACCTCGTGGCGGAAATGCCCGAGCAGGGAGCGGTAGGGTTCGTTCATCTGGGTGCGGCGGCGTTCGCGTTCGGCGTCGTCCGCCTCGACCAGGGCGATGGTGATCAGGCCGTTGTCGTGGCCGGTGAGAACCTTGGGGCCGGTCGGATCGGGGCTGTCGGCAAGGAAGTCGAAGGCCAGGCCGTGCGCCGGGTCGTCAATCCGGTTCTGCAGCGGCAGCTTCAGGCGTGTCAGCGAGTAGAACAGATGGTGCTTTGCAAATTCCAGCTTCTGCCACCGCTTCAGGTTGAGCGGGACGGTCAGATCCGGGATGATATGGTTGTGACGGCACGCGGCGCAAAGGGTCGACACGCCGTGAGCGTAAACCAGCCAGTTGCAGGCGAGGTACCCGGCATTGTCGCACTGCCGCATCGCGCGGTCGGGGGCAGCCAGCGCACGCAGAAAGTCCCCGTCCGGTTCGACGGCCGAAATCGTCATGGCCTGTGGCAGGTAGCCAAGCTGGTGGCCACACGACTCGCAGCGCGTGTTCTCAAAATACACCGCCTGCCCGCAACTCTGGCACTTGAACAACCGCATGCCGTCAATTCCTTCCTGTCTGAGCGAAGGCGGGATATGGGGCAGGGGGTCTTTCGGATCAGGGGCGATCGGGGCGGCGACCGATCACGTAAGCGAAAGCTATTCCGCGCTCCCCGCCAGCCGCCAGGCATTCCGTTTCGGCACCGGCAGGCCCAGATTCTCGCGCAGTGTGGCACCCGTATACTCGGTGCGATACAAGCCGCGCCGTTGCAGCTCCGGCACGACGAAGCGGACAAAATCCTCGAAGCTGCCGGGCATGTGGGTGCCAGCAATGACATAGCCGTCGCACGCGCGTTCGGTGAACCATTGCTCCAGACGATCGGCGATGTCCCGGCCGCTGCCGACGATCGCCTCCCGCGGGCGACCGCGGCGGGTGATCTCCAGGAAGTCACGCGGGGTCGGGTTTCGACCGCTCATGCGCATCACACGGTCGCGCATTCCCTGCATGCCGGACATGCCGGCAAGTTCCCCGGCCGTGAAGGCCTCGTCCATCGCTTTCGTCTTGAAGTCGAAATTCATCGCTTCGGACAGCAGGGAAAGGCCATCGACCTCTTTGTAGAGCGAGTCGATCACCGCCATCTTGTCTTCGGCCTCGGCGCGCGTCTCCGCGACGACGGGATAGGCGATTGTGTTGACGGTCGTGAGGTCCGGGTCGCGACCCAGCCTGGCGACCTCGGTCTTGAACTCGGCATATTGCCGCTTGCCCTCCTCCAGGTCGGCATAACCGACGAACACCGTCTCCGCCCAGCGCGCCGAGAAGGTCTTACCGCGCGCGCTCGCACCGGCCTGGATCACCACCGGATGACCCTGCGGCGAGCGGGGAACGGTGAACGTCCCGGACGAATTGAGAAATTTCCCCTTGTATTCCAGCCGGTGAACCCTCGACGGATCGGCGAACAGGCCGGTCTTCTTGTCGACGATCAGCGCGCCGTCTTCCCAGCCATCCCAGCAGCTCAGCACGATCTCCATAAACTCGTCGGCGCGATCGTAGCGCAGGTCGTGCTCCATATGGACCTCGCGGCCCATGTTGTGCGCCTCGCCGTCGTTCACCGAGGTCACCACGTTCCACGCCGCGCGCCCGCCCAGCATGTGATCCACGGTCTGGAACCGCCGGGCCACGTCAAAGGGCTCGTAATAGGTGGTGGAGGCGGTCGACCCGATGCCCAGATATTTCGTGCCAAAGCCCATCGCCATCATCGTCGCGACCGGATCGATCTTGACGACGCGTACGCCGTTGGCGACCACCTCCGCCGGATTGCCGCCATAGATGTCGGGCATCGCCAGCCGGTCGTCGAAGAACGCGAGTTGGAACTTCCCTTCTTCCAGTACCTGGCCGATCTTCTGGTAATAGGCGGCGGAGGTGAAATCGCTTCGCGCGTCGGGGTGCCGCCAGGCGCTCGCAAGCGTGGTGCAGTTCTGCGCCTGCAGGAAGCCCACCATGACCATTTGCCGCATCGTTTCGTTTCCTCGCTGTCAGCCTCCCAGGTCGCGCCGTAGGCACCTCAATCCTGCCGCCCCTTGCGGGACACCCGATAGCGGTCATCGCGACCCGCCTGCCGGCAGTTTGGACCGAACAACGGCAATGTCCAGGCAGCCGTTCCGGGTCGGTTCGCCTCGGTCGCTTCTGCGCCCGCGGACGCCTGCTGATAGGGTTGGCGGCTTCGGGTGTTGCATCGCCAGGATCTGGTCGAGCAGACACCCCCCGCAGTGGCATAAACCCCCACCACCCACTGGACAGATGTCTCACTGCCAATGTTAGAATAAACCGGCAGGCTCCTCTTACGATGCACCAATGCACTCATCCAAATGCAGACAACGCCGTTCACAAGCGCGATCATGAACCGGACCAATCGCAACAAGCTCGCCGAACGTGTGAGCAGGGCCGCGGAGGCGTCAGTCACGGCCCAGGGCTATGTGAGCGCCCTCGATGTGTTGTCAGGCATCGGCTGGGTCGAGCCCTCCGCGGTACAGCGCTGGCGGCAGGGGCAGGTCGAATGCCTCGAACGCGTGGTCCAGACCAATCTGTCACGCATATCCGAAGCCATGAGCCTGTTCCGCGCCTGGGCACGCGGCAAGGGCTTGCTGCCGAGCGAGACGCAGTATGTCGCACGCACACCGAAACGACAGAAGCTGCGCTTCAGTGTCAGCGGCGATGATGGTATCGAAAAGAATTACCGCACCCACTGGGTTTCGCCCGCGCTGTCAGAGAAGAAGCGCGAGCGCGTGGCGGCGCAGGCGAGCCGGGAACCGGACCTCGTGGTGATCCAGCCGACGAAGGACACATGGACATGCCATCACTGCGGCGGCACGGGCGACCTCCTGATCATGGAGAACCCAGGGCCTGCCTGTTTGCGCTGTGTCGGCCTGGGTGATCTCGTGTTCCTGCCGGCGGGCGACGCGCTGCTCACCCGGCGTGCGAAAGCCCAGAGCGCGCGGTCCGCCGTGGTCGTGCGCTTCAGCCGAAGCCGCAGCCGCTACGAGCGCCAGGGTTTGCTGGTCGAACCGCAGGCCTTGGCAGACGCGGAACGCACGATCGGGGCGCAGCAGAGCGCATGAACAGTCAGAACTGGTAGCGCCGTAATCCGCCATCGACCGGGATCACCGCGCCGGTGATGTAGCGTGCGAGCGGGGAGGCGAGCCAGACCGCCATCACCGCTAGATCCTCTGGCTCACCCTAGTAACGAACCGGAATTTCCGTTTCTGCAAAGTGCTTTCGATAATCTTCCGGATAGTTGCGCCGGATCTGCTCGCTCATGATGCGGCCGGGCGGGATCGAGTTGATGGTGATACCGAACTGCCCGACCTCGCGCGACAGGCCCTTCGCCCAGGCATGAATGGCGGCCTTGGCCGAGAACGCGGCGTTCAAATGCTCCGGCTCGCTCTTGCCCGTGATGTTGATGATGCGGCCCCAGCGGTTCTCGATCATCCTTGGCAGCAGCGCGTGCGTAAGCTGGCGGGGACGGGTGAAGTTCAGTGTCATGGCCTCGGTTCAACGTTCTTCAGGCGCATCGATCGGCAGAACGCGGCTGCCGCCGGCGTTGTTCACCAGGATGTCGATCCGGCCCACAGCGTCCACTGCTGCTCGGCTGAGTTTTTCCGCCGCGTCGTCCTCCATCACATCCTGCTTCAGCAGGATCGGCCGCGGATACTGACCGGCTTCGACCTCGTCAGCCATGACCGCCATCAGTTCGATCCGTCTCGCCGCCGCCACGACCTGCACACCCTCCGCCGCCAGAGCCTTCGCGATCGCTCGGCCGATGCCCATGCTGGCGCCTCCCCGCCGGTTCATGGACGAGGCGCGGCGCCGTTGCACGCAGCCCGCCTTTCCCGATATGTCGGTTTTCCGGGCAATAAGCGGGAGGCGATCATGGCAGCGAACTGGCCGATCAATCAGTGGTATGTTGCAGGCTGGGACTTCGAGATCGACCGAAATCCGCTGGCGCGCACGATCTGCGGCCAGCCCGTCATGCTCTACCGCCGCTTCGATCGTTCGGTCGTCGCCATGCGCGATGCCTGCCCGCACCGGATGCTGCCGCTGTCGATGGGCATCAAAGAAGGCGACAACATCCGCTGCCGCTACCACGGCCTGCTGATCGACAGCCAGGGTCGCGGGATCGAGATGCCGCTCAGGCACGACCCGGTCGCCCGCACAGCCTGCGTCCAGGCCTATCCGGTGGTCGAGCGCCATCGCTTCGCCTGGATCTGGGTCGGCGATGCGGAAAAGGCCGATCCCACGCTGATCCCCAACTTCTGGCCCTGTTCGGATCCCGCCTGGACCTTCGACGGCGGCTACTACCGGATCGGCTGCGACTATCGCCTCGGCATCGATAACCTGATGGACCTGACCCACGAGACGCATGTCCACGCCGGGTCGATCGGCCAGCCCGAACTGATGGAAACGCCGATGGAAACGACATCGGAGGGCAACGAGGTTTTCGTGAAACGCTGGATGCCCGGCATCGACGCGCCGCCGTTCTGGCGCAATGCGTTGAAGCAGGACGGACTAGTGGATCGCTGGCAGATCTGCCAGTTCATCGCACCGTCGTCGGTGATCATCGACGTCGGCGTGGCGCCCGTGGGTGCGGGTGCCACGATCGAACGCCACGATCAAGGCGTGCGCGGTTTCGTTATCGATGCCCTGACGCCCGAAACCCCGGCCTCCAGCCACTACTTCTGGGGCATGGCGCGCAACTTCGACATCAACGATGCCGGCTTCACCGCCCGTTTCAAGGCGCAGCAAGGTGGTGTCTTCCTGGAGGATCTGGCGATCCTGGAGGCCCAGCAGACCTCGATCGACCGCAATCCGGATCTTCGGTTGCGCGCCTATAACATCGACAGTGGCGGTGTCCGCGCGAGGCTGACGATCGACCGGCTGATCAAGGAGCGGTCCGTCGCCGCTGCCTGACCCGTGGCTCTCCGGTGCGGGTCAGCGCCCCTTGAACACCGGCTTCTGCTTCTCGATGAACGCCTGACGCGCTTCCTTCGCATCATCCGTCGTCGACAGCATCACCGTGATGCCCTTGCTCGAAACGATATGCATCGCGTGACGGCATGTGCATCACCGGCGGACGGTCCATCCCGACTGTCGCGATCGTGTCCCGCACTGTGATCTTTACGACGTCGGCCATATTCGCTCCTCCCCAACTCGCAACGCCGGGTCGTGCCATAGCTTCGGCACTTGATCCGGAATTGGGCCGGGGCGGGGAGCGGAACGACCGCTAGGTATTCATCGCATCAAAGAAATCATTGTTGGTCTTGCTGTATTTCAGCTTGTCCAGCAGGAACTCCATCGCGTCGACCGTTCCCATCGGATTGAGGATACGCCGCAGCACCCACATCTTCGTCAGCACGCCGCGTTCGACCAGCAACTCTTCCTTGCGCGTGCCCGACTTCGTTATGTCGATCGCAGGAAAAGACCGTTTGTCCGAAAGTTTCCGATCAAGAATGATCTCGGAATTGCCCGTGCCCTTGAATTCTTCAAAGATGACTTCATCCATGCGGCTGCCGGTATCGATCAGCGCGGTGGCAATGATGGTCAGCGACCCGCCCTCCTCGATGTTGCGCGCCGCCCCGAAAAATCGTTTCGGCCGTTGCAGCGCGTTGGCGTCGACACCGCCGGTCAGGACCTTGCCCGATGACGGCACCACGGTGTTGTAGGCCCGCGCAAGCCGGGTGATGCTGTCCAGCAGAATCACTACGTCGCGCTTGTGCTCGACCAGGCGCTTCGCCTTTTCCAGAACCATCTCCGTCACCTGCACATGACGAGTCGCCGGTTCGTCGAAGGTGGAACTGATGACCTCGCCCTTCACGCTGCGCGCCATGTCGGTGACTTCCTCCGGCCGCTCATCGATCAGCAGCACGATCAGGAAAACCTCCGGATGGTTCGCCGCGATGGCGGCGGCAATGTTCTGCAGCATCACCGTCTTGCCGGTGCGCGGCGGTGCCACGATCAGCGCGCGCTGCCCCTTGCCAACCGGGGAAATCAGGTCGATCACCCGCGGCGTGAAGTCCTTGACAGGGCCTTTGGCGACGGACTGGAAATTCTCCATCTCCATCTTCAGGCGTTCTTCGGGGTACAGCGGCGTCAGATTGTCGAAGTTGACGCGATGGCGCACGGCATCCGGCGGCTCGAAATTGACCGTGTCCACCTTCAAAAGTGCAAAGTAACGCTCTCCGTCGCGCGGCGCTCGGATTTGCCCGTCGACCGAATCCCCGGTGCGAAGCCCGAAGCGGCGAACCTGACTGGGACTCACATAAATGTCATCCGGGCCGGCGAGGTAGTTCGCCTCCGGACTGCGCAGGAAGCCAAACCCGTCGGAAAGGATCTCCAACGTCCCCTCGCCATGAATCGCCTGCTCATTGTCGGCCAGGTTCTTCAGAATCGCGAACATGATGTCCTGCTTGCGCAGCGACGATGCGTTCTCGATCTGCAGGGATTCAGCGAAGTTCACCAGTTCGGTGGGTGTCTTCTGTTTCAGTTCAGCAAGATGCATGACAGATGCCTGGACGTGAGGGTGCGAAGGGGCGTGAGATGAGGCCTGAACGCATTTCAGGCGTAAGCGCCCTGCGGTTCGCGGCCAATCGAAATTTTTGAACTTAGGGCGTGAGGTGCCAGCGCACGGTCGCCCGATACTCAGGAAGGGACCCCCATAATAGGAACGCCCGACCCGCTCGTCAATGGGTTAGGCAGCCTTTCTTATAAGAGCAGGGTGTGACGGCCTTCGTTGCAATGACCCTGGATCTTCAACCCAGCCGGTCCAGCGCCGCCTGCAACCGGGCGATCTCCGACTGAGCGGTCTCCAGCCGTTCCCGGTTCTCGGCCACAACCTGCGCCGGCGCGCGGCTGACGAAATCGGCGTTGGCCAGTTTCTGGCTGATCTTTTTCGCCTCCGCAGCAAGCTTGTCGCGATCCTTGGCCAGCCGCGCCCGTTCCGCGGCGATGTCGATCAGCCCCTCCAGCGGCAGGACAATGGTCGTCTCATCCAGCATCGCCTGGGCGGACCCTGCCGGCACGTCCCCGCTCAGCGGCCGCACCTCGGAGGCACGCGCCAGCCGCCGGATTGCCTCGATCCACCGGTCCACCCGCCCCAGCATCTCGGCCGGCGCCCCTTGCAGCAGCACCGGCGACGGCTTGGAAGGCGGCACATTCATCTCGCTCCGCACCGAGCGGACGAGGCCGATCAGCCGCACGACCCAGTCCAGCTCGACCCGTGCCGCCGCCGCATCCGGCACCGCGACCGGCTCGGGCCAGGCGACGCCGATCAGGCTGAATGGCTCTCCATAGCCGAAACGATCCCACAATTCCTCCGTCACGAACGGGATAACCGGATGCAGCAGGCGCAGGATCAGACCGAGCACATGCGCCCCCACGGCGCGGATTTCGGCAGCGTGAGCCGCATCCGCACCCTCGGCCAGCAACGGCTTGGCGAATTCCAGGAACCAGTCGCAAAACGTGTTCCACACGAAACGGTATCCGGCCGCGGCATATTCGTCGAAACGGTACGCCTCCAGCGCCGCGCTCGCCTCGCTGATCGCGGTGTTCGCCTCAACGAGCAACCAACGCGACAACGGCAGGGTGACCCGTTCCGGATCAAACCCGGGGTCCGGCCGCATGCCGTTCATCTCACAGAACCGCGCCGCGTTCCACAGCTTGGTCACGAACCCCCGGTAGCTGTCCACGCGCGAGGGGCCGAGCTTCACGTCGCGGCCAGGTCCAGTCAGCGCGCAGATGGTGAAGCGGAGGGCATCGGCGCCGTAGGTGTCGACCAGTTCCAGCGGGTCGGCGGCGTTGCCTTTCGACTTGGACATCTTCTGACCGCGCTCGTCGCGCACCAGGCCGTGGATGTACACGGTGCGGAACGGCACATCGCCCATCATGTGCAGGCCCAGCATCATCATGCGGGCCACCCAGAAGAAGATGATGTCGAAGCCGGTGACCAGAACATCACCAGGATAGTAACGATCCAGTTCGCGCGTGTGCTCCGGCCAGCCCAGCGTCGAGAACGGCCACAGGCCGGAACTGAACCAGGTGTC
Organism: Rhodopila sp.; assembly: GCA_050010355.1. Lineage (GTDB taxonomy): Bacteria > Pseudomonadota > Alphaproteobacteria > Acetobacterales > Acetobacteraceae > Rhodopila. Next base: position 13,790 of record JBEKLE010000015.1, on the reverse strand, counting down.
CAGCACGTCCTCGTCCTGCACCAGCGGTTCACTGTGCCCGTAATGATCATGCGCCTGCGCCGCCGCGCCCTCGGCATCCCTGGCGACGAAGACAGTGCCGTCCGGCCCGTACCAGGCGGGAATCCGATGCCCCCACCAAAGCTGCCGCGAAATGCACCATGGCTGAATGTCGCGCATCCAGGCAAAGAACGTGTTTTCCCATTGCTTCGGCACGAACACCGTGCGGCCGGTCTCCACCGCCTCGATCGCCGGCTTCGCCAGCACACCGGCGTTGCAGTACCACTGCGTCGTCAGCCGGGGTTCGACCGGCACCCCGCCGCGGTCGCCGTGCGGCACCTGATTGGTGTGCGGCTCGGTTTTCTCCAGCAGATCAAGCCGTTCCAGTTCAGCGACGATCACGCTGCGGGCCGCGAACCGCGACTGACCGGCAAGGGTGCGCACGAACGCCGGATCGGCCACGCCGGGAACCAAGGCCAGCACGTCCTCGATTTCGCCCAGCGTCACCATGGCCTGGCGGTCCAGCACCGACGGCATCGGCAGGTCGTGCCGCCGCCCGACCTCGAAGTCGTTGAAGTCATGCGCCGGGGTGATCTTTACTGCGCCGGTGCCTTTCTCCGGGTCGGCGTAGGCATCGGCAACGATCGGGATCGAGCGGCCGACCAGTGGCAGGATGGCCCGCCGCCCGATCAGGCCGCCGTACAACGGATGATCCGGGTGGACCGCCACGGCCGTGTCGCCCAGCATCGTCTCCGGCCGCGTCGTCGCAACGACGATGAAACGGTCCGGTTCGTCCTCGATCGGGTAACGGATATACCAAAGCGAACCCTTGATCTCGCGGTTTTCCACCTCGAGGTCGGAAATCGCGGTTTGCAGGTTCGGATCCCAGTTCACCAGGCGCCGGTCGCGATAGATCAAACCCTCGGAATACAGCTTGACGAATGTCTCCTTCACCGCGGCGGACAATCCGTCGTCCATCGTGAAGCGCTCGCGCGGCCAGTCGAGCGAGGCGCCCAGGCGGCGAAGCTGCGTTGTGATGGCGCCGCCGGATTCGGCTTTCCACTGCCAGACCCGGTCGATGAACGCCTCACGGCCGATCGCCCGCCGATCCCTGCCCTCGGCGGCCAGCAGCCGTTCGACCACCATCTGCGTGGCGATGCCCGCGTGGTCGGTGCCCGGCTGCCACAGCGTATCGCGGCCCTGCATACGGCGCCAACGGATCAGGATGTCCTGCACCGTGAACGTCTGCGCATGCCCCCAGTGCAGGCTGCCGGTGACGTTCGGCGGCGGGATCATGATGGTGAAGGGCTGCGCGTTGGACGCGGGATCACAGGCGAACGCGCCGGCGTCTTCCCAGCCTGCGTACAGACGGGTTTCGATGTCGCCTGGGGTGAACCGGCTATCCAGTGTCATCATTGTCTCCCGCGACCCGGCTCGTACCCCGCCTGGGCAACGCGTCACCGATTGTTTGAAGGGGATATCGCCTTTATCAGGGAACGCAGCGGCCGACGACCCTCTCGATTTCGATGCGAACCAGACGCTCCACCATCGGGGGCAGGTACATGTCCAGCCATTCCTTGAGTAGCGGGCGGAGTTCGGCGCGCACCATATCCTCCAGCGTCGGTCCGCCCCCGTAAACCTGCGTCGCCCGGCCGGCCGCCAGCGTTCGCACCAGACTGCCGACCGAGGAAGCGGTGGCAGCAGCGGCTTCAGGTCCGAGTAGATTGGGTACCGGCACCGGCGCTTCCCTGGGATCAGCGTGTGCGGTCTCCATCGCCCGGGGTGGCGGTTCGGCTTCCATAGGCGATGCCACGGGTTCGGGGGCGACAGGGGCAGAGGCCACAGGGGCAGAGGCCACGGCGTCGAAAGTCCCGGCCTCGAAGTCCCCACCTTCGAAGGCAATCGGATCCGATGTGTCGGCATCTGCCGCAGGCTGGGCCTCGGAGATCTCCGACGGGGTGTCCGACGCTGCCACGATCATGCTGTCATCGAGGATCAGCACATCGTCCTCGGCCGCCGGCTCCTCGGCCGCGGGCTCCCGGGGCGGCGCCTCCGCGGCGGGCACTTCGTCATCGTTCAGGATACGCCGGATCGAGGCGAGGATCTCCTCCATCGACGGATCGGCACCGTCCGGGGTTGCGGGCGGGGGCAGCGTGTTGGTCATCGGTGCAGCACGCGTCAGCGCCCCGGCTGGTTGGTGGCGTAGTCGCCAAGGCCGGCCCAGCGATCCTTGACCGCCTGATAATAGGCGGTTTCATCATACAGCGGCACCGGCAGATGCAGATCTCGAGCGGTCAGGCGTCCGATTGCGACGGCGACGGCGTAGGATGCGGTGATCACCTGCGCCAGATTCTGCACCAGCGTGGTGCGTGATTGCAGCAGAAGCTGGGTGGCGTTCAACACGTCCAGAGTGGTGCGGCTGCCGACGATGGCCTCCCGCTCGACGCCTTCCAGCGCGACCTCGTTGGCGCGGATCTGCGCGCGGGTGCTGTCCGCGGAGGCCTTGGCGGCAACCAGCGTATCCCAGGCCTGCACCGCATTCTGCACCGCGGTCCGCTTGGCGTCGTCGATCAGCCGCTGGGTCTGCTGCTGTTGCTGGCGAGCCGAACGCACGGCCGAGTACTCCGAACCGCCCTGGTAGATCGGCACCGAAACCTGCGCGACGACCTGATAGCCGTTCGCGTTGGTGCTACGGGCGCCGGCGTTGTTCTGCTGGAAGGTCTGGCCCTGCAAGCTGATCTGGGGCAACAGCGCGGAGAACGCCACATCGATCGCATCCTTGGCCGCCGCATCGTTGAACTGCGCGTTGATGACATTCGGATTGTTGGCGCTGGCGAGGATGGCCGCCTCCTGCTCGCTCTTGACCGGCAGGTTCAGCGGTTGAGGCTCGATCAGATTGTCCGGCGGAAAGACTCCAATGATCTGCTGGAACGTCCCGCGAGCGGTCTGCAGACTGCCCACCGCGGTCTCGCGGGTCGCGATCGCGCCCTCCAGTGCCGCCTCGGCCTGGGCGACGTCGGTCCTGGTGATTTCACCGACGTGGAAACGGTCGTTGGTGGCCTGAAGCTGCTTGGCGAGCACCTGCTCGTTGTTGATCTGAAGCGCCAGCAGTTCCTTGGCCTGGATCACCCCCACATACGCGCCGACCGCGTTGTTGAAGCTGGTTTGCTCCTGCGCAATGAGATTCGCCCGTTCCGCGTAGACCTGGTTCTTGGACCGGTTGACGTTCGCCTCGGTCTTGCCACCGGTATACAGATTCTGGGTGACGGTGGCCTGGGCGGTGGCAATGAGCCGGTCGGTCTGGGCCTTGGTATTGCCCAGCGTTGTCGTATACGCGCGCGCCAAACCATCGCCGTAGCCGGTGCTTCCTGCCAGAACGACCGTCGGCCGCCATCCGGCCAGGGCAGCCGGGACGTTCTCGTCGGTTGCCCGCAGCTTCGCCCGTTCGGCCTGCAGCGCGGGCTGATTGGAATAGGTCGCCGCCAGCGCCTCGGCCAACGTACGCGGAACATTCTGCGCCGAAGCTGCCACCGGCGCGGTTTTCGCGGCCGGTCTGACTGCCGGCGGCGTCGTCGGTTGGGCAACCGGAACCGGGGCCTGAGCCACTTTGCCGGGCTTCAGCTCAGTCGGTGCCAGCGTGCCGGACGCCGCTGTCGGAGCAGCCGGTGCTCCCGGCGACGGCTGAGCCCCGGCAGCAGCCGCGAGGGCCATCAGACTGAAGCTGGCCAGCAAGCCATGACGCAAACCCATTCGGAACCCCGTTCACAAGACCGACAGCCGTATTCTTCGGCTTATCGGACTGATATCTGAAGATTTGATTAACATGCCCCGGCGGCGCCCGCCGAGAAATCAGATTCGCCGAAATAATACCGCTCTGTCCAGCATCTCGTCGTGTCGGCCAGCGCAGCGGGTCGTTTGGATGCTCCCGCACGATCTCAAAACGCGAACAAAGGCGCCTTCTGCAGGGATGGAATCGGCGGTGCCGCACAGTCAAAGAGCGCGGAGATACCCAGACCGACCGCCGTCGCCTCGGCGATCACGGCCTGGGTGATACGGCCCTCACCGTTGATCGCGGCGAGGATTCGTCCGGTTTCCTGATGGACCTGCGCCGCCAGGGCAGGGGGGATCTCCGGCACCGCACCCTCGATCAGAATGAGGTCGTAGGGGGCCTGAGCCGGCCAGCCCGCCGCCAGGGGACCTGAAACCACGGTCACACCGGGGGCCTCGACCGGCAGCACGCTCCGGGCCAGCCATGCCAGCGAGGCATCCTCCTCCAGCGCCGTCACCCGGCAGCCACAGGCGTCAAGCACTGCCGCGCCATAGCCCGTTCCCGCACCGACGACTAGTACCCGCTCGTTTTCACGCAGAGCCGCCGCCTGGAGCAGCTTCGCAAGCACCATCGGCTCCAGCATGAAACGGCCGTTTCCAAGCGGGATGTCTTCATCCGCGTAGGCAAGCGGCGTCACGTTTGCGGGCAGAAAGCGTTCCCGAGGCAGTCGCCGCATGGCAGACAGGATGCGCGGATCGGTCACCCGGTTGGGGCGGATCTGGCTGTCGACCATGTGTTTGCGCGCGTCGGCATAATAGTCGGAATTAGCAGATTGTGCAGCTTGTGTTGCCATGTCGGGACTCGGCTTCAGGGGCGGCGCCCTTATAGACGGGGCGCCCTGCACCGCAAAGCCTTCGTCCCCTCAAGGCCGGTCGCTGTCGACCGATTCCCCCGAGGCGGGCGGCCCGAACGGCGACAGCGCCCGACGGCGACCGGAACACCAGTCTACGCAGCGTCGTCCTTGCGATCGCGAATTCTCACATAGGCAAGCTTGGCGTGCTCGTCGCAGTAGGGCTTGCCATGCACTGAGGTGTCATCGCAGAACCGGAACGTCTTCGTCCCCGGCTCGCCGATTGGCCAGCAACACGACGGGGCAGGGCGCCGGGCGTAGCTCGGCGCGGCAGAAATGACCGGCCGAGGCGCCGGCGGCGTCGGGACGGATGCCACAACCGTGGGCCGCGGACGTTCAGCCGGCGCCGAGGGCAAGGGCCGCACGTTCGGTGGAGGCGGCGCCGAGGCAATGCCTGCTCCTGCACTGGCCAGTGGCGGAAGGGTCGGTCCTGCCATCGGACCCGCGGAAGGGCGCTCTGGGGCTGGCTTCGGACCATCCCGGCGAATCGGCGAGGGGCGGGCGTCGAGGTCCAGCCGGTGGGCTTTGCCAACAATGGCGTTCTTGGACACATTGAGCCGGCGACCAATCTCGGCCGTCGAAAGCCCTTGGGCCCAGAGATCCCTCAGATGACGGATCGTCGTTTCTTCCCATACCATATGCGGGTCCCTTGCCGACATTGCCTACTAGATAGAGTATGGCCCAACGGAACGACTGGCAATGATTGATTCGATCCCGGGATCAGAATCCTGTGGACAACCTCGGACTCGGTGCCCCCGGCCATATGACCGATTGCCAAATCCAGTTTCGAGGATTGAATCTTCTGCCCTTATCGCCGGCAGCCCGCATCATCAGAGAAGTGAGCGGTTCTGTCCTGTACACAAACCCAACCGGTGCTACCATGGACCGTCAGGCCGGACATGACAGCGCCACGCTACAGGAGCACGATGACGATGGACCGATTCCAGGCATCTTTGCGCCCGTTCCTCGCCGCCGCCGCGATCACGGGCATGATCGCTTTGACAGCCGCGGTTCCAGCGGTTTCCCCCGCGCGCGCCGATGATGTCGGCGCCAACAAAGCCGAACTCATCCGCGGCCTGCTCCCGACCGTTGTCAACATCTCCGTCAGAAAGGACGAGCCGGCAAACCCCGCCCCTGCCACCACGACGGAAGCGGATTCGGCTGCGGGCGCAACCGCACCGGCCCCCGACACGGGTTCCACCGTCAAGAGCTACGTCGGCTCCGGCTTCGTCATCGATCCCTCCGGGCTGATCGTAACCAACTATCATGTGGTCGAGGACGCGTTCGAGGTGACGGTGACGTTCTCCGACGGCACCCGTCTGGCTGGCGCGACACTCAGCGCGTCACGCACTGCCGATCTGGCGATCGTGAAAGTGCAGCCAGATCATCCTCTGCCGGCGGCCCACTGGGGCGACAGCGACCGGCTGCAGGTCGGTGACCAGGTCTTCGCCGCGGGCGATCCCTTTGGCATCGGCCTCTCGGTCTCCGCCGGCATCGTCAGCGGGCTCAATCGCGACATTCAGAATTCGCCGTACGACGACCTGATCCAAACCGACGCCACGATCAATCACGGCAATTCCGGCGGGCCCCTGTTCGACATGCAGGGCAACGTCGTCGGCGTGAATTCCACGATCATCTCACCCACCGCGGGTTCGGTTGGTATCGGCTTCGCGATACCGTCGACCAGCGCGCACTTCGTGGTCGACCAGTTGCTCAAATACGGCTGGGTTCATCCCGGCTGGATTGGCGTGAAGATACAACTGGTGACGCCGGAGATCGCCGATGCCATCGGTATGCCGCGGGCCCAGGGCTCGATCGTCTCATGGGTTCTGCCGAACGGGCCGGCGAAGAAGGCCAGCCTTGCGATCGGCGACGTGATCCTGCGCTATAACGGCATAGTGCCAAGCGACGACCGGGCTCTGCTTCGCGACATCGCCCATACCCCGGAAGGCGATACGATAACCCTTGCCGTGCAACACGACGGCGCTGAGCGGAACGTGCCCGTGGTCGCCGAGGCCTGGCCGCGCAACCAGTGGGAGGCCATGGACGCGCCGGTGCAGGTGCAGCGGCCGAAGATCACCGTTCCGCCCGATCTCGGGCTCACCATGGCGGCCCTGTCCCCGGAAGACAGGGAAAAGCTGGCCGCCAGGACCGGCGGCCTGGTTGGGGTGCTGGTGATGAGTGTCGCAGCCAATTCCGATTCCGGGAGCCGCGGCCTTGCCAGTGGCGACGTCATCCTGCGCGTGCAGGACAAACCGGTCGCTACGCCCGACGACGTGCGTTCCGGCATCGCTGCGGTGCGCTCGGAGAAGCGTGATTACGTGCTGATGCTGATCCTGCCGAAGAAGAGCGACACGCCTGGCCCGAAGTGGGTTGCGCTGAAACTGGTCACCACAGGCGGGTGACGCCGTCAGCGCCAGTCACACCACGGCGACTTAACCTCAGAGCCGTAACGGGAATCTAAATCGCTGGCCATGAACCGCGTGCTTGAACGTTGGTCGCAACCGCCCGATGGTTGCTTCAAGGTCCGTCCCGGAGTCGAACCGGGCTTCACAGATTTGCAGTCTGGTGCGTCACCGCTCCGCCAACGGACCCCGACGTTTAAGCGCCGTATACCGGACGGGCCAGGCGACGTGCAACCCCGGAGAGATGAACCTTGTGTCAGCGCGGTGGAAGGGCTGCCTCCGGCGCAACCCTGGACGGTTATCGCCTTCGCCCCCGCCCCGGAGCGCCCGCCCGAGGATGCACCGCGGCGACCTGCTTTGCTCGCAGACCTGCTAATCGTTGGCGGGCGGCACGCGCGTATGCGCCAGCATGTCCTCCGCCGGTTCGGCGACCGCGCTGTAAGCGGACAACCGAGCCGCGAGATCCCGCGCCATCTCTGCCACGATCGGATCGTCAGCGGACACGGGCAGACCGAACGAGGCGTTCAGCAGAACCGTGGCGGCACTGACCGCAACCCCCCAGTCGAGTGGCCCCTCGTCAATCAAATAGTTGCGCCCGTACACGCTCGCCTCGGACATCGGCGACAGCGCCCGGGTCGCTCGGATTTTTTCGCGCCCGGCGACGATTGGACGTTCAATGGACATGTCAATAGCTCCTTCAAGTTCACTTCGCCGGAGCGTCATCGGACGGGCAGCCATAACGGATTCTCTCTAGCAACGTCCCCGGACACCCTGGTGACTAATGTTTGGTCTGCTGCAAGGCATCTGACCGAAGGCGAACAAAGCCCGCGATCGATCACGCCAAATTCCTGCATCGAAGAAAGCCAAGGTCCTGACTTAAGATTAGTGTGGCACCCCGGCCAGGCACAGGCATTGATCCATATCAAGCGAAAGCCTCAGTATGAAGCTTCCGTCGCAACGGTTCCCGTTCCGGGGCCGGAATGGGCGGTTGTTATCTGAAGCAAACGGCTTGGCGATCCCAGACCGCCGGACGCGGACAAATGCCGTGTCGTTTCGCCGCTTGGGCCAAAGCACCTTCTCTCCCGGCGAAACCGGAATTATCCCCCGCCGTTGCCCCCGCTTCGCGCCGTTCACCGTTGCCAGTGTATCAACGTCGTTTCCGTCGGCACCCGCACCCCCGGATGTGACGGCACCACGCGAACCGTGTAATCATCGGCAGAACGGAAACCAGGGATCCGGCCGATATACAGATAGCCATGGGAGGCCCCCGGAATCACGCCGTCATGCGCCAGTGCAATCACCTCGGCGACGTTACCACCGATCGGCGGGGCGTAAGCCTGCACCTGGACGTCCTCAATCGTGATCTCTCCCCCGAGGTAGATGGGCACCAGGACATCCCAGCCGTCGTTCTGAACGGTATAGGTGGGCTCGCCGATATGCAGATTCGCCCATTTGCGATGCATGTGCTGATCCCAGGCGGCCATCAACCGCGCAGACGCAGCATTGTTCGCGAGCCGCTCACGCAGTGCCTGCGCTGCCGGGAGATAGGCCTTGTTGAGGTAATCGCGCATCATGCGCGTTGCGCTGTATTGCAGCGTCAGGTCAACCATGCTGCGCCGCATGCGGGCCACCCAGGCGCGCGGAACGCCGGCGGTGTCCCGGGCGTAGAATGATGGCACGACGTCGTGCTCCAGAATGGAATACAACTCCTCCGCTTCGCGGTGATCCTGCTCGTCCTGGTTGGCATACGGACCGCCGCCGCCGATCGACCAGCCGAGATCGGGCCGATAGGCTTCCTCCCACCAGCCGTCCAGGGTCGACAGATTGAGGCCGCCGTTGACCACGACCTTCATGCCGCTGGTGCCGCAGGCTTCCCACGGGCGGCGCGGCGTGTTGATCCAGACATCCACCCCTTGCACCAGTTCCTGCGCCAGCGAGATGTCGTAGTCCTCCAGAAACACCACCTTGTGGCGGAAAAGCGGGTCATAGACCACCCGTATCCATCGCCGAATGATCTGCTTGCCGGGGTCGTCGTCGGGGTGCGCCTTCCCGGCAAGCACAAGCTGGACCGGGCGTGCATCGTCGCAGAGCAGACGCGCCAGCCGGTCGCGGTCGTACAACAGCAGGTCGGGACGCTTGTACGCGGTGAAGCGGCGCGCGAATCCCAAGGTCAGAACATTCGGATCCAGCACCGTCTGGGCCTGCGCCACGATCTCGGGCGAATGGCCGCGCCGGCTCAGTTGATAGGTGAGCCGCCGCCGCACGTTCCTGACCAGACCCTCCCGGGCATGGCCGCGCAACGCCCAGAGCTTCTCGTCCGGGACCGTTTCGATGCTGGCGCCCATGTCCGCTTTCTCCTCGCGCCAGCGGAGCTTGCCACAGGCTTCCGTCCAGATCGCATCGGCCGCATCGGAGTCCCATGACGGAACGTGCACGCCGTTCGTGACATGACCGAACGGCACCTCCTGCTCCGGCCAGCGTGGGTACAACGGCTGGAAAATCTGCCGGCTGACCGCGCCGTGCAGCCGGCTGACGCCAAAGTTCAGCAGCGCGCCACGGGTCGCGAGATTGGCCATGTTGAACATGCCGCCGGTCGGGCGGCTGTCGTCGAAGCCCAGCTTCTGGATGTCGGCCAAAGCAACCTCGCCCGCCGCCCAGGCCAACGCATACCGCGCGAACACATTCGGGTCGAAACGATCGAACCCGGCCTCGACGGGGGTATGAGTGGTAAACACGTTGCCGGCACGCGTCGCCCAGAGGGCTTCCTGGAAACTGACCCCGTGACGCCGCGCGAACCCGCGCGCCCGCTCCAGTACCGCGAACGCGGCGTGTCCCTCGTTCAGATGACAGACCTCGATCTCGGGATGCAGCGCCCGCACCAGGCGCCAGCCGCCGACGCCGAGGACGATTTCCTGGGCCAGCCGCATTTGATTGTGCCCATCATACAACTTGCCCGAGATACTGCGATCGACCGGACCATTCACCGGGTCGTTGCTATCCAGCAGGTAGAGCAATGTCCGCCCGACCAGGGCCCGCCACACCCGCAGTTGGACCGTTCGTCCGGGCAACTCAACCGGCACGTGCAGCCAGGCGCCTCCGGCCGTGCGCACCGGCGCGACCGGCATGCCGGCCGGATCATTGAACGGATAACCCTCATGCTGTCGGCCGGACGGTCCGATCATCTGGCGGAAGTAACCCTCCTGGTACAGCAGGCCGATCCCGATGACCGGCAACCCAAGGTCGCTTGCTGCCTTCAGCGCGTCGCCTGCCAGGATGCCAAGGCCGCCCGCATATACCGGCAGCCCCTCACCGACGCCGAACTCCATGCTGAAATAGGCAACGCCAGCCAGCTTCGCGTCAGGCTGCGTTTTGACGAACCAGCCGGGGTCCGCGAGGTAGGCATTCCGCCTCCCGACAACGGCGCCAAGATCCGCCAGGAAATCAGCATCGGCGGCGAGTTCGCTCAGCCTGCTGGTCGAGACATCTTCCAGAATGGTCCACGGGTTGTGGGTCCGCTGCCACAGTTCGCTGTTCACGTGGGACCACAGCGCGTCAGCCTCGTGACTCCAGGTCCAGCGCAGATCGAGCGCCAGTTCACGCAATGCACCCAGCGCTGGGGGCAACTCCCGCCACGGTGTCATTTTACGCACCTCCGTTGTTGAATCGCCGCCATGTTTCCTGGACCCTGTTCGCCGTCCACGACCGCCAAACGGCAGAAGCCGAACAGCGCAAAAATGATAGCCCCGATCGCGGAGTCAGGCCAATGCCGGTGCTGCCGCCGATACCTTTGTAGCGATGCCTGCGCGCCGTCGTCTTTGACGTGGATCAACGCCCCACCGCGGTGCGGGCGGGGGACGGGGAGGCCGTCTGTGCTCTGGCGTGGAGTAACAAGCGGCGGTGACACAGAGACTCTCCGTCCACACCGCCCCGTCGTGCCTGCGGATGCCCGTATCCACGCCTTTTTTGCCAAGCTAGGCTCCCTGGGATAATCGGTGAAAGTCGATGGGCCTCTCGGACTGAGGGCTGTAGGAAGCTCGCGGAAGCACGGCGCAGTATCGCACGGAGGTTCAGATGAGCGATGTGCTGTCTGTCCACATTGCAGAATACACCGCTCTGCGGGCGGAGATCTGCGCCTTTCATAACGTTGAAGGGCAAGTGATGAGCATAACAGTCGCTTTGATTGGTGCTCTGATTGGGTTTGTTACGGCAGCATTGGCTGGCCAGATCTCGGGATTCAAGATTGGCGACGACGTGATGTTTTTGCACCTTGTACCGCTACCGTTTGTCGCGTTGGGAATTATATTTGCTTACACTCAGGTCCGCACCGTTCAGGCAGCGACTTACTTGCAAAAATGTCTCCGTGTGCAAGTGATTGAGGTGTTGGGGCCGCCGGAGAAGGACAAGGTTTGGCAGTGGGAAATATTTCGGAGGGAGGGAGCGCAATATCCGGTCAGGACGCTCGCTATTTTCCTTAACTCGGTACGATGGATCTTTTTCATCGGCCCGTCACTGTTTCCGCTGAGTGCCTGGGCCCGACATCTCGATAGCGTCGGTGCGTTCCTCATCCTGGTCTGGGATCTCGCTCTCCCGATCTTTCTCATCGTCCTTGCAGCGTGGACGTCGGTACGACTGCCGCGGCGAGTGGTTTCCTGAATGGAGTTTCAAGACCCTGCCGGCGGCGGGGCCGATGGTCCCGCGTTCCAGCAGGCCGATGATCAAACTGCCAACCGTGGCACTGCTTTTCCTCGCCCGCTCCACCCCCGAATCGATCGCCCCAACCGCTTGCTTGGCAAGACGAAGGCGTGGATGCGGGACCGCGATGACGGTATCGGCGCGCCCGCCGATGGGTCAATCTTTCCGGAGGTTGGTACAACAGCAACCGATGTTGAGGCGCGCCGTTCGCTTTTGCCCGCTACGTTTTGCCTGCCAAGTAAATTCTGGGTGCTAGCCCAAGATATGGTTATATCAAAAGCAATGACTCGCAGTGGAACGCGGGCCGATGATCAGCTCTCTTCGTATCTTTATCGGAATGAATACCGCGTTTGCCAAAAGATCCATCCACACCCCATTGGACGTTCGTTTCATTTAATGCCGGCGGGAAGCGCCAGCACGGGTAATGCCGAAGTGAAACGAAAGCTTCGGACCGGTCGCACCCGTTCCGCTCATCCCGTCCGGCCCGGCTCTGAACCCGATCGCTCGGCCCGAGCGCGATCCAGTCCGGTCATCAACCTGGCGCCGCTGCCGTATGTGACCCAGGCCCAGACCCAGTTAAGATAGACCAGCACCTTGTTGCGGGCACCCAGCAGCAGGAACAGATGCACCGCGCTCCAGATCACCCAGGCGACGATTCCCTTCAATCCCAGCCAGCCGAAATCCACGACCGCGGCGGATCGGCCAAGCACCGCGAGCTGACCGTAATCACGGTAATGAAACGGTCCCGGAGCCGGACGCCCCGAAATGCGCGCACGGATGACGCGGGCAAGGTAACGTCCCTGCTGCTTCGCTACCGGGGCGAGGCCGGGAAACGGTTTGCCATCAGGTCCCTCCATTTCGGCGACGTCGCCGATGGCGAAGATGTCTTCGTGGCCCAGGACCGAGCAGTCAGCGTTCACCCTGACAAGGCCATGGCGGCCGGCGGCGGCGTTGGTCCAGCGTGCGGCCGGCGTCGCCTCGGTGCCGGCGCACCAGAACACATTCGCCGCCCGAATCGATTGTCCTGCCGCGGTAATGCCGTCATCGCGGACGTCTTCAACGATCTCTCCTGTATGGATCTCGACACCCAGCGTCTTCAGCTTCCGCTCTGCATAATCGGCCAGCCGCTCCGGGAAGGACGGCAGCAGGCGCGATCCGGCCTCACAGACGACGACCCGCGTGGATGTGGGATCGATGCGCCGATAATCGCGGGCCAGCGTCGAGCGCGACAGTTCCGCGATCGCGCCCGCCAGTTCCACACCGGTCGGCCCACCGCCGACAACAATGAACGTCAGCAAGGCGCGAACTTCATCGGGGTTGGTGCGGCTCTCGGCACGCTCGAAAGCGCCCAGGACATGCAGCCGAAGTCTCTCGGCGTCATCAAGGGTTTTAAGCGACAGAGAGTGCGTTCGCCACGCGTCGTGCCCGAACCAGCTATAGACGCTGCCAGTCGCCAGAACGAGAATGTCGTAAGGCACCTCGCCTGTTTCCTTGACCCGTACCCGGCGTGTGCTCGTGTCGACCGCCTCCACCTCGCCCATCAGCACAAGGACATTTCGGTTGCGTGAAAAGATCGCTCGGATCGGTACCGCGATATCCGACGGCGCAAGCGCCGCCGTGGCGACCTGATAAAGCAGTGGCTGGAACAGATTGTGATTGGTACGGTCGATCAGCGTGATATCGACCGCGGCCGCCGCAAGCCTCTTGACGAGATTCAACCCGCCGAACCCGGCCCCCACCACCACAATCCGCGGGCGCCGTTGCGCGGGTTCTGTGCGGGCAGGGTTGTCGCCAGGCTCTCCGGTAAAGGGAACGGCGCGCGCTGTTTCGCGACTCATGGTCTCTAAATGCGGCCGGGCGGTGACAGGTTCCCAAACAATCGAACGACCGGCGCCCTCAGAGCGGTAGCGGTAGGGGACCGGGTTGCCCCGGCCCCCCCGCGCAGATCCCGGCGTGCGGCTTTCCCGCACCGGGCTCCTGCCGGAAGTGAAACGTGATAGTGGTCGGCGGCTTGGGC
>JBEKLE010000014.1:0-39034 GCA_050010355.1 Rhodopila sp. | reverse complement strand
TAGCGGTGGCAGGAGCCGAACTCGGCCATGCGCAGGGGAAGTTCGCGGTAGGACCGCATCCCCTGGCGGAAAATCTGGATGTGGCAGGGGCAGTTCATCGGCTTGAGGGCGAGGAATTTGTCCTCGTCCTGCACCTGGGTGACGAACATGTGCTGGCGGTAGGTTTCCCAGTGGCCGGACTTTTCCCACAGGGACCGGTCCAGCAACTGCGGGGTTTTCACCTCCTGGTAGCCGGCGGCGTCGAGGCGGCGGCGCAAGTAGGCTTCCACCGTGCGGTAGAGCTTCCAGCCCTTCGGGTGCCAGAATATAGAGCCGACCGCTTCCTCCTGGATATGGAACAGGTCCATCTCCTTGGCGATCTTGCGATGGTCGCGGCGATCGGCCTCCTCCAACTGATGCAGGTAGGCGTCGAGTTCCTTCTGGTCGCGCCAGGCGGTGCCGTAGATGCGCGAAAGCATGGCGTTGCGGTGGTCACCGCGCCAGTATGCGCCGGCGACCTTCATCAGCTTGAAGGCGGTGCCGACATCGGCGGTGGAGCGCATGTGCGGGCCGCGGCAGAGGTCGACCCAGTCGCCCTGGCTGTACAGGGTGATGGTTTCCGTCGTGGGCAGGTCCTGAATGAGCTGGGCTTTGTACTTTTCGCCCTTGGCCTGGAAGAAGGCGATGGCCTCGTCGCGGTCGATCTCGCGGCGGTGGAATTTGGCGCCGCGGCCGATGATGTCGCGCATTTTGGATTCGATGGCGGCGAAATCGTCCGGGGTGAACGGCTCGTTGCGGGCGAAATCGTAGTAGAAGCCGTTCTCGATCGCGGGGCCAATGGTAACCTGGGTGCCGGGATAAAGGTCCTGCACCGCCTCGGCCAGGACATGGGCGGCGTCATGGCGGATCAGATCCAGCGCCTCCGGGTCGCGGCGGGTGATGAAGACGATGTTCGCGTCGTGGTCGATGCTGGTTGCGAGATCCACGGTCTTGCCATCGAGCTTCATGGCCAGGGCGGCGCGGGCGAGGCCGGGACCGATCGCCTCGGCCACCATACTCCCCGTTAAGGGGGTGCCCGTCACCGGCGCATCGAACTGGCGCACGGAACCGTCGGGCAGGGTGATGGCGGGCATGGGTCGCTGGTCCTGTTGGTTGAAGAGGCGGTGTCTATGGCGAAGGTGGAGCCTTGCCGCAAGGGTTCGGTCCGGCGGCGGAACGCGGAGACCAGATTTGCGGCTGGATGTCGAGGGGACCGCGGTCCGCGGCGTGTCATGCCAAACTGCGTTGAAATCGACTCTCCCGTCATGCCGACGACGGTCGGCATCCACGCCTTTGCCTGGCCCTTGCCGACTGGTGTCACTCCACCGTAATAGTGCCGACCATTCCGTCCCAGTCGTGATCGGCACAGGTCAGGTCGTAAGAACCCTTCGCCGGCGCGATGAGTAAGATAGTCGCCGACGTTCCGCCCTGGACGACAATGTCCGTTCCGCCGTTCGCCAACCGGCGCTTGTCCTTGATGGTGGCGGCCTTGAGAAAAGCGGGCGCGGTGAACTCGTGCATGTCCTTGCCGTGGTTCTCCAGACGGAGATCGTAGGGTTTGCCATGCTGGAATGTCAGGTGGTCGGGCTGGAAGCGATTATCGACCATGACCACCGTCACGATCTGCGCGTGGGCCCATCGGTCAGCCGCCTGGGCGGGAAGCGTGAGTGCCAGGGCGGTAATCAGAGACAGGGAGGGTGGCTTGATCATCCAGCAGTAATTGCCGGCTGGAGGCCGATCTGCAAGTCCCGGGCGGGGCGATCAGCCTGAACCGGACAGCGGCTGTGCGACATCCTCCAGCGATTTACCGGCGGCTTCGACACCCAGGACCGCCTCGCACACCGCGGCGGCGATCATCAGCGCGGCGGCGCCCGCATAGCCGCCGGCGACAGCCCATTGGCTGCCCGAGCCGATCAGGTGGCCGAACAGGAAGGGGGCGGTGACGCCGCCGATGAGCGTCCCAAGCGCATAGAACAGTGCGATCGCCATCGCCCGGGTTTCCAGCGGGAAAATTTCACTGGCCGTCAGATACGCCGAACTGGCGGCGGCGGAGGCGATGAAGAAGATCGCCATCCAGCAGAAGGTCTGTGTCCATGCTGTCAGCGCGTCCATGCCAAACAGGACCGACACCGCAACCAGCAGCAGCCCTGACAGACCATAGGTGCCGGCGATCATCTTCTTGCGGCCGATGGTGTCGAAGAAATGGCCGAGCAGGAGGGGTCCAAGAAAGTTTCCCGCGGCGAGAGGGAGGATATAGATGCCGGCCCGCGCCTCCTGGATGTGGTAGAATTTCGTCAGGACCAGGCCGTAGGTGAAATACACCGCGTTGAACAGGAAGGCCTGCGCGACCATCAGCGCCAGCGCGAGGAAGCTGCGGCCGCGGTTCTTGCCGAGCATCGCGCCGAGGATGAGGCCGAAACCGAAGACCTTGCGGGGGTGGATTTTCAGCGTGTTCTTTGGCGGCGAAAGATCCTTGCCGACCTTGTGCTCGATGTCGTCGGTGGTCTGCCGGGCTTCCCGCTCGCGGCCATGGGTGATCTGCCAGCGGGGACTTTCGGGCACGTAGCGGCGGAGGAACAGGATCAGGCCGCTCAGTACCGCGCCAATGCCGAAGCCGAGGCGCCAGCCGATGTCGATGCCAACGTAGCGGCCGGACAGCAGCAAAAGGGAGGCGCCCGCGCCGACCGCGGCTCCGGCCCAGTAACTGCCGTTGACGATGAGGTCGATGCGACCCCGCAGGCGGGCCGGGATCAGTTCGTCGATGGCGGAGTTGATCGCGGCGTACTCGCCGCCGATGCCAAGGCCGGTGATGACGTTGAAGCCGGCAAAACTCCAGAAATTCCAGGCGAAGGCGGTGAACAGCACGCCCAGCATGTAGATGCCGAGGGTGATATTGAAAATCAGGCGGCGGCCGAAGCGGTCCGTCAGCCAGCCAAACAGGAGGGCGCCGGCCACCGCGCCGCCGACGTAACAGGCCGCGATGTCGCCGATATCCTGATCTGTGAGGCCGAGAGTCCTGTGATCCTTCAGGATCGGACCGATGGAGCCCACGATAGTGACCTCCAGCCCGTCAAGGATCCACGTAACGCCCAGCGCGACAACGACCAGCAGATGAAAATTGCTCCACGGCAGGCGGTCGATGCGCGCAGGGATGTCGGTGGTGATTTCGGCGCCACTCATTGGGGTTCTTCCTGGACTATGGAGATTTTTCCATCGCGTTCGGCGACGGCGTAGCGGACCTGGTCGAGCCGCATCAGGCCGCGCTGCCTTGCGGCGGCCATGACGTCCTGCTCGTTCAGGCGGAGGCGGGTCATGCGGCGGCGATTGAATTCGCCGTTCTCGAAGACGACGACCGGGGTTCCGTCGATGATGCGGCCGAACAAGTCGGACCGGGTCTTCAGCCATGATGCGATGATGTGCATCAGACCAATTGTGCAGATGCCGCTGAACGCGCCCACCATGCTGCGGTCGTCGGCCAGCACGGCGGTGATGGTGATGCCGGCGAAAAGGAACAGCACGACGAGGTCGAAGGGCGCCATCTGACTGGCGGTGCGGCGTCCGATCAGGCGAACCGCGAACAGCAGAATCCAGTATGCGGCGGCGGCTCGGAGGACCAACTGCATATTACGGCACCACCAGGATGGACCAGTCGATGGTGTCGCTGCCGTCGCTGACATGAAGCGGTACGAGGCCGACGGCGTTAGGCATAAGTTCGAACCGGACCAAAACGTCAGGCTGATTGGCAGCCTCGTTGAACGTCAGGCGCATGCCAGCGTCGCTGACGCTGCTGCTGCTGTTGGCCAGCGGGACGCTGCGCTGATATCCCATCGGTTCGATGATCTGCTGATTGACGCGCAGTTCGATCGGGCGGTCGACGTCCGCGGGTTTCTTCAGGTGGACAGTGATCGTGGTGTTGGTACCGTGGCGCGCAATGGGTTCGTAGTCGACGCTGAGAGCGCCCCCGGCGGACTGGGTCGTCGAATGGCTGAAGGGGCCGCGGCCTAGGAGCCCCAGCCCGGCGGCCAACACGAACAGAACCATGATCACCCGGCCGGCTTGCTCGGCGCGATACCAGTGGGATTCGAAGGTTTGGTTGAAGCCGACCTCGAATTCATCGTTCACGGTTTCGACGCCACTCATGCTTTGCTCCCTCACGTGCTGCGAGACAGCGCGGGAGGGCGGCGTGCGTTCCGTTTACGCGCGGTAATGTGGTCGGATCAGGCCTCGTTAAGGGCGGGCGTGGATGCGAGATGCTCCACAATGCGGTCGGCCAGGAATGCCGCGTCGCGGCCCACCCCGACGAAGCGGCCGGAGCCCCAGGTGCAGAGCCAGGCGAGCCCCAGGACATAGAGGCCGGGCATCGATGTGACGCCCCGTCGGTGGGTGGGATAGCCGATGCCCCCGAAGAGGTCGATCCATGACCAGCCGGCGCGAAAACCGGTGCTCCAGATGATGCTTGTGATACCCCGTGCGACTGGGTCCAGTTCGGTGACAAGCGATTCGGGACGCCAGGCGGCGGTAAGCTGAGCGGGTTTGCCTCGGGGCCGCCCGACCGCGGTCAGGCGCGGGACGCGCTTGAATCACGGGCGGAATCACCGTCAATGGCGTCGAGTTTTCTATCATCGCGATGGGGTCCCTTAACGGGTCGAATGCGCATCAAAATATACCGCGATCACGAACGCACGCGTTTGCCAGCGCTGAAGGAACCTGCTTACATCACTGCGTTCTTATCGCGATCTGTATAGTCTTCGAGGAGTCCTGTCTTTTGGAAAATCAAGAGCTTGCTGAAATCGACGCGGCGGCTCGGGCGATTGTGCGCCGGGCGTACGATCTCGGTCGGGGTGAGGCCCTCAAGCGAGTCGTTGAGGTTCTGAGTTCGGATCGTCCCTCGGCCGACCAACTGGCATTGAAGGGCCCCGAGGAGACAACGCCACCGGCGCAGGACACTGCGTTCAATGGCGCGGCGACGTCGAAAAAAAAGGCCGTGGTGGGCCTGGCCGGTCAGGTGACCGAATAACTGCCGAAAAACTCCACAAGGAACGTAATGATGTTCACCAAACGCGTGGCGCGATGGAATCGTTTTTACGACAATGCGCCCGCGGACTGGAGATTTCAGTTCGTCGTTTGGGTGTTGCTTGGTGTCGGCGCGATAAACATGATTTTGACCGTCGTGGCTGGCTTTCCATTCGCGCTGCTGCTCGTGCTGGGCATTGTCGTTATAGCTGTCATTCGCTTGCCGTACAGTCTGGGTTGGGTCAAACCGTCCGAGGAAGCGGTGGCCGACACCTCGATCCGGATTGAGAGCCCCGGCTGGCTGATTGACCTTAACCGGCGTTATGACGCGCTTCCCGAATGGCGCCGGTTTTTGGTCTACCCCGCGGTTTTGCTGATCGGCGGCGCGATCAACATGATCCTCACGATTGCTTATGGATTTCCTTTCGGTTTGCTGTTCCTCTTAACACTTCTTGCGCTCATCTTGCTCCGGGCGCCTTACACTGCCGGGTGGCTTCAGGTCGCGACTCCCGTTCATGTGCCGGCGCCTGCCCCATCGGATGCAATCGATTCGCCCGAGGATCACTTGGGATCGACTTTGGCGCCGGACCATGTGGCTTCGCCCGTGGCGCAGAAGCAGGTGACCTCACCGCTGGCAGAGGAAGCTGATCAGAGCCGGGAAAACGATCCGGCGATCATCGGGCAAACGCCGACGCCGGGGCAATCATCCCTTCCTGCTTCACCCCCAGCGGATAGTGTGCACTGACATAGGCACCGCGATCACCGAAGTCTACGATGCCTGTCCGGTCGGGATGGTGCCGGAACCAGAAAGGCGCTGTGCAGGTTGGATGATAATGCGTCACGCATGACAACCGGCTGGTGTCGTCCGGCAACGTGCGCGGATGGCTGCGATGGACAAGATCAGCCGTCCAGAAGAACACGTCGCCCTTCTTTGCCAGAAAGCGCTCATAGGTCATGGATTCCCGCCGGCACGCGGCATCGAGTTCGGCGACATAGAGATCCTGGTCGTCCTCTTTGAAGTTGATCCGCTTCGTGCCGTCGTTGAAAAGGTAGTGCGGCAATCTGTGGCTCCTGTCGTAGAAGGCGAGTTCGCCGCTGCCCTCGATAACGTCCTCCAAAGCGATCCAGGAGGCGACCAGAAGCATGGGGTCCTCGACGGCGACCACTGAGGTGTCCTGGTGAACGCGGTGTCCGTTGCTTCTTTGAAACAGGAGCTGTTGGCAGGCCACGGGCGACGTGTCGAATACCAGCGAAAGGAACCGTGAGATACGCGGGTGCAGACAGACCTCCCGAGCGGAGGACAGGTTGACGTAGAGGTCGAACAGGCTTTCGAACCGGTCCGGCGTGCGACCGGACAGTTTCAGGCCTGACCGGTTGTCGCGGTGGCTGGTGGTCAGGAATTTGCCGGGATGTTTGTGATGACCGCGTATTTCGGCGGCGAACCGGTCGATCAGGTCAGGCTCGATCGCGGCACGCCAAACAAGCCAGCCGTGCTCGATGAAGTGTGAGAGGTCGTTACGTTCCGCGGCGGTGATTTCGCGCGCGTCGTGCAGGCCGGCAACCCGCTGCATTGCGTAGGGGGTGTCGGTCCACAGCGTCTTCATATTCAGCCCGTCGCCGGGTGCCGCCCACATGTCTGTCTCGTATGTTGTGTCGGTAAACTAATAAATGCGCGAGCATGATCTTTCAAGTGTGGCGGCGGAGCAGGCCAGCTTTACAGGAGAGCAGTCGGCTCGGGTGCAGGATGCCGACGGCGGTTCCTGTGCGCGCGGCGTGGGGATGACGATTCGGGTGGCACCGGCTCTATCGTTGTGGTATGACGAGATCCAAATTGGAGCTGAATCGGAGCCATGCCCATCAATCTCTCTATCAAGAACGCGCCCGATGAGGTCGTGCGACGGTTGCGCGAGCGCGCCGAGCGCCATCATCGGTCGTTGCAGGGGGAGTTGCTGGCGATCATCGAGGCTGCGGTTGAGACGGATCGGCTGATGTCGCCTTTTGACGTGCTCGAGGAGGTCCGGCGGCTGGGGCTCAGCACGCCCAGCGAGGCGGCCGTGATCGTTCGTGCGGATCGAGATGGTCGTTAAAGTCGTTGATGCGTCGGCTTTGGCTGCTTTGTTGTTCGCCGAACCGGAGGCGGAATTTGTCGCCGAACAGCTTATGGGCGCAAGGCTGGTGGCACCGGCACTGCTGGCCTTCGAACTGGCGAATGTCTGTTTGATCAAGTCGCGGCGTCATCCGGATCAGATGGCGGCGCTGATGGGGGCCTTTCGGTTGCGGGATCGGCTCGGTGTTGAGGAGATGCCGGTGGATCATGCCGGTGTCGTGGCGATCGGCGTTGACACCGGTCTGACGGCCTACGATGCGAGCTATCTTTGGCTGTCCCAGGCCTTGGGCGCGGCGTTGGTCACGCTGGACCGAAAACTGGCGAAGGTGGCGGCGTAGGTCGGTGCTGTGTGGTCGCGGCGGGTGCGTCATGACCGCTTGACCGGGCGCGTAGCGGTCTTACGGTATCGAATCAGTCGTATCCTGGCGGAACAGCGCCGATCCGCCTGGGTGGACGGCGGAACACCACCTGATCGAGTGGCTGGAGGAACTTGCCTTGCAGGCGCGGGAGGTTCGCAAATCGGTTAGGAGTATCAACGAGGAGACGCTGTTCACCGATCGGGCGGGCCGTATTCTGGACACGGTCGCCGAGGTGCTCGCGGTGCATTTTCCGGAGCCGCGATGGCGTCGCTGGCGACCTCGAAGGGCTGGAACGGGCGACGGATGGTTTGCGGATTCCTCGCGTCGACCCAGCGGTTGGGGAACGGCAGGACGCGTTCGAGAAGCTACGCTCGGCAACCGGGTTATTGTTGCGGGCCATCCAGAATGCCCGGCGCGCGGCGGAAGCGGCGCGTGGTCCGGCCGATCTTGCGAGGCCGGCGGATGCGATGGCCGCTGCGGGCGAGCGGTCGTCCGGTGCGGAAATGGTGCTGATCCAGCCGGGGAGCTGCGTGATGGGCATCCCGGAGGCTGAATCGGAGCGGGAGGGAACCGTTGACGAGTAATCGTGCCCGAGACCTCCCGATGGGTGATACCACTCGACACGACGGTGCGGCATTGAATCTAGCGGCGCCACCTGTCATATCCCAGGCGTCACCTGTCGGAGAACTCGCCTGATGACCTTCCTGCCCAACTCTGCCACCGCCGCCGATCTGGTCGGCCGCACCGCCGCGCTGCTTGGTGGCGACCGGGTTTTGCGGCGTCACCTCGAAACGCCGCTCGACGCCCACGAGATGCTGGTCACCGGCTTGCCCGGCGAGGCCCTGCTGCATCTTTTGGAGAGCTTCGAAATCCTGCGTCGGCGGGCACCGCTGGAACAGGCCACCGGCATCAGCCTGCGCACAATCCAGCGGCGCCGTGGCGCACCGATACAACTGTTGAGCCGGGAGCAGAGCGGCCGCACTTGGAAGCTTGCGGAGGTACTGGCCAAAGCCACCTCCGTGCTGGGCTCGCAGGCCGAGGCCGAGCAGTGGCTGGAGCGTCCTGCCCTGGGGCTGGATCAGCGGCGGCCCATCGATCTGTTGTCCACGCCCGCGGGTATCGCGTTGGTGGAGGACTTTCTCGAGCGGGTCGAATTCGGCGTTTATACGTGACGCCGCTGCCGGGTCCGCTTGGCAGCGGGCCGTTGACGGCCTGGCGTCTGGACGACGCGAGACATGCCGCGAACTGGGATAGCGGGGAGGGTGCATTCCGAGCGGGCGGGCGCTGGAACAGCAAGGGGACAAGGGCGGTCTATTGTTCGGTCGATCCTGCGACCGCAATCCTGGAAGTAGCGGTGCACAAGGGATTTCGGACGTTAGACATAGTGCCACACGTGCTGACATCGCTGACCATCATCGATCCGCATGAAGTTCATGTTGTTGATCCGACGAGGCTGCCCAATCCGAACTGGCTGCGGCCTGGCATTCCCGGTGCCGGGCAGCAGGCATTCGGGGATGGGTTGATGGCCGGGCATCCGATCGTTCTGCTTCCGAGTGCGGTGTCGACCCATAGCTGGAACCTGATTTTCAATACTACATCAGCCAGCGGGTTGTATGCCCTGGCCTCGCAAGAGCCATTCGCTCTGGATACCCGCCTGCACCCTCCGGCCGAGTGAGCAGTGTGTGATCAGGCGATGCGGACCGGCCGCGCAACAAAATTTGCAGCCAGTCCTACGCCCGCCGCCTGGTCTTCTTCGGAGCCTCCAGCACCGGAAGCAATGGGGCGAGGAACCGCCCCGTGTAACTTTCCGTATTCGCCACGATATCCTCGGGTGTCCCCTCGGCCACGATCCGCCCGCCGCCGTCGCCGCCTTCGGGTCCGAGGTCAAGGATCCAGTCGGCGGTCTTGATGACTTCGAGGTTGTGCTCGATCACGACCACGGTGTTGCCCTGGTCGACCAGGGCGTGCAGAACCTCAAGCAGTTTACGCACGTCCTCGAAATGCAGGCCGGTGGTGGGTTCGTCGAGGATGTAGAGCGTTCGACCGGTGGCGCGGCGGGCCAGTTCCTTCGACAGCTTTATGCGCTGGGCCTCGCCGCCGGACAGAGTTGTCGCTTGTTGTCCGAGTGCAATGTAACCCAGGCCAACCTGCTGGAGGATCTTCAGGCGATCGTGGATGCGCATCTGGGCGCTGAAGTAGGGGACGGCTTCTTCCACAGTCATCGCCAGGACGTCGGCAATGGATTTGTCGCGGAATTTTATCTCCAATGTTTCTCGGTTGTAGCGTTTGCCCTTGCAGGTGTCGCACGTGACATAGACGTCGGGGAGGAAGTGCATCTCGATTTTCAGCAGGCCGTCGCCCTGGCAGGCCTCGCAGCGGCCACCTTTGACGTTGAAACTGAAACGGCCCGGCTTGTAACCGCGTGCTCGGGCTTCGGGCAGTTCGGCGAACCAGTCGCGGATCGGCGCGAACAGGTCGGTGTAGGTGGCGGGGTTGGATCTCGGGGTGCGGCCGATCGGCGATTGATCGATGTCGATGATCTTGTCGAGATGGTCCAGGCCCTCGATGCGCTCGTGCGGGGCCGGCACCAGACCGGCGCCCATCAGTCGGCGCGCCGCGGCTTTGTAGAGGGTGTCAACCACCAGGGTGGATTTGCCCCCGCCGGATACCCCGGTGACGCAGGTGAAGGTGCCAAGCGGGAAAGCCGCCGATATAGTCTTCAGGTTGTTGCCTCGGGCGCCGACGATTTTCAGAGCGCGGTCCTTCTGAACCGGGCGGCGCATGGCGGGGATGGGGATCTGACGACGGCCGGACAGGTAGTCGCCCGTGAGCGATCGGGGGTTGGCGGCGACTTCGGCTGGCGTGCCCTCGGCGATGACGTGGCCGCCGTGGATGCCGGCGGCCGGGCCCATGTCGATCAGGTGGTCGGCGGCTCGGATCGCGTCCTCGTCATGTTCGACGACCAGGACGGTGTTTCCGAGATCCCGGAGCCGCCGCAAAGTGCCAAGCAGACGCTCGTTGTCGCGCTGGTGGAGGCCGATGGAGGGTTCATCCAGCACGTACAGCACACCGGTCAGCCCGGAGCCGATCTGGCTGGCGAGGCGAATGCGCTGGGACTCGCCGCCGGACAGTGTCGCCGAACCGCGCGCCAGGGTCAGGTAGTCGAGACCGACATCGACCAGGAAGCGCAGCCGGCCGACGATTTCGCGCAAGATACGGCCAGCGATTTCCTGGCGTTGCGGGGTGAGTTGCGGCAGGGCGGCGCCGAACCAGTCGTTGGCTGACCGGATTGACAGTTCGGACGCCTCGGCGATGTTCTTGCCTGCCACGCGGACCGACAGGGCCTCGGGCTTCAGGCGGGCGCCGTTGCAGACGGCACAGGGCTTTTCCGCCTGGTAGCGGGCCATTTCCTCGCGCACCCATACGCTGTCGGTTTCCTGCCAGCGGCGTTGCAGATTCCGCAGCACGCCCTCGAACGGTTTGGTGACCGTGTAGCTGCGGACGCCGTCCTTGTAGGTGAAGGCGATGGGTTCGTCGCCCGTGCCGAACATGATGGCGTGGCGAATGTCTTGCGGCAGGTCTCGCCAGGGGGTCTTGGTGGTCTGTTTGTAGTGGCGGGCCAGGCTTTGCAGCGTTTGGTCGTAATACGGGGATTGTGCTCCGGTCCACGGCGCTATGGCGCCCTCCGCCAGGCCCGCGCGATCGTCCGGAACGACAAGGTCGGGGTCGAAGAAGCTTTCGACGCCGAGGCCGTCGCAGGCCGGGCAGGCGCCATGCGGAGAGTTGAAGCTGAACAGCCTCGGCTCGACTTCCTCGATGGAAAAGCCGCTGACGGGACAGGCGAATTTCGACGAGAAGACGGTCTTCTCCGACGTGTCGGCGTTCTCGGCGTAGACAATGCCATCCGACATCGCCAGGGCGGTTTCGAAACTGTCGGCGAGGCGGGAAGCGATCCCGTCGCGCACGACGAGGCGGTCCACGACGGCCTCGATCTCGTGCTTGGTCTTACGGTTCAGGGCCGGGACTTCGCTGATTTCGTAAAGCGTGTTGTCGACCTTGACCCGGGTGAAACCGCGGCGCTGCAGTTCGGCGAGTTCCTTGCGGTATTCGCCCTTGCGGTCGCGGACGACGGGAGCGAGGAGCAACAGGCGCGTGCCCTCGGGCATCGCCATGACGCGGTCCACCATCTGGGAGACGGTCTGCGCCTCGATCGGCAGGCCGGTGGCGGGGGAGTAGGGGACTCCGACGCGCGCCCAGAGCAGGCGCATGTAGTCGTGGATTTCGGTGACCGTGCCGACCGTTGAGCGGGGGTTCTTGGACGTGGTCTTTTGTTCGATGGAGATCGCCGGCGAAAGCCCGTCGATGCTGTCGACATCGGGCTTGCCCATGAGTTCGAGGAACTGACGGGCATAGGCGGAGAGCGATTCGACGTATCGACGCTGGCCCTCGGCGTAAATGGTGTCGAATGCGAGGGACGATTTGCCGGAGCCGGACAGGCCGGTGATAACGGTGAGCGAGTCGCGTGGAATGACCACGTCGACGTTTTTCAGATTGTGTTCCCGCGCGCCGCGCACGTGGATGTCGCGCCCAGCGCGCGGGTCGGTATGGCCGGCCATAAAACCAGAGGTCCCCCGTTTGGGTGAATACGTTCTGCGGATGTTCCCGGTATGCCATGTTCCGGGGCGTTGTTGGAAGGATTTTAACCATGTGGCCCGTTCAGGGGCTTTGGGCTAGATCTGATGGCGCCGATAGCTGGGCGGACGGCGATTTCACGCCGGGCGGTGTCATGCAGGGGACTATGCGGCCATTGCGATCCTGGTCGAAACCCAATCGGCCGATCGCCCGACAGCGAGCCTGACATTGCAATCCGAGATGATCTCTGTCCCGGCTGCCGGGCGCATGGCATGGCTGTGCGAACTCCGAGCGTTGGTTGCGCTGAGCTGGCCGTTGGCGCTGAGCAACCTGGCGCAGATTGGCATGGGCACGACGGACCTGATGATGATGGGCAGCCTCGGACCCGACACGCTGGCGGCGGGGGCGTTGGGGACAAATCTCTACTTTATGCTGATGATTTTCGGCATCGGCTTGCTGAATGCGGTTTCGCCAATTATCGCTCGGGAGCTTGGGCTCGCTTCTCCCCGCATCAGTGAGGTGCGCAAGGTCGTGCAGCAGGGCCTGTGGTCGGCTGGCTGCGTCGCGGTGCCGTGCTGGCTGATTTTGTGGTGGAGCGAGAGGCTGCTGCTGGGGATCCGGCAGGACCCGGCACTGGCTGCTGTTGCCGGCAGTTATATTCACGTTTTGCAATGGGCGCTGTTGCCGTCGTGGGGCTATCTTGTGCTGCGATCTTTCGTCAGTGCTCTGGAGCGTCCGGCCTGGGCGCTGGCAATCGGTGTCGCGGCGGTGGGGGTGAATGCGCTTGCCAACTGGTGCCTGATGCTGGGTCATTGTGGCTGCCGGCCGCTGGGCATCGCCGGTTCGGGGCTGGCAACATTATTGTCGAGCCTGCTGATGTTCGCCGCCCTTGGCGTTGTGGTTTATATTGCGAGACCGTTCCGGACGTATCGGGTATTTGCCGAGATTTGGCGGCCGGACCGGCGTATTTTGCAGGCGCTGTGGCGGCTCGGGCTGCCGATGGCGGCGACGCTGAGCTTTGAAGTGACCATGTTCAGCGCCGCGGTCTTCCTGATGGGTCTGATAGGCGCGGCGTCGCTTGCGGCCCATTCGATCGCGATCCAGCTTTCGGGGCTGAGCTTCATGGTGCCGCTGGGCATCGGTCAGGCGGTGACGGTCCGCGTGGGTCGGGCGTATGGTGCGCAGGACACCGAGGCGATCCGTCGCGCCGGGTGGACCGCGGTCTGGCTGGTGGTCGGTTTCATGGCGACGATGTCACTGGGACTGATCCTGGCGCCGCGGCTGCTGATTTCGGCGTTCCTGGATACCGCCGATCCGAACAACGCCGAGGTCATCCGGCTGGCGGTGTCGTTCCTTTTTCTCGCGGCGTTGTATCAGATCGCGGACGGCACACAGGCCGTAGGGTCCGGCATGTTGCGAGGGTTGCATGATACGCGTGCGCCGATGCTGTTCGCACTGGTCGGATACTGGGGCATTGGGCTTCCACTGGGGATGCTGCTGGCGTTCCCGCTGGGGTTCAAGGGCATTGGGATCTGGATCGGACTGTTTGTGGGACTGGCGGTTGTTGCGGTCCTTATGATCCGGCGGTGGCTTTGCCGGGAGGCGCTTGGGCTGTTATCGCCGCGGCGTTGAGGGTGCCGGTGTTCACTTGTCCCGCCAAGCGCACTCCCAGCGTACTCCGTTGATTGCCCCAAGGGCGGCGCCATTCGTCAGAAGCTATGATTGATGATCAGCTTCAGCACCACCCTGTCGGACGTGTTGTTCAGGCCGAAGCCGGCACCGAACTCGAACGAGTTCGCCTCGTCAAGCCGGTAGTCGCCGACAGCAAATATTTCCTGATAGGAGCGGCCTATCGGTGCCGTCGCCCGAATGGAACCGTATTCGGCATAATGCTCCACGGCGACGGCGTATGACTCGCTGATGTTATAAGCGATCCTCTCGGCCGGTGCGAAGGTGGCGTTCCCCGTCCCGTTGAACCCTGAGTCTATGATCGGATTCCAAATCATATCCCATTTTCCCAGATGCAGTCCTAAAATCGGACGGATTTCCAGCGAGGGCGAGTGATCCTCCCAGTGTTTGTTGTTGAAGCTCAGCTCGAAATTCACGCCATAAAAGAACGTCTGATGCGCGGCATCCGGAACGACGAACAAAGATCGTAGTTTGCCGCCATCGAACTGGGCGGTGCCTTGAGTGAATGTGTAGACCGGGAAATATACACCAAGTTCCCACCAGTCGGCCACGCCGTAGGCGGTTTCCACTGTGCCGTTCCAACTATGGTTGGAGATCGTGCCACCCGGGTAAGCTGGCTGCTTCAGGCCGTCCGGCGCGTAATTGTTATGGAGGGTTACCTCAAAGTGGCCAGGTTCAACAATCTCGGCGTCATAGACCTGGATTTCATCGGTTTGCGCCCGTGCCGCTATCGACCAGGCGAAGAACAGGCAGGGTATATAGCGAACAAGCCCTGGATTCGGCACCAATACAGTTCCGTCGAGATGATCGTGCGCAATCGGTCATGTTCGGGATGCTGTCAAGCCAAAGGGGCGTATGCGTGCGCGGCCCGGGGCCATCAGCCGCGCCGAGCGAGGGCAGGCGTGCGTGGGCATCGGATCGACCTTGGATTGGTCAGTCCGGCATCAGCCGCGCACACTGCCGGCCACGCCTTGAACCATGCCGAAATGGTCAAGCACTGGATTTCCCCGCAGGCCGCGATCGGGAACGCCTCTTCGGCTGCTGCTCGACATGAGGGTGCGGCGACGACCTGGATGCTGCCACGGAAATCGATCCTCCGCTCTCGGCTGTCAGGCGAGTTGACTCGCCATCGCCGTTCCATTCTCTCGATCCGTAAGGGATATCTTAACCATGTGGCCCGAAGATGGAGTTTGGGCTAGGTTTGGGGCGTTGAGAAAAGGACTCGGTCGATGGCAGGTTCGGTGAACAAGGTGATCCTGGTGGGGAATTTGGGCAAGGACCCTGAAGTCCGCTCTACCCAGGATGGTAGCAAGATCGTCAACCTCACGCTGGCGACCAGCGAGACGTGGAACGACCGGGCATCCGGTGAGCGCAAGGAACGGACCGAGTGGCATCGGGTGGTGATCTTCAACGATCGCGTAGCCGATGTGGCGGAACGGTTCCTGAAGAAGGGTGCCAAAATCTATGTGGAAGGGTCGCTGCAGACGCGAAAGTGGACGGATCAGCAGGGACAGGAGCGCTACACCACCGAGGTGGTCATCGGGCGGTTCAACGGCCAGCTCACGATGCTGGATGGCCGGTCGGGCGGCAGTGAAGCCGGCTACGCGGGCGGCGCCGAAGGTGGGGCGGCCGGTGGCGGGGGGTACACGCCACGTGAACGCGCGCCGGCGGGTGCTGCCCGTCCGTCGGGCGGAGCTGCACGCGGTCCGGCGAGTGGCCCGTCGTGGGATGCGCCGAAGGGCGGCGACCTGGATGATGAGATTCCCTTCTAACCCGCACCTCACAGGAAGCTGTCAACAAAGCGGCTTTTCCACAGGGAAAGGCCGCTTTGTTGTCTTGATCATGATCCGGCGAGACAAGACTCTCCTGTAGGCGCAGATTTGGAAACGGCTGTTAACAAAGCTTAAATCGGCATAATGGACACGGTGTCGAGAACCAGGAGTTCGGTTCCCGTGGCGGCACGCACAGCCTCCACTGAGACGCCTGGCGCAATTTCCCGAAGCAAAAGTCCCTCCGGCCTTGGTTCAATCACCGCCATATCTGTAACGATGAGCGAGACCGGACGCAAGGAGGTGGCCGGCAGCGAGAGACGATCGACGATCTTGTGCACGCCCTTCTGCGTGTGGCTCATCGCGACGATCACCCGCCGCGCGCCGCTGACGAGGTCCATGGCGCCGCCCATGCCGGGCACGAGGTGGCCCGGAATCATCCAGTTCGCCAGATGCCCATGCCGATCAACCTGCAAACCACCCAGGACCGTCATGTCGAGATGGCCGCCGCGAATCAGCGCGAACGACATGGCCGAGTCGAACGACACCGCACCCGGCAACGCCGACACAAACGCGCCACCGGCATCTGTCAGGTGCACATCTTCCATTCCTTCGGGCGGACGGGAACCGAAGCCGATGATCCCATTTTCGGACTGGAAATAGACTCGTATTCCAGATGGAACGTAGTTGGCCACCAGGGTCGGCAGGCCGATGCCAAGATTGACCAGCGTTTCGTCATGCAGCTCCAGGGCAACCCTGCGGGCAATCCGTTCCTTGGCGTTCATGCGGCCTCCCCTACATCATCCGCGGCCGTTCGATCAGGTGATCGATCAGGATTCCCGGAGTGTGAATGGCATCCGGGGCGAGCACGCCAAGCGGGACGACTTCGTTGGCTTCCGCGATCACCGTATCGGCCGCCATCGCCATCAGCGGATTGAAGTTGCGTGCGGTCAGCGAGTAGACAAGGTTCCGAGCGTAATCAGCGCTTCGCGCGGCCACGAGGGCAAAGGCCGCCCTCAATGCCGGCTCCACGAGATAGTCCTGGCCGTCCACCTGAACCACTTGTTGACCTTGTCCGGCCAGCGTACCGAGGCCGGTAGCGGTCAGCACGCCGCCGAGTCCGGAGCCGCCCGCCCTGATGCGCTCCGCCAGCGTTCCCTGCGGCACCAGTTCGACCTGCAACTCGTCCGCCAGCATGCGGCGTTGCGTTTCTGGGTTGGTTCCGATGTGGGACACGATCACTTTGGCAACGCAGCCGGCCGTTATCAGTTTACCGATGCCGGCGCCGGGCCGAGCGGTGTCGTTGGCGATGATGGTCAGGCCGCGGGCGCCCCGTTCGACGAGGGCCGCAATGATCCGGTGCGGCGAGCCCACGCCCATAAAACCGCCCACCATCACGGTGGCATTGTCCGGAATCAGATCGGCGGCCGCGGCGGGAGAGAGTGCGGTCCTCATTGATCGGGCATCAGCGCGGGGGCATCCGACTGGTTTTCGGGTGCCGCGGCGATAAACGCCGGGTGCATTTCAGAGAGCGTGGCGACGCGCCGAATCCGGGGAAAGCCATCGAACGGAACCTTTGAACGGGTGTGCCAAGAAAATCTGCGGCACCAGGTAAAGATCGGCAAGCCCCGGACTGGGCCAAAGCACCAACGATCCTGGTCGATCAACTGCTCCGCGGCCGCAAAACCCGCCGTGATCCGCTGGGCCGATACAGCGGAACCATCCATAGACACATGGCGCCGTGCGTTAAGCACAGCACCATTGTTGATGGGACGGACATCGCAGCCCATGATCGCCGCGACCGCGAACCTTGGGCCGCCCGACCCGACCCGCGGCGAAGAGACACTAACCCAGGAGATCGCAGCCTGAGAGCCTCACCGGAACAGGCATCACGCCAAAGCCGGTTCGCGGTTCACCACTGAAGGTGGCTGAAACCGCGCTATCCAACAACTAGTTGTTACCGTGCCACGGCGGCGCGCCCATATTCACCTGATTGGGCTTCGTGACGGCGCCTGTCGTAGCTCCGGCGGCGGCACCGATCGCGCCACCGGCGACGACGCCAACCGGCCCTCCTACCACGCCGACGGCCGCTCCGGTGGCGGCTCCGGCAGCGGCGCCACCCTGTGCGCGCTCAGGTTCCTGCGACCCGCAGGCGGCAAGCAAGCTTACCGATAAGACAGCGGCCACGGCCATCGTCCTGTGCATCAGTCTGTCCTTTCGAAGTGCTCTGAATCCGTTGCACAACGCCGGGGAGCCGGTTCGGTGGCAGAACCGAGCCAGCCCCCGTGCCGATCAAACACGATCGTGATAGTTTCCCTGGGTCAGTGGTAGCCCGGCGGTGGCGGATATCCAGCGGGCGGCGGATAGCCAGGAGGTGGCGGCGCGTAGTCGGCGGGCGGTGGCGGCCCGGGCGGCTGGTAGCCGGGAACCTGATTGCCACGGGAATACATGCACTGCGCATAGCCGAGATTGTACCGGTCCTGAAGGCTGTACTGGGCTTGTGCGGCCGGACCCGATCCAACCGCGGTGCCGCCCAGCGCACCGGCTCCGGCACCGATCGCCGCCCCCCGGCCGCCGCCGATCGCCGCGCCAAGACCAGCTCCCAGCAAGGTCCCGATGACGGCCGTGCCAACCTGCTGATTGTTGGCCTGCTGTGCGCCGCCCTGAACCTGGCTGGATGCGTATTGCTTGCACAGGGCCTGATCGCTCTGGAACACATCAAACGGCTTGCCCGGCGCGGGCAGCACAGGAACCGTCGGTCCCAGCGGTTCGGTTGCACAGGCGTTCAGCAGCAGCAGCGAACCCAGGACAGCCGCCCGGGCTTTCAACGTTTGCATCGAACATGTCCTTATCTGGGCGGCCGGGACGGCACGATTCGCCAAGGTGTCCGGCAGGCCGGGATATAGGGATAATACCCGGCTGGCGCATCACACTGGTACCAAAATCCTGTCGGCGCCGGTCCGAGACGGGACGGTTCGATGTCTTGTGGCGTCAGGCCGCCGCGATGACGCCGCGCATGGTGATGCCATTCGGTGCCGTAGCGGTCGGAGCGATGCCGCGGCAGCGATTGGTCCTCGTCGTATCGAAGCGTCTGTGCCAGGGCCGGTGCGGCCATCAGCGCGACCAGGCAAAGGCAGAACCACCGCATGTGCGTAAGCCCCATCGAGTTTGCCGGACAGCATCGTCGCGATGCCTTAACAAGCCGTTAAGGCAGGCCGGCGCGGGTCACGCGTGCTCGCCAGGATGAGTGCGCTGGGCCAGGATGGGCCGGAGGAAGTCGAGCAGATTGCCGCCGGGGAACAAGCGGCCTGCAACACCGGCCGCTGCCGCGGCCTCCATGTCTGTTGCCTGGTCGCCGACGAGGAGCGCCTGTCCGGGATCGAGTTCCCATACGCGGATCAGGTCGAGCACCATGCCGGGCAGCGGCTTGCGCCAGGAATGGGCCTGCCGATAGGCATCCAGTGTCGCCTCCGGATGGAACGGGCAGAATCGGACGTCGTCGATTGTTCCGCCGGCCGCGCGGGCCTCGTCAGCCATCCAGCCCAGCAAGTCGCACACGGCATCCTCGGTGTACAGGCCACGGGCGACGCCGGACTGGTTGGTGACGATGAAGACATGCCAGCCAGCCTCGGTCGCATAACGAATCGCGTCCAGCGCCCCATGCATCCAGTCAAACCGCTCACGCGAGCCGATATAGCCGTGGTCGATATTGAGAACACCGTCCCGATCGAGGAACAGCGCCCTGCGGTGAAGCCTGACGATTATGTCCGCCGGTTTGATCCAGGGCGCATCAGGGTCCGCCATAAGCCGCAGCAAGCCACGCTGCAGCAGATCGGGCAGCACCTCGGCATCCAGGCAGCAGACCGGACTCAGGTGATCCACCAGGTGGCTCCGGAATACTGCGATGCCATGGCCGGTCATGCCACCGAACCGCACGATCCGCCCGATGACACCGGCCGCGTCGGTTGCGGCGGCGGACAGCAAACCGGCAAGATTCCAGTCGAGCGGCGCGCTTCCGTCGCACAGCAGGAAACGGTCCTGAAGCTGGCGGCGGACATGGAACAGGGCGCCACCGGATCCTGAACCCGCCGGCGGCGGCGCCAGTGTGACCCGAACCTGACCGGGCAGCGAGTGCTGGAGGTTCGCAGGCACGTCGTCGGTCAGCAGCAGGAAATCGGTGACACCGAACCGGACAAACTCACGCAACTGCCACCCGACGACAGACCGCCCGCCGTACGTCTGAAAGGCCATGGTGGGGTCTTCCAGCCGCACCACGCATTGGGTGACGGTCGCCTTTTGACTGCTCATCGTCTCAGAGCCTGAAAATCAATCGAACCTTAAAATAAGCACCTTCTGGAATCATTGGGGTTTTCCTGTCAGCGGCGGAGGTGAGAGGGCATTTTCAAACTTTGAAAGCGTGAAGATCGATCGAACTTGAAAATGCCCTCTGCTATCTGATGTTTCGTCGTCGACACCGGGGCAACACGGGCATTCTATTTCAACCTCTCAGGCTTCCGCGGCTGGTTCGCGGCCAGCCATCACTTTGTCCACGCGGCGGCCATCCATTGCCATCACCTCGAAGCGCCAGCCGCCGAACACAATCCGGTCACCAACCCGCGGCACCCGCCTCAGCAGTGCCAGCAGCAGCCCAGCCAGTGTGTGATAGCTCCCCTCGGCCGGCAGATCGGGGAGCATCAACCGAGCCTTGAGTTCGTCCACGGGTGTCATGCCATCCAATGTCATGCTGGTCTCGCCTTCCGGCCCTGGCACGCCTTCCTGGTGGTCGGGACCGGACGGCTCGCCGACGATCGCCTGCAACACGTCGGCGGCGGTCACGACGCCCTCGAAGCTGCCGTACTCGTCCATCACCAGCGCCAGCCCCAGTGAGTCGGCCTTCAGCCGCTCCAGCGCGTCAAGCGCACTGATCGTGTCGGGCACGATCATGGGCTGACGCAGACTGGCGCTGACCGACAGTTCGCCGCCGCCCAGGATCCGATCCAGCAGATCCTTGGCCTGGACGATTCCGACCACGTTGTCGATCGACTTGTCGCACACCACGAAGCGCGAATGAGGCGCGGCTTTCAGCGCCGCGGTAATCGCCTTCGCCGGATGCGTCCGGTCGATCCAGGAGAGTTCCGTGCGCGGCGTCATGATGGCGCGCACCGGCTTGTCGGCCAGCCGCAGGACACGCTCGATCATGTCGCGTTCCTCCATTTCCAGCACGCCGGTCTGCGCGCCCTCGATCAGCAGCGCCTTCAGTTCCTCCTCCGTCACCGATTGGCGGGAGGACCGGTGCAGGCCGAACAGCCTCAGGATGCCGTTGGAGGATTTGCCGAGCAGCCAGACCGCCGGACCGACGATGCGCGACAGCACCGCGATCGGGCGGGCGACGCGCGACGCCATCAGTTCGGGCGCGCGGAGGGCGATTTGCTTCGGCACCAGTTCCCCCAGGACGAGGGTCAGGTAGGTGGTCACGATGACGACCACGGTCAGAGCCAGAGATTCGGCGAATCTTGCAATCTCCGGAAAGGTTTCCAGCCATTCCTGCAGATGCGAGGCAATCCGCGCGCCGCCGAACACGCCGGTGAACACGCTGACCAGGGTGATCCCGACCTGAACAGTGGGCAGGAACCGCTGCGGATCATCGGCCAAAGCGCGAGCCGCGGCCGCGCCGCTGACCCCCTTCCGTTCCAGCACCGCAAGCCGGGCGCGACGCACCGAGACCAGGGCCAGTTCGCTCAGCGAGAACAGCCCGTTCACCACGATCAGCAGCAGGATCACGACGATTTCAAGACCGATGGTCATAGGAATTCCGGATGGACGCTGCGCACGATCAACGCGAATTGTAGCGGTCTACCATAACTCTGCCGGGGTAATGAGGGGTTGAAGGGGAAGACCGAACCAGGGGGAGTGCCATGCCGTCCATCGTCCTGCCGCTGAGCCTGCTGGGGCTGGTCCCGCTTATCGTGCTTGCCTGCGGGGCCGTCGGGCAAATTCCCGAAACGGCGGAGCGCATGCTGGTCGGGCTGATCGACTACGCGGCGCTGATCCTTGCGTTCGCCGGCGGCGTGCACTGGGGGCTGGCGCTGGTGCCCGAGACGATTCGCCCGGCGCTCCGCTTCGGAGCCGGTGTGCTGCCGATGATCGTGGCCTGGGTCGCGCTGGTTCTGGCGCAACTGGTGGCGCCGGCGGTCGCTCTGGCGGTGCTGATCATTGGCTACCTCGCCACTGTCCTGACCGAACACCGGGCGGCGCGGCGGCAGTTGGTGCCATCGCGCTATGTATGGACGCGGTGGGGCTTTTCCGTGGTGGCTGTTGTGATGATGGCAATGGTGCTGATCTTGCGAGGACTTGGCCACACCATTGTATTCTAATAAATGCTGGGCTTTTTCGGTCGTTCATGTTTTATTAACTACTGCCTATTTCTTGAACGGAGCGCTGCCGGTGACGACTTCAACTGTATCTGATTCCATAACGGTCGAACCCGCTGTCCGAACCGCCTCCATCATCCCCTTCCCGACGCGGTCGAAGCCGGCGGAACCGACGCCGGAAGAACGCCTTGCGCGCGCACTGGTGTCGCTCAACGCCGCGCTGGCGGAGCAGCGGGTCGCCGTCAGCGCCTGGCGCGACGTGCTTGGCGAGTTAAAGACAACCACCGCCGGCCTGCAGGATAGTCTGCAACGCTACCGGACAAACCTCCGGACGCTCGGAAACAGCGTCTCCTCACTGCACGCCAAGGCTCGGTCGCTCGAGGCCTGGGCGGACGGCGTAACCGCCACAACGGAGTGACGGAATACGCCAGTCCCCGCGCCCGAACTCGGTAGCGCGCGCGGCGGAAGGCGCCAGCCAGGAGCGGCCGCCCCTGGCCATGGGGTTTTACCAGCCGCCCGGCACTAGACCTCCACTTCCACACACACCGGCACATGATCCGACCCGCGCGGCCAGTCCCGCGCATCTCGGAGTGTCGTCTGACTCCGCAGGCCAGACCGAAGATCCGGCGTCACCCACACATGGTCAAGCCGCCGTCCCCGGTCGGATGCCCGCCAATCCTGGTTCCTGTATGACCACCACGAATACAGTTTCTGGTCCGCCGGCACGAAATGCCGCACTGCGTCGATGAACCCGGCGTTCATCCAGGCCTCCAGGCCCTCGGTTTCCGGCGGTGTATGGCTGACCACATCCAGCAACTGCTTGTGGCTCCAGACATCGTTCTCCAACGGTGCGATGTTCAGGTCGCCCACCAGAATCGACCGGGACAGACCCGGTCGTGCCGCGAACCATGCCCTGGCTTCCGCGATGAAATCCAGCTTGTGCCCATATTTTGGGTTTTCGGCGCGATCCGGCACATCCCCACCTGCGGGCACATAGAAATTATGGAGCTCCACAGGCCCTCCCGGCGTCCACAAAGTTGCCGCTAAATGCCGGCAGTCGCCCTTGCCGCACCAGTCAGGCGCCTCATCGTGCACCTCCAGCGGCACCCGCGACAGGATCGCCACGCCGTTATACCCCTTCATCCCGCGGAACACGGTATGCGGGTAACCCAGCGGCTCCAGCGCGCGCGCCGGGAACAGGCCGTCCGGCACTTTCGTCTCCTGCAAGCAGATGACGTCCGGCACGAGCGATTCGACCAGCTTGTCCAGCAAGCCGAAGCGCAACCGCAATGAGTTGATGTTCCAGGTCGCCACCCGAATCGAAGCCATCAGACGATGCGGGTCTTCACCGAACCAACGCCCTCGACAACGCCTTCGAGCAGGTCGCCGCGCTGGACTGCGGCGACATTCTCCGGCGTGCCGGTATAGATCAGGTCGCCGGGAGCCAGCCTGACCAGTCCGGACAGGTAGGCGATGGTCTCCGGCACGTTCCAGATCATCTTCGACAGGTCGGAGGTTTGGCGGACACGGCCGTTGACCTTGAGCTCGATCAGTCCGCTTGCCGGATGACCGATCTTTGACGCCGGCACCATCACCCCGATCGGCGCGGAGTGGTCAAATCCCTTGCCCATGTCCCACGGCTTGCCTTCCTTCTTGGCTGCGTTCTGCAGGTCGCGGCGCGTCATATCCAGCCCCGCGGCATAGCCCCAGACGTGCGCCAGGGCGTCCGCTTCGGCGATATCCGCGCCACCCTCGCCGATCGCGACGACCAGCTCCATCTCGTGATGCAACTGTCTACTCTGCGGTGGATACGGCATGTCACCGTCGTTCAGCAGTAGAGCGTCAGCGGGCTTCATGAAGAAAAACGGCGGCTCGCGATCCGGATCGCTGCCCATCTCCCGGGCATGTTCGGCGTAATTTCGGCCGACACAAAAGACCCGCCGGACGGGAAAAGCGCCGCCGCCCGCCACGGGCACGGCCGTAATCGCCGGAGGCGAAATGACGTAATCAGCCATTTGGTGACACCTTGCTTGGGATCAAATGAGCTTGACCGGATAAAGGACACACATGACAAAATGGACATACGGGAAACAGGGAGGCCAGGCAATGGGGCGCACGAGCGCAGCGCTGCACCACGGAATCCACGATCGCGCGCGCCATCCGGATCAGCGTGCGTAGGTCGGGGCGCATTCTCCCAGCGTGACATTGTCGGTTGCGAGTGCAGGTCATCGCCGGTCTCCGGCAGACGGCCACACGCCAGCTTTAAGGCGCGGTCGCGGCGGTCGTCAGCACCGGGGTAAGCCGCATGCAATTTCGCAGATGCGGCCTCGCAAAATACCAGACATCGATTGGGTGAGGTCTGAACGGCGCGGAAGGGCGCAAACCAGTCGTCTCGGGCGCGGGTGCCATACGCCAACAAAAAACATTCGGCCGATGAGCGCGTGCCGACCCTCCCGTCCGGTGAAATCCCGATGAAATCTCAGAACATCGCGAAAGCATTCCACCAGAGCGGCAGCGTGACAAACGACAGAACGGTTCCGATACCGACCATCAGCGAGATAAGCTGCGCATTCAGACCGTATTGGATTGCGACAATAGATCCGCCGATCTGCGGTGCCATCGCGGCTTCAAACAGCGTGATCTGCGTCGTCGGGCCGCGCAGTCCCATGAACCCGACATACACCAACGCCATAAGCAACGGTCCAAGCACCAGCTTGTAGCCGAGCCCCATGGCAAGCGCACCGCGGTTGCCGCCCAGCGCGCCGAGGCGCAATTGCAGCCCAACCGACACCAGCGCCAGCGGAGCCAGGGTTCCGCCCAGGCGATCCAGCACGGACACGGCCCAGGCGGGATAGGTGAGCGGCATGAGCATCACCGCGACAACCAAAGCAATCAACGGTGGGAACGTTACGATCCGTACCGCGATTTCACGCCGCGTCACGACAGTTTCGGCATAAAAACAAATCATCAGAATCCCGACGGTGCTGAGCACCAGATAAGTGCCAAGCTGGTCAATCATGATGCCGATCGGCATGCCGCCGGCTCCGTAGAACGATTCGATCATCGGAAGGCCAATGAACGAGGTATTGCCGAGGCCTCCGACAACCGCCAGCGCACCGGTGGTCGTCCGCGGCAGCTTGAGCGCGTTTCCCACCGCCCAGAACAACGCGACGCTTGTCGCAAACAACAGCCACGGCATGAAGACGGCATCCAGCAGCGACCGGTCGAGTCTGACCGCGTGGATCTGGATCAAGGTCAGTGCCGGCAGCGAGACGTGGATGATGAATGCATTGATCGTCGTATGCGCGTTGTCCGGCACGCGGTTTGACCACCTGAGGGCCATTCCCACCGCCAGGCACACAAACAGCATGATGATGTTGTCCATCGGTCAGTCTCCTGGTCAGGTCGCGATGTGTCGCGCTTAGCGGCGATAAGTCTGTGGCAGAGCCGCGGAAGGCTGCTGTGACATGGTTCACAGCAGCCTGGTCTTTTTAATCCGCCGTTTCTGCGTTCAGCCGCGGGAGGGCTTCCCGGAGACCAGCCTGATCGACACAGCCAGGTACCGGTTGTGGGCCGTCACCCGCGAATCCCCAGTCCCCGGCTGAACGCGCGGAAATCCGTTAACTTTTCTTAAACCTTTGCCCGTTAGCCTTCCGCGTATGGACCTGACAGTCTGCATCTGCACCCGTGACCGCCCGCGCTATGTCCGCGACTGCCTCGACGGCCTGCGTCGCCAGACCGTTCCGCGTGATCGCTTTACCATTCTGCTGGTGGACAGCGCCTCCTCCGCTCCCGCCGCCGCCGAACTCGACGACCTGGCGAGCGAAAACGGCGCCAGACTGATCCGGCTCGACCAGCCCGGCATCAGCCGGGCACGCAACACCGGCGCCTGGGCCGCCCGCACGCCGTTCATCGCCTATATCGACGACGACGCGATCCCGGCCAGCGACTGGATCGAATCCATCCTGACCGCCATTGCTCAGCCCGGGCGCCGGCCCGCCCTGATCGGCGGCCGGATCCTGCCAAGGTGGGAAGCACCGCTTCCCGTCTGGTGGCCCGCCTCGCTGCGCGGTGTGCTGTCGATCATCGAGCACGAAGGACGCGGCGAGTATCGCACCACGTCGGTCCCGAAGGACCTCGAACCCTATGCGGCCAACATGGTCGTGCATGTGCTTTCGTTGCTTGCCGCCGGCGGCTTCGGCGGCGCGGTCGGCCGTTACGGGCACTCCCTGCTGTCGGATGAGGAAGTCCAGCTCGCCTGGATGCTGCAGGATTCCGGCTACTCGGTGCGTTACGACTCGCGGATCGTCGTACACCACCAGATCCAGGCCCGCCGCCTGGAACCTGAATGGCTCCTGTCACGTCTCTACTGGCAGGGAGCCTCCACGGTTCTCACCCGCCGCATGCTCCAACAGCCGGAGACGGTCTGGCGCGAACTGCCCCGCCGGCTGCTGGTGGCTTGCGTGCTGGCGCCGACCTGCCTGATCCCACGCCATTCGACCCGCCTGCTCTCCGCTCGCTGGCGCGCCGCCTATGCCGCCGGCTTCGTCAGGGCCGCCCTCGGGTGGCACGTCACCGAGGCTGCCATCGGGCACGCCATGATTCCCCAGGACGTTGGGCCAGTGGCCGCGTGATCCTGTATCACTGGAAGGGCATATCCTCCAACTTTGGCGACGAACTGAACACCGTCCTCTGGCCGCGTCTGCTGCCCGGCTTCTTCGACGGAAACCCCGCGATCAGATTCCTCGGCATCGGATCAGTGCTCGACGAGCGGCACCCATCGGAGCCGGTCAAGCTCGTCGCCGGGGCCGGCTACGGCGGTTACCAGCGCAAGCCGCGGCTTGATCAAAACTGGATAATCCACTGGGTCCGAGGCCCCCGTACCGCCGCCACGCTCGGTCTTTCCTCCAGACTTGCCTTAGGCGATCCCGCCGCCCTGGTGCCGTCAGCCCTCGGCGTAGGCCGCGCGGAAGGCCAGGACATCGGATTCATGCCGCACTTCGAGAGCGCGGCGTGGGGCGCATGGCAACAGGCGGCGGACCGTGCCGGGCTGCACCTGATCGATCCCCGCGCCCCGCCGCTGGCGATCCTGCAAGCGATCGGCGGCTGCAAACTGCTGCTGAGCGAGGCGCTGCATGGCGTAATCGTCGCCGATGCCTTGCGTGTGCCGTGGATCGCGATGCGGCCGTTGCACAACCGTCACCGGCCAAAATGGTTGGACTGGGCCGACACGATGGACCTGCGCCCGCGATTCCACGACCTGCCGGCGTCGACGCTGTTCGAATGGGCCTGCACAAGCCGCCTGATTTCATTTCACACCTCTCGCGTCTGGCTGAGCCGCCAGGAACACCGCTTGCGGCAATTGTCCCCGGAACGGCTCGTCACACGGGCGAGCCAGGCACTGCGGCTGGCCGCGGACACGTCGCCGCAATTGTCCACCGCCACGGCGCTGGACCGATGCCAGTCCCGGATGCTTGATGCAGTGAACGAGATCCGCGCGAACCCCTTGCGGGACCCATCGGCCTCCCGCCGTCCGTGAATCCGCAATCGCGCTTGCAAGTAGGCAATAATTGCAGCTACCAGCATACGCCCATCGGCTGACATCGGCTGACCGCGATCGGACTCCGCCCCTGTGGACGTGATCTGAAGCTCGGATCGGGCAGACAAGGCTTATTTGCTTCCAGAGTGCCGGGTTCCCGATCCGCCGATGCTGTTTCCGCTCAATTGTTCCGACCTCCTGTCACGCATCCCTCTGCCGGCACGCACGATCCTGGACGTGGGATGCGGCACCGGTACGCTCGCCGCAGCCTACCGGCCGATAAATCCGAAAGCCCGGCTGCTCGGTATCGAGGTCGATCCGGTCGCGGCCGAACGCGCGGCTTCGCACATGGACCAGGTCGCAACGGTGGACCCGGAAACCGATCCGCTGCCGTTCGATCTGCCCGACGGCATCGACTGCATCATCTACGACGGCATCCTGGGCCACCTGCGCGATCCCTGGGACCTGATCAGCCGCCAAGCGGAAGCGCTCAGCCCGGACGGGGTCATGCTGATCTGCGTTCCCAACATCGAGTACTGGCGCCTCGCGGAACGGCTGTTGCGCGGCACCGGGTACGATGCCAAGCCGCAGCGCCATTGGTTCTCCATGGCGTCAACGCGGCACAACCTGGTCCGCGCGGGCCTCACGGTCTGCGATGTCACGGTGCGGGACCCCGACCCCAACGCGGCCGCCCGCTTCGCGGCCTCACTCGCGCTGGGCCTGGAAGCGCTCGGCATCGACCCAAGGGATTACGCAACACGGGCCGCTCCCAGCCACCTGATCTGGCGCGCTCGCAGGGAACCGTGTCAGCGGATGATCCTGTCCGGGAGTATGCTGAACCCCGTGGGCGGCGTCTCGCATGTGCGCGTGGTCTATCCGATTCAGGCCATGGCAACCGACCCGACGGTCATGGCCAGTGTGACCGACCGCGTGGAAATCGGTGATCCTGCGGACGCCATACAGCGCATCTTCGTGCTGCATCGCCCAGCACTGATCGGCAACCAGGGCCACGAGTTGTTGCGTGCACTGACCGAGGCCGGCTTCCTCATCGTCACC
Source organism: Rhodopila sp. (assembly GCA_050010355.1). GTDB lineage: Bacteria > Pseudomonadota > Alphaproteobacteria > Acetobacterales > Acetobacteraceae > Rhodopila. Next base: position 10,481 of record JBEKLE010000014.1, on the reverse strand, counting down.
GAGTTCGACGACTTCCCCGACCACTTCGACATGATGCGGATGGGCGGAGAGTTGGGGTTCCGCGGCGTCCATGCACTGCAAACCAGCACCACGGCGATGGCGGAAGCGCTGCGCAAATACAATCCCGAAATCGCCGTTTTCCCGAACGCCGTCGGCGCGCTTCCCGAAGTCAGGAATTTCGCCGACCCGAAAACCACCACGGTGTTCTTCGGCGCCCTGAACCGGCAGCACGACTGGTTGCCGTTGATGCCCGCGATCAATGCGATCGCAGCCATGGCCGGCGAGCGTCTGAGGTTTCAGGTCGTGCATGACCAGACGTTCTTCGATGCCTTGGATACGCCATACAAGACATTCACACCCACCTGCGACTACGAAACCTACCTGCAAATTCTGGGCGGGTCGGAGATCTCGCTGATGCCGCTGTCGGACACACCATTCAACCGGGCCAAGTCCGACCTGAAATTCATCGAGGCTGCCTCATGCCGCGTAGCGACGCTGGCAAGCAGCGTCGTATATGCGAACAGCATCGAGGACGGACGCACCGGCCTGCTGTTCCGCGACCCCGTCGCCTTCCACGCTCGGCTGCTGCACCTGCTCGCGATGCCCGAACTGGCCCGCGGGCTGGCGGATGCGGCACGCCAGTACGTGGCGGACGATCGTATGCTGGCCTATCAGGTCGCCCCCCGGATCGCCTGGTACCGGTCTCTCTGGGCCAGGCGCGCTGCGCTTAACGAAGCAAGGCGGCAACGTATGCTGCGTTACCGGATCGCGGCATGAACGACGATCAGGATCCCCGGTAGGTCGTATAGGTCCAGGCACCTAACAGCAGCGGGATGTGGTAGTGGCCTTCAGGTTCGGCGACGCCGAAGCGGATTGGAATGACATCGTACCACGGCGGGTCCGTCATGTTCGGCCAGCCGGCATAGTACTCCTCGATGTGGAACCGCAACTCATACCGGCCGATCCGTAGCGGGCCGTCGGCCAGCAATGGCGCATCGGTCCGGCCATCGTCGTTGGTGACCGCCTCCTTGATCAGCGCGCCTTCGCGGAACACCTCGATGCGGACGCCCTCGGCCGCTTTCCCGCGTGCGGTGTCAAGCACATGGGCCGACAGATGCCCGGCGGTTTTCGGCATGCCCGGTCCGGTGACGCGGTCCACGAGACGCAGGCGGGTGATGTGACCGATCTCGGCCAGCGCCGCGGCAAGCTCCTGGTGCTGGGTGTTCGCCAGACGGCGCTCCAGGCCCCGCAGCACGAATGGCGGCGTCAGGCGCCGGACACAGACGATGAACGGAAAACCAAAACGCGCCTCGTAAGCGGTTGAACCGGCCTCGAAGCTGGCAAGCTGCTCGCCCAGACTGCTCATCCCCAGGCCGCCCTGTTCGTCGCGCGATGACGCGGTGAGGCCCGGACTGGCGAGCGCTTTCGGCGACAGCGGCGGATGGCCTCGAAGGAAACCGACGCAGGTATCTACCGGCGCGGCATGGACGACAGCCATTAGGGCGTCGTGCAGCGCACTCACCGATGCGAAAGGTCGCTGCTTTGCGCCGGCTTCAGCCACCCAGTCCGCATATTCGAAGACGCCCTCCAGCGCCGCGACGAAGGCGTCCGGCGGCATCGTGTTAAGCTCATCGAGCGTATGCATTCCTGTCCCCTTGCACCAATTTGCGTTGAAATCAATTCATCGGCGATGCCGCCTCGTCATGCCGACGATGGTGGCATCCACGCCTTTGCTTTGCCAGTTTGCGACTCGGCGTGGCGTAGCATTGCCCGTAATGACGTGCTTATGGATCAATCTATTTGCCGGTTGGTATTTACTGCATGCGGCGGGAAAGCCCGACGAGCCGCTCCACGACTGGTGTGTCTCCATGGCGATGGAAACACGCGGGCGAGTGCCCGGTATGCAATCAGCTCGTGTCGGCTCACGGGTCGTCTGACGCTTCTATGCGCCGAATCTCGGCAGCAAGTTGCGTGCCAGGTAGCTGAAGCCATCCTGGCAACCCGTCAGCCATCACGCCTGCCAGCCAATTGGTCAACTGATCAGAGTTTGTTCAGCCAACTCTTTCTGGCAGACCCCGAGTGCTGCTCAAAGCGCCCAGGGGTCGATCACCTCAACGCCTGCGTCGGCAAAGTCGGCCACGTTGCGCGTCACGATGATCTTGTTGTTCACCTGGGCCGTCGCCAGGATCAATGTGTCAACGACAGGCCGGGTCCGTTGCGCCATCAGACGGCCCCAGGTTGTCGCCACCGCGTCGTCGATGGTCAGGATGCGGTTCGAATAGACGAAGCGCAGCTCGTCCAGCCATCGGCGCAGGGCCGCCGCGGCCGGCGCATCGGTCCGCAGCTTCATCATGACGCCTTTCATGATCTCGCCGATCGTGATCGCGCTCAGGAACAGTGTTTCCGACTGGGCCGCGCGCAGCCAGGCGACGGCCTTCGGGCTGTGCCGGCGCGCCTCCGACACCACGCAGGTGTCCAGCAGATACATCAGAAAGCGATGTCGCGGCCCGTGTCGGTGCTGCGATCGTTGATCGCGTCCACCACGTCGTCGGGCCAGGGTTCCTGGCCGGGGGTTTCGGCCAGCAGAAAATCGACAAAGGACAGGCGCGGCTTGACCAGCGCGTCGAACGCGGGCGCCGAGACAATGACCGCCGCCCGCTGGCCATGCACGGTCACGGTCTGGGGTCCTTCATCCCGAGCGCGCTTAACCACTTCGCTGAAGCGGTTCTTGGCATCCTGCAACTGCCAGTCCTGCACGGCCGCCTCCTGTTCTATCCAGACAGGCTAGACTTAACCCTCGCGACACCCAACGTCAAGCCCTCACTCAATGTTCTTCCCCCTTCCCCAGGTCCCGCGCGATCTCCGGCCGGTGCATGAGTTCATCGATCTTCATGGCGTAATCCAGCGCGTGGTCGGGGGTGAACGTCAGATCCGGTGCGATCCGCAACCGCAGCGCCTTTGCCACTTGCCCGCGCAGATAAGGCGTCGCCCTGATCAATGACGGGATCAGCGCATCGACATCGGACCGGCCGAGGCGCGAGATAAACGCCGTCGCCCGCTTCAGGTCGGGACCAATCCGCACTTCCGTGACCGTGATATGAGCCGCCGCGAGCTCGGGATCGCGGAACTCGTTGCGGGCGAACACGCCCGAAAGAACGTGGCGGATCTCCTCCGCCACGCGCAGTTGCCGCTGGGTTGGGCCCGCCTTCGAAGGCTTCTTCAACCGGGAACCATCTCCGTCTCGAAGCACTCGATGACGTCGCCTTCCTGCAAGTTCTCGAAGTGCGCGAACGACAGGCCGCATTCGTAGCCGCGGGCCACTTCGCGGACATCGTCCTTGAAGCGCTTGAGCTGCGACAGCTCGCCGGTGTGGATCACCACGTTGTCGCGCAGCACGCGCACGCCGGAGCCACGTTTGACGAGGCCTTCGGTGATGTAGCAACCCGCGACCTTGCCGGTCTTGGTGATGTTGAACACCTTGCGAACTTCGGCATAGCCCAGGAACTTCTCGCGGGCTTTCGGCGCGACCTTGCCTTTGACCAGCTTCTCGACGTCATCAGCCACCTCGTAGATGATCGAGAAGTAGCGGATATCGACGCTTTCCCGCTGCGCCAGTTCGCGCGCCTGCGAGGTCGCCCGCACGTTGAAAGCGATGATCACCGCGCTGGAGGCCTTGGCGAGCTGCACGTCGCTTTCGGTGATCTGCCCGACGCCGGCCAGCAGCACGCGGATCTTCACTTCCTCGTGCGCCAGCTTCGTCACCACCACCTGGATGGCTTCGGCGCTGCCCTGCACGTCGGCCTTGATCAGGACGGCGACCTCCTTCTGCTCACCCGCCTGGATGCGAGCCAGCATCTGGTCCAGCGTGCCCCGCGCGCCGACCGCCGCACCGGCCACCTTGTCACGCTGCCGGCGTTCACGGAACTCGGTGATTTCCCGCGCGCGGCCTTCGTTCTCGACCACCACGAACGGCTCGCCGGCCAGCGGCGCGCCGCTGAGGCCCAGGATTTCCACCGGGGCGGAGGGGCCGGCTTCGGCCATCGCCTTGCCCCTGTCGTCCAGCATCGCCCGCACCCGGCCCCATTCGGCGCCAGCCACGACGATGTCGCCCTGCTCCAGGGTGCCCCGCTGCACCAGGACGGTGCCAACCGGGCCGCGACCGCGGTCGAGCCGGCTTTCGATCACCGTGCCTTCGGCGGAACGGTGCGGGTTGGCTTTCAGGTCGAGGATCTCAGCCTGCAGGAGGATCGCCTCCTCCAACTTGTCCAAGCCGGTTTTCTTCAGCGCCGAGACCGGCACGTCCTGTGTCTCGCCGCCCATCTCCTCGACGACGATGTCATAGCTGAGAAGTTCCTGCCGGACCCGGTTGGGGTCGGCGTCGGGTTTGTCCATCTTGTTGATGGCGACGATGATCGGCACGTTCGCCGCCTTGGCATGACGGATCGCCTCGATCGTCTGCGGCATGACGCCGTCGTCCGCGGCGACAACCAGGATCACGATGTCGGTCACCGACGTGCCGCGCGCGCGCATCGCGGTGAACGCCTCGTGGCCCGGCGTGTCGATAAAGGTGATCTTCTCGCCGCCATGCATGGTGACCTGATAGGCGCCGATGTGCTGGGTGATGCCGCCGGCCTCGCTCGCCGCCACGTCGGTGGCGCGTAGGGCATCCAGCAGCGAGGTCTTGCCGTGATCGACATGGCCCATGATCGTGACGACCGGGGGGCGCGTGAACAGATCGGAATCGATGTCGGCATGACCTTCCAGACCGAGTTCGACGTCCGATTCTGAAACGCGCCGAGCGCGGTGGCCAAATTCCTGGACCACCAGTTCGGCGGTGTCGGCGTCCAGGCTTTGGGTGATGGTCGCCATGACGCCCATCTTCATCAAAGCCTTGATGACCTCGGGCCCGCGGGCGGCCATACGATTGGCCAGTTCCTGCACGGTGATCTGTTCAGGCAGAATGACGTCGCGCACAACTTTCACCTGATCGGACCGAAGCCGGTCCAGCTCCGCCTGCCGGCGTTCGCGTTCGCGCTGACGGCGTACCGACGCCAGCGAGCGGACCTTTTCGTCCTCACCCTCGATTGCCGCCTGCACATCGATGCGCCCGGCTCGGCGACGATCGTTGGTGCCCCCCTTCGGTGCCACGACCGGCGGCTTGCGGGCTGGCACGCCGCCCGCACCGGTACGCCGGACCGGACGCCCCTCGTCCTCGTCTTCGGGCCGAGCTGCGCGCAGCCTAAGGGTCTCGGTCGCCGCCGCGGCCGTTGCGGTTTGCTGCCCCGGCCGAGGGGCTGCCTTGGCCGTCGGCTGAGCGGGTTTCGGCGTGGGCGCCGGCGGCGGTGGTGCTGCCTGTGAGGACGCTTCGGCCGCGTCCTCGTCAGTGCCTGGTCCACGCGCGGCAGAGGCAGCCGCGGCGGCAGCATCCGCCGCGCGTTTGGCCTCGGCCTCGATCCGGTCGCGGACGGCCTGCTCTTCGGACCGCCGCGCTTCCTCGTCGGCCGCCTTGCGGGCTTCGGTTTCACGCCGGCGCGCTTCCTCGGCGGCGGAGAGGATCGAAATCGTCTCCTGCTCACGCCGTTCGGCCTCACGTCTGGCGGCGTCGCGCTTCTGTTCGTCCAGCGCGCGCTGGCGAGCGGCCAGCTCGGTGGCGGTCAGAGCGCGCCCGGCTCCCGGCGCCGGCCGACCCGGCTGAACCACGGGACGCGGAGCAGGGGCCGCACCCGCTGGCGGCGGCGGAGGCGCACCCGCGGCCGCCGAGGGATTTCGTGCGACAGGGGTGCGCGTCTTGCGCACTTCGACCTCTACGACTTTCGACCGGCCGTGGCTGAAGCTCTGCCGAACCGAGCCCGCCTGAACGGTCCGCCCCAGTTCCAGCCGTCCCGCCGGACGGAGGGAAAGGCGTCCCTTGCCGCCGTCCTGATCGTTACTTTCGCTCATGTTTATCCGTTAGCTACATCGTTCACCGACGCGGTTTCCCGCCCCGTGGCCCCATTGGACCCCTTGGCCCTTGCGGACCCGTTCCTCAATCCGGCCAGCCTGCCCGCTTCCACGACGAGCGACTCCGCCAATTTGCCCGGCGCGACCGCGACGTGCACTACATAGTCTCGACCGAACACCCGTCCCAGGGTCTCACCTGGAAGCGGATCGATAATCGTCAGTTCCGGCCCAAAGCCAGAGAGGAAGCGCCCTCGCTCCGCCTCACTGCCATCAGACGCCTGCACAACCAGCCGAAACCGGCCGGTCCTTAACGCTTCGCGCGCCTTTTCATAGCCCGCCACGGCCTGCCCGGCGCGACGGGCAAGACCGAGACAATCGCCAATCCGCCGGACCAGCGCCGTCTGAAGCAGGACAGAAAGATCAGGTGGCACTGATACGGGGCCGCGTGCAGCCCGGGCAAATGCGCGGACTAGCTGACGATAAGCATCGTCGCCCCGCTTTTCCGTTTGCCGCCCGTCTCGCTGGAGCCTGGAAGAGTTTAGCACATCCCGAGAGGCGCTCAACCATATTCCCCGTCCAGGCAGCCGTGCAGCCAGGTCGGGGACAATTTGCCGGTCAGGCCCGACAACAAAGCGGATCATCCGCTCCTTCGGCAACCGCTCGCGCGTGACGACGCACCGCCGAAGCGGACCCGTTTCCGGCTCTGCTTCGTTGTCAGCACCAAAATCCACGGCGGCAGTGGCATCCGCGGGGACGCCCAGGTCAGTGTCAGTCGTGATCAGCCTCCTGCGCCGGGGCTGGGGCTGGCTCGCCGTCGAACCAATGGGCGCGGGCCAGCATGATGACATCGTTGGCGGTCGCCTCGTCCATCTTGTCCGCCCCCACGATCTCGATCAGTTCGTCCGACGCAAGATCGGCCAGATCGTCGAGCGCCTTGACGCCCTTCTCCCCCAGCGCGACCAGCATCTGCGGCGTCAGCACCTCGATCGAGGCAATATCATCGCTCACGCCAAGTTCAACACGCTGATCGTTCAGTTCGTTGTCGCGCTGGGCAAGGAAGCTTTCGGCGCGGCGGACCAGTTCTTCGGCGACGCTCTCGTCGAAGCCCTCGATCGCCGCGACTTCGTCGACCGGCGTGAACGCCAGTTCCTCGACCGTCGTAAATCCTTCGGTCACCAGCAGCCCGGCGATCATGTCGTCCACATCCAGCGCCTCGACGAAGAGGCCCGACCGGCGGCGGAATTCATCCTGGCGGCGCTCACTTTCCTCCGCTTCCGTCAGGATATCGATGTCCCAGCGGGTAAGCTGGGACGCCAGGCGCACGTTCTGACCGCGGCGGCCGATCGCCAGCGAGAGCTGTTCGTCCGGCACCACAACTTCGACACGGCCGGCTTCCTCGTCCAGCACGACCTTCGTCACTTCGGCCGGCGCCAGCGCGTTGACAACGAACGTCGCGGCCTGGCTGCTCCAGGGGATGATGTCGATTTTTTCCCCTTGCAGTTCCTGCACCACAGCCTGAACGCGAGACCCGCGCATGCCGACGCAGGCACCGACCGGGTCGATCGAACTGTCGCGGCTGATCACCGCCATTTTCGCCCGGCTGCCCGGATCGCGCGACACCGCCTTGATCTCGATGATGCCGTCGTAAATTTCCGGCACCTCCTGCGCGAACAGCTTCGCCAGGAACCCCGGATGCGTGCGCGAGAGGAATATCTGCGGGCCGCGCGGCTCTTCCCGCACATCGTAGATGTAGGCGCGCACGCGATCGCCATTCCGGAAACTTTCGCGCGCGATTAGCTCATCGCGGCGCAGCAGAGCCTCGGCTCGGCCAAGCTCGACCATCAGGTTGCCATACTCGGTGCGCTTCACGACGCCGTTGATGATCTCGCCAACACGGTCCTTGAACTCGTCGTATTGCCGCTTGCGTTCGTATTCGCGGACGCGCTGGACGATGACCTGCTTGGCGGTCTGAGCGGCGATGCGGCCGAAATCGATCGGCGGGAGAGGATCGACGACGAACTCGCCAACCTTTTTGTCCGGAAACAACTTGGCGGCGTCGACCTTTCCCATCTGGGTTTCTTCGTTTTCGACCGTATCGACGATCTCGGTCCAGCGCGAAAGCCGAACGTCGCCGCTTTTGCGGTCAATCGTGGCGCGGATGTCCTTTTCGTGCCCGTACTTGGCGCGGCCGGCCTTCTGGATGGCCTGCTCCATCGCCTCCAGCACTTCCTCGCGGTCGATGTTCTTCTCCCGCGCGACGGCGTCGGCGACCAGCAGCAGTTCGGGGCGGGCAATAGCAGTGTCCATGGCGACCTCTGTCAGTGGGTCCGGGTGTCTAATGAGCCTGGGGCGGTGATGCCGTGACTTCGATCAGCGCGTCAGTCAAGACAAGTTTCGCACGGCGAATATCGGGATGGCGGATGGCCACCTCCTGGCCATCGTCCAGCCGGACGCGGGCAGCGGTTTCGTCGGCCCCCAGAACGACCCCGGCGAACCGCCTGCGGCCGTTCTGCGGGAAGAAAGTCTCAATCCGAACAAGGTGGCCGGCAAAGCGGTTCCAGTCCTTGATCCGGGTCAACGGGCGGTCGATCCCCGCGGAACTGACCTCGAGCGTCCAGGCGCCGGGGATCGGGTCATCAACGTCGATCGCGGCGCTGATATCGTGACTGATGGTCTGGCAATCCTCGACCGTGATCTGCGAACCGTCGGCCCGGTCGGCCATGATCTGCACCGTCGGCCTTTCGCGCCCCAGGACAGCCACACGCACCAGCTCAAAGCCCATGAGTTCCAGGCGCGGCGCGATGATAGCCACCAGCCTGGCTTCCAAGCTGGCGCTGGCCGAATGCGCGGTTGTTGCTTCGTTTCCGTCCAAACCGGGTTGTCCAAAACAAAAAGAGGCGGCCCGCGAAGGCCACCTCCGTATAACAGCGGAGAATGATTTCGCCAGGAAATAGCGCGGAAAAGGCATGATTGCAAGGGTTCGTACCTTGTTAACCTTTCCGCCCCATCATACCCGGCATGAAGCGTCTTGAATGCCTTGATGGACTGCGGGGCGTGCTGGCGGTCTACGTGCTGCTCGGCCACATGGCGCCATTCGCCGTCCTTCCCGCCGGCATGCAGACGGCCGCCTCGCATGGCACCGCCGCCGTGGACATCTTCTTCGTCCTCAGCGGGCTGGTGATCACCCAGTCGCTGCAAGCGTCCGGCGGCCGGGCAGCGCCGTTCCTGATCGGACGCGCGATGCGGATCTTTCCGGTGTACCTGGCGGTGTTCGCGTTCGCGGTCGCGGTGGAACCCTGGTCCTGCGGCTTCGAGCATATGCCCTGGATAACCGGGGACAGCGTGGCGCGAAGGATCTGCTCGATGGAGAGCCCGCACGCCTGGTTACCCGAGATCATCGCCCATCTGACGATGACCCATGGGCTGTTTCCCTACGGCGTCCTGCCGGACATTTGGGTCAGTTTCCTCGGTTCCGCCTGGAGCCTGTCGACCGAGTGGCAGTTCTACCTGCTCGCCCTGCTTCTCGTTGGCCGAGGCCCGCGGTACCTCATCTGGCTGCTTTTCGGTCTTGCCGTCGTCGCGGTCGCCTGGCAGGCGTCTGTGCCGGAGGCCAGGCAGTTCACCAGGGCATTCCTGCCGAACGAGGCGCATTTCTTCGCGCTGGGCGTGGCGAGCATGGCCGTCGTACGTCAGGACCGCGGTGCACTCGGTCGCTATGGGATAGTCCTTGCGGCGACAGTCGCGGTCTGCGCCGCGCAGGGAGCGATCGGAAAATTGCTCCCGCCGCTGGTTTGGACGCTCTGCCTGGCCGCGCAGATGCGACCCGCCACGCCGGGATTTCGGCAACTCAACTGGATCTTGCGATCGCCGCCCGCACTTTACCTCGGCTCGATCTCCTACTGCCTCTACCTGGTCAATGAACCAGTCCATAAGGTCGCCGGAGCGCTGCTGGGCCGACTGGCGGATGGTGACCCGACGCTGTTCACCCTGCTGTGGGTGCCGGCGACGATCGGCATGCCGCTGCTCGCATCAGCCTGGCTGCACGTCCGTCTGGAAGCGCCCGCGCTGAGATGGGGGCGATCGGCAGCACGAAGATTGGCGCCAGCCAGACAGCCGGCGGAGTCGGCGATGACACCGCCTCTCTCCTGCAGCGCTGCCCCGTCATGCCGACGAAGGTCGGCATCCACGCCTTCTTCATGACGAATCAACGACTTGGATGGCTGGCCTACGTCCGCGATCACGACCCGAAGTCGACGCCGATGGCTCAATCCCAAGGGCGGCGGAGTAGATCCCTGAGCCCCGGGCCATCTGTGCAGATTCGTGCGCGGGGGCTATACGGGCTGTCGATGAAACCTCCCCACGGCAACCGGCCCGGCGGCTCGTCTCGCCCCCCCTCCGACCGTGGTCCGTTCCGCGGACCCGGCGGACATGCGCCTCGGCCACCCGGACAAGGCGGCGGCGGGCGGGCGGGTGACGCCGCTCATCGCGACCACGCGAAGCCGCGAAACGATGCGCCCCGTCAGGGCGGCAAGCCCCTGGTA
>JBEKLE010000013.1:0-39400 GCA_050010355.1 Rhodopila sp. | reverse complement strand
CTGGCCGGCACCGCCCACGACCTGCTGTACGGCCAGCAGACGCCGCAACTCGATCCCGCCACCCTTGCTGCGATCGCCGGGCTGGAGACCACCGGCGAGGAATACAAGCGGCTGTAGGCGGGTTCTGTTCGAGCAGACACACCCACCCCAACGCTCGCTCCGGAACCGGACAACAATCGGGCAATCTTTCCGAAAGATAAGTCTGGAGGCCGGCAAGCGCCCCTTGCATTCGCGATGCTGCACTGCAACATAGAAGTCGGCGCGCCGCTGGCGACGCCAGCCTTGCCTCCCAACCGACCTAGGACAACCAAATGACAACCTTCAACGGCGTGCTCGACGCGGCAACGCACAACGCCAACAGCAGCAACGAGCTCGCGATCGCCGCCGGCGAGGTCATCGCCAGACGGGTCGCCCTGGGTATGGCGGCCGCATTCGACCCCATGCAGGCTGATCACGCGGAATTCGGCCGCATGCTGCCTGAAAAGATGCAGGCCTTCTCCGCCGCCGGCATGATCATGCTCGAACAGTCCAGCCAGGCCGGCTGGGAAATTACCCGCCTCGCCTCTGACGAAGTCATGACCACCGCCCAGGCGACGCTTTCGATGACCAGTTGCGTCAACCCGATGGCCGTGGCGGAGGCGCAAGGCCTGTTCGCCCTCGACTGGATCAACCGCGCGGCAGCTAATTTCTTCTCCCTCGGCATCCTCGCGCTCACTGCACAGCAGGCTGCCATGGTTCCCATTCAGCGGACGATAGCCGCCAACGCCGAACGGCTGGCTCGGTAACCCTGGGCTCCTTGATCCGCGTATGAGTGCGTCAGATCGACGCCATCATGCTCCGGATCCCTCTCGCACCGGAACCGACGAAAAAATCGTAATTGCAACAAATGGCATTCTTTTTCAGGTCCGATTGATTTTCCCCCTCTGAGCGCGCCTGGAGCGATCGCGTCCTGAAACGCCCGCGGCTTGACCGCCCGATGCCGCCATTTTAGCTTGCTTAACCGACGGTCAAACGCCGGGCTCATGCCACGGCCGCCGCAAGACCGGCGACAGCAAAGCTAATCTTTCCGGGAGAATCGTCCATGGCTTCCACCGTGGCACAATCGGCCAGCGTGTCGCCGATCGAGGCGATCGAAAAGGAAACCATGAGCCGGGTCGCCCGCCGGCTCATCCCGCTCCTGATGGTGAGCTACTTCGCCGCCTACCTGGACCGCGTCAACGTCGGGTTCGCCGCCCTCACCATGAACAAGGCTCTGGGCTTCTCCGCCGAGGTCTTCGGCATCGGCAGCGGCATTTTCTTCTTCGGTTACTTCCTGTTCGAGGTCCCCAGCAACCTGATCCTCTCCAAGGTCGGCGCCAGGAAATGGATCGCCCGCATCCTGATCACCTGGGGCGTGATCTCCGGCGCCACGGCCTTCGTCACCGGCACCTGGTCATTCCTCGGCATCCGCTTCGTGCTGGGTCTGGCCGAGGCCGGTTTCTACCCCGGCATCATCCTCTATCTGACCTGGTGGTTCCCATCGGCCTACCGCTCCCGGATCATCGGCATCTTCATGACCGCGATCCCGATCTCGATCGTCACCGGGTCCCTGGTATCGAGCCAGATCCTGCGCCTCGGCAACTGGGGCGGCCTGCACGACTGGCAATGGCTGTTCATCCTGGAGGCTATCCCGGCCGTCATCCTCGGCTTTGTCGTCATGTTCTACCTGACCGACGGGCCGGAGCATGCGCACTGGCTGCGCCCCGAACAACGCCAGTGGCTGATGGCCCGCCTGGCCAGGGAACGCAGCCACAAGGAATCGATCCGCCACTACTCCTTGAAGGAGACAATGCTGAACCCGCGCGTCTGGCTGCTCACGCTGGTTTATTTCGGCCAGAACATGACCGGATACGGGGTCGTCCTCTTCCTGCCGCAGATCGTCAGCCGCTTCGGCGTCGGCGTGGGCATGAACGGCCTGATCAGCGCCCTGCCCTTCGTCGCCGGCGCGATCGCGATGGTGCTGTGGGGCATGCATTCGGATCGCACCGGAGAGCGTCCTTTGCATGCCGCCGGCGCTTGCTTCCTGACGTTCGCGGCCCTTTCGGTCTGCGTCCTGCTCGACAGCCCGGTCCTGACGATGATCGCGATCATCGTGTCTCAGATGGGCCAGTCATCGATCGCGCCCACGTTCTGGACGCTGCCCACCGCGATGCTCTCCGGGACAGCCGCGGCCGGCGGAATCGCATTGATCAACGCCGTCGGCAACCTCGGCGGGTTCCTCGGGCCGTACATGATGGGCGCCATAAAGGACGCGACCGGCAGCTTCAGCATCGGCCTGTTGTCGATCGCAACCGGCGCACTGGTCGCCAGCATCGTCCTGGTCGTCCTCGGCCACGACCGGCATCTGGAGAAAGCCCCCGAATCAAGCGGAGACGCATACCGTGTCGCCGAGTAAAGGCCGCCCAACGGCGGTCAGCCGGGACGCCGCGGTTTTTCATCACCCGCAACGATTTGACAGCCAGGCGACCGGCGTTCATGAATTGGTAACGAATTCCGCATAGCATCCGATCTGCGCCGCCGGTCACCGGAACCACCAGCCGGCGGCCGGTCAACCGCGGAAAGTCGGATGCATGCAGCGATACCTCATATCCGAACCGCCCGCCGCCATCCTGACCATGCTGGCCGACGCACTCGATCTGGTTGATTTCGGCATTGTTTTGCTCAACCGCGACCTGAGGGCCCGCTTCATAAACCGCCGCTTTCTCGAAATGTGGGACGCGCCCCCCGCACTTATCGTGACCGCGCCAAGCTTCCGCGACCTCCTGAACCACGCCGCGGCCAATGGTTGGTATAACGTGCCCGCGGACGAGTTGCCGGCTTATCTGGATGAACGTGAGGCGCAGGTGCGGGCCGGATCAACACCGGCGGCCATCATCACGCTTGCCGACCAGCGGCATGTCCTGTTCCGCTGCGTTGCCTGCGCCGACGGCGGGCGCATCCTGACCTACGCCGATATCACCCGCGAACTGCGGCTCGAGGCGCTTGACGTAGCGGCGCGGGTGAGCGCGGAACTACGGTTCAATTCCGAACTCCTGACTGATCAGGCCGCACACTTGGCCTCACTCGCGGAAGCGGCCGATGAAAGTGCCCGGATGGCCGACGCCGCTCGTCTGCTGCTGGAGCACGAAGTGTTCGAACGCCGCCAGCTGGAGGTCGACCTGCGCCGCCTCGCGACGACCGACGGACTGACCGGCGCCTTGAACCGATCGGAGTTTCTGGTTTCCGCCCAACGGGCGATGGAGGCGAAGCAAGGGACCGGGCAGAAGATCGTCGTGCTGATGGTCGACGCCGACCACTTCAAGGCGATCAACGACCGCTTTGGCCACGCCGGCGGTGATTGTGCTCTGCGGCATCTTGTCACCTCGCTGCGCGCCGGACTGCGTGAGACTGACCTGGTCGGACGACTGGGCGGCGAGGAGTTCGCTGTCCTGCTGCCTGACACGCAACCGAGGCCAGCCGGGATGGTGGCCGAAAGGCTGCGTGCGCGCGTGGCGGACGCACCAGTCGCGTTTGGCGACCGGCTGATCCCGATGACCATCAGCATTGGCCTGGCAATCCAGCTTGAAACGGATCGATCGATCGAACAGGTCATGGCGCGCGCGGATGAGGCACTGTATCGCGCCAAAGGCAGCGGCCGGAACCGCGTGGTGGCGGACCAGCAGACCGAGGCCGCGTGACACCGCGACCGCCGGGCCTGCATCGTTGGGCTCGCCGAACCGCCATGGCCATTTGCCTCCGGCGCAGGTCCTACCGAACCGCTTTGACAGCCGCCGGCCGGTCGCGATGGCCCGACAGTTCGGCACCCGCCCCCTTGTCCAGCCGCGTCGCCAGCAGCGGGGCCATGAACGAAACCGCGGCGACGAACAGGAACGCGGCGGAGAAATCAGGCAACATCGGCTGAGCATGGTGTGTGACCACGATCGAGGCCGCCAGCGCCGCCGCCGAAACAGCGATGCCCAGCGTCAGCGACATCTGCTGGAATGTCGTATAGAAACTGGTCGCGGCACTCATGTCCTCGCGCGGCACATCGGCGTAGGCGATCGTGTTGTAGGCCATGAACTGCAACGACTGGAAAAACCCGTTCGCCACCAGCACCGCGTAGATCAGTGGCATCGGCCAGCTCGGCCGGAACGCCGCGCTGATCGCCAGAAGACCGGTCGCGAGGGCGCCGATCCATGTCAGCACCGTCCGGAATCCCAGGCGCTTCAGGAACCAGGGTGCACAGGTCCGCATCGCCAGTGAGCCGACGGAGGTGACGAACGTGATCAGCCCGCTCTGCACCGCCGACAGACCAAAACCGAGCTGGAACATCATCGGCATGAGGAAGGGCAAGGCGCCAACGGCGATCCGCGACAACGAGCCGCACATCACCGATATCCGGAACGTCGGCACGCGCAGCAGCCGAAAGTCCAGCATCGGTCGCGGAACCCGGCGGGCATGGAACCAGTAGAGGGTCGCCGAAACCGTTCCCACGCCCAGCAGTGCGGCAACAATGCCGGTGGAGCCGACACCGCGGCTGGCGACCTCGATCCCGAACATCAGGCAGGCCAGGGCGGTGCCGGACAGTATCAGTCCGCGCAGATCGAACTTGGTGCGCGTCGGCTCCTTCATCTCGTCGATGAATATCGTCACCAGCGTAATGCCGGCCACGCCGATCGGGACGTTGATATAGAAGATCCAGTGCCACGACAGATACGTGACGATGAAACCACCGACCGGTGGCCCGACGATCGGTCCAATCGTCGCGGGCACCATCAGCCAGGCCATCGACCGGACCAGTTCGGCCTTCGACACCACCCGCAGCATGACCAGCCGCCCCACTGGCGACATCATCGCTCCACCCGCGCCTTGCAGCATCCGCGCCGCTACCAGCGCCCACAGTGTCGGCGCCTGAGCGCACAGAATGGAGCCAAGAGTGAACAACGCGATCGCCGCCCGGAATGTCGATCTCGATCCAAAACGGTCGGCGATCCGTCCGCTGGCCGGGATGAACATCGCGAGCGTCAGCAGATAGGACGTCAGCGCGACATTCATGTGCAGTGGATCGGCGTTGAAACTGCGTGCCATGGTCGGCAGCGCGGTCGCAAGGACGGTGCCGTCAAGCTGTTCCATGAACATCGCGCTGGCGACGATCATGAGGACGGTGTGCGGGCGGGCATGGCGCTCGATCGGGGGCGCGGCGGGAACAGGCAACGGCACGTTCATGAATAGCAGCCTAACGCGGGTTTTCGGCGGGCGATACGGCGGCCCGAACATTGCCAAACCGGCCGCCCGCGGTGATGCTGCCCGTGGTGATGCTGAACCGCGGTGATTCCGAACGCCGCCCGGCAACAAGGAAATCATGATGCCACAGCAGATGGCGAACCAACCCACCGGCCCGCTTGCGGGTATCCGGGTGATCGACATCACCACCGTCGTCCTCGGCCCGTTCTGCTCCCAGACCCTCGGCGACATGGGCGCCGATGTCATCAAGGTCGAAACAGTCCAGGGCGATTCGACGCGGCTGATCGGGCCGTCACGCACGCCTGGGATGGGCTCGTATTTCGCCAATCTGAACCGCAACAAGCGCAGCCTGGCGCTGGACCTCAAGACGCCAGCGGCGCGGGAGGTGATCCTGCGGCTGGTCGAGACCGCCGATGTGTTCGTTCACAACATGCGGATCGGTGCCGCCCAGCGCCTCGGCCTGGACTACCCGGCACTATCGGCGCGCAACCCGAAGCTAATCTATGCCTGCGCGTCGGGCTTCCGGAAAGGCAGTTCGATGCAGGAGTTCCCGGCCTATGACGACCTGATCCAGGGCGTCTCCGGCGCCGCGTCGCTGAACGCCGGTCCGGACGGGGCGCCGCGCTATTTCCCCACCGTCATGGTAGACAAGCTGACCGGCGCCCAGCTCGCCTCGATGATCGGCATGGCGTTGTTCCACCGTGAGCGCACCGGCGAAGGGCAGGAAATCCATCTGCCGATGATGGAGACCATCCTGTCGTTCATGCTGGTCGAGCACCTGTGGTTCGGCACGCTGGGCGAACCCGAGAAGGGCATCGGTTACCCGCGGATGCTGACGCCGCATCGCCGCCCCTATGCGACCGAGGACGGGTACATCAGCGTGATCGCTCACAGCAACGCCCAGTGGGGCAAGCTGTTCGAGGCGATGGGCGTTCCCGAACTGATAAGCGACCCCCGATTTAATTCGGTGGAGGCACGGACGCGGAACATCGATGCCGCCTATGCCACGCTGACCGAGGGCATGAAGCAGCGGACGACGGAGGAATGGCTCGCGGAACTGCGGCCGGCGGATATTCCGTGCGGCAAAGCCAATAGTCTCGATGACCTGTTCACGGATCCCTATCTGACGGAGACCGGTTATTTCGAGGCTTATCAGCATCCGCTCGAAGGCGATGTGGTGGTTCCGGCGATCCCGGCCCGGTTTTCCAGATCGCCTGCGAACGTGCACCGGCCGTGGCCGGCACTTGGTGAACACACCCGGGAGATTCTTCGGCAACTCGGGTATTCAGAGGCCGATATAGAGTCTATCAAGTCTATCGACAAATAGTGCCCTGATCGTCGTTGTTGTACTTCACCGCTCAGCCTGGTAAGCAGACATGGCCTGAGAGTTTGAAAAATATGGCCTCCCGCACCGGACTCGACGAATAAACGATAATGATAACAGAGGGCATTCTTATTTAAGTTCGATTGATTTCACGCGCTGAGCTGAGTTGATGGACTAAGCTGATTCCTGACGATGCTTTGCGCGGGAAAAGAAACCCCTGGTCTCGCTACTTCGTGATGGCAATTCGAATCGGTACCGCCATGGTTTTGACAACGGAGACCACCAGCCGCAACGGCTTACCCAATGTTCTGCTGTCGGGTGTCGATCCGTCGACGCTGCATGCGAGTAACTTCGCGCTGGCCTAAGCCTTCGCGGACCACCTTCGGCCCAGCCTGAAGGTGGTCGAACGCTTTAGAGCAGACCGGCTCACCGTCCCCGCAATGGCGGGTCAGTTCCGTATCCCGACTGCCAGACCAGCCACCGCAGGCCTGCCACCTGCACGCCTCGGCTTCATCGAGAGCGCCCGTTTTTCTACGAGATGCCACGACGCGACGGCACAAAGCAGTGCGATCGGCAATGAAATAACTGCGTTCAGGATTGGCGTCAACGGCCCAAAAACATGGATCACTTCCTGCTGCACCACGAAACCATACAAATAGAGGCCGTAGGAATAGTCGCGGCCTTCAAGTACAGTTTGCAAGGGAACGATGCGGGTGATCCCGATAGCAACCACGGTGAATGGCAGCACGGCCGCGAGCGCCACCTCGCCCCAAACGTACTGGTTCACGAGCAATGCTGCGAGGACGAAAGCGGCAACGCAGACAGGCAGGTTTGCAAACCGCTCCAGCCGGTGAACTGCGAAGGTTGCGCCTGCATAGAAGTAGAATGCGGCATCCAATGTTGAGGTCAGACTGCTGCCCCAGAAGACGACCGGCGCCGCCGGTAGGGACAGCCTAACAAACACGATGGAGGCGAGGAGCAGCCCCGCCGCGACCAGAGGTGTCGCGATCTTGCCGACCAAAGTATAACGACCGACGATGACAGGGACGCCGACGTACATCGCGACTTCGACCGGCAGGCTCCATAGTGAGCCGTTCACCGCCGGGCCGTAGATATTCCCCTGGAACACGCCAGGCAGGCCGTAAACAGGATAGAGAAGAAGGTTCCAGAAGTAGAACCGTGTGCCCGGGTTTGCCAGATAGCCGGTAGGACTGAGCGAGGTCACGAGTGGCCCCAGGATGAACACGGTCACTAGGCAGAGACAGATCAGACCCGGCATGATCCGGAGCGCTCGCTTCAGCCAGAAGCGAAACGGGTTCGAGTCGGAACGCCAGCTTTTCGTGATGAGATAACCGCTGATGACGAAGAAGATCTTCACGCCGACGGTTTGCACGCCATTCGCCAGCAAACCCGGCGCCACGTGTCTCGTCAATGGAAAGGCGTGACCGAAGATCACCATTGCTGCTGCGATGAGGCGCAGCGCGTCGAAACCGTTGGATCTGTGATTCATCAATCCTGCCTGATGCCGTGCCTTACATTGGGATGTCTAAACCCTTGGGCCGGCTGGCGCAAAGCGATGATGTCTGAGGCGGATGGGGCAGCGACAAGCGTCATTTGATCAGCCAGAATGCGCCTCCGCGATCTTCCAGGCCAGCGAGCGCGGCGCTCTTCCAGACCGGGTCGAGCCTTGCTTTCAGTGTTGGTTCCTTTGACACGTGCCAGTTCGGCAGAAGGATACTGCCCCCGCCCATGCCGCCGAATATATAAGCCGCGAGGAGATATTGTTCGTTGTAGTAGCGATCTTCCCAACCCCTGATGTAGTCGTCGGGCAGGAAGATGTCGTGCAAACCGACCAAAGTCCCCTTCGGCAATGCCGGGAGAACCTCCATGAAAAAGACGGTCACGTCCGAATTCTGAAACGACCGGTGGCTGTTGTCGGCGAAAAGGACATCTTCGGATGTCAGCGATTCGAAAAAGCTGGTTTCGACGTCCTCGCACGCCTGGCGGATTGTGCGGTCGCACAACTGATCGATCTCCGCTCGTGGACTTGGGTCAATCGAAATAATTTTAGTGCGCAGGGCATGGTCTTTGATCGCCTGGCGGGCGAATTTTGTCGAATTGCCCGAGCCGATCTCGACGTAGGCGCGAGGATTTCTCAGCGCCAGCAGACCATATAAGGTGATGGAATCGATTGCCGGAAACCAGCCGTTCACCCAATAAGGCGTCAGAGCGTCGCGCGGTCCGTGTACCGGAATGGCCTCAAAGAACGGAAGAAAGGATGCCAGTTGATCAAGCAGGGCCTCGTAATCCTGCGTTGGCCCGGCCATAATCTCACGAAGTTGACGAATCGCCCTGGTATCCTCCCAGGTCCTGACTTTGGGATGATATTCATAGTCAAAGGTCAATTCCTGTGAACGCTCGGGCGGGGGTTGCGGTGTGACGGGCGTGCGAATCAGCTTGGAAAGTTGACCTTGTAGAGCGCGAACGTTTTTCAGCATCTCGACCTGTGTATCCTTCAGCATCGCAATAGACTCCATCGCTTCGGCCACAGCGTGATAAAACTTCCTGAACAACTTCACCGCTCCCTTGATCCAAGAATTCCTGTGCATCTGCGCCGACGGCCGATTGGCTCGAGCACCGCGGCTTCTCCTGCCTCATGACTGGCGCTTTGGCGGCGATGCGCTTCATGGTGGCGGATGACAGGATGGCAGGCGGTAATCAGCGCGAACCCGAGTTACGCGGGACGTACGGGCAGCGTTTGTTGGCCGTTCGCTCTTGCGTCGGTTTGACGTTTTAGCCAAAACCTATAAGCCAACTATGATTTTTCTTGTCGGCTGCCTTTGGTTGGATATGCAATATTTTCTTCACCTTCCTAAAACCGCCGGAACCTCACTTCTCGCTCATGTCCGTGCGAATTTACCGCCGGAGCGGTTGTTTACGGTTTATCATGGCATAACACGGCAAGATTTTAAATATTATCGACATCTGGTTCGTCCAGAAACATTACTTTTTGGTCATTTTTCCTTCGGATTTCACGAACTCTGGCACGACGCTGTGCCCCGCTACGCGACAGTGTTGCGCCACCCCGTCGACCGGGTCGTGTCGTTTTACCGATATTGCCTTTGGCGTCCAGAGCATCCGATGCATCCAATAATCGTCAATCGTGGCTTGACATTGGAGGACTTCGTCACGGCGCGAATAACCCCCGAAACGAACAATCTTATTGTTCGTGCGTTGGCCGCAAGCTATCAGCCGTTAGCTGTGCTTCAGGACCGATTGTGCGATCTGCTCGCGCAGGCGGCAACCCAACATCCCGTGCGCCGCTGTCCTGCCAATAGGCTTCCGACAGCGCTGAACAACCTCAAGTATTTCAATCATGTCGGTAGCATAGAGAAGCTCGATGAAACGCTGGATTTCTTGCTCTTGGAGCTGGGATGTGGGCCGCCGATGACGTCACTCACGCGCGAAAACGTGACCGGCGACGGGACTACTGAGATTAGCGAGGGTACCCGTCGCCTCATTGAATCCGAAAATGAGTTAGATATGGAATTGTACTTGCGGTGCTCTTGATCGTCGCTGATCCCTCCGATCGATCGAAATCGTGCCCGGCACCGTCGACAGGCCTGACATGGGCCTCACTGGCAAGATCTACGCACCGCGCAGACGACGGAGTGGTGCCGTGATCCGCCAGGAGTTGGAACGTCGGAGCGCCACCGCGATCCGCGCCAATTCGTTCGTGTCGCGGTCCCAGATGCCGGAATGGTCGGCGCGAGGCTTTCCTAGGAGGTGGGCCAGGGCGCGTAGCGGTCGCGTAATACGCCAGGAGGTTGAACCGAGAATCGACACGACGTCCCTTAGGGGGTCAAGTTGAACGGAGCGCTCAGGGTCGCCAGTGCGCTCAGATTCGCCTGACGACGATCCATGCGTTGTCCTGTCGTAATGATCTAGCAAGAAGCGGATACGGTCCGCGGTGCCGGGCGGAAACAGAATAGTAGTGTCGTCCATTTTCTGTAGGATTCGCAAACGATTGCGCTCCCATTCGTCCTGGTCGTGAACGGTTCGCGAGCTTTCATCCCTATTCCACCAACGATAAATGGCGGTAATGTCCGAGCCGCAGGCGGTGCCGACAACGGGCGCAATCCGCATCATGAAATCCCAGTCCTCGGTCGTGGTCAGCGATTCATCAAATCGGAAGCCAAGATCGTGGAATACACTCCGTGGGAACGCCACGGACAATCCAGGCGAATGATTCGACCGTAGATGCGCCAGAAAGTCGAAATCCACCGGAAAGATCTTTTCGAGCGGGCCGATTGCGCGCAGTCCTGGCTTGCCGCATATCGTAACGTTTGTTACCTGCTGGCGAACGGTCACCGTGCGGAGCATGCGTCCTGGCTTTCCTTCGGCAAGCTTGCGGAAAGCCTCGACCCAATGGCCGAACGGTAGATCATCGTCATCCAGTATAACGATGTAATCGCCAATTGCTTGAGCAAAGCCTTCATTTAACGGGTGCGTCCGGTTTCCATCATCCACGAGCAGTAGACGACACTTCATCCGTAGCCATTCGACACAGTCTTCGAGTGCACATTCGACTGCGAGCTGCGGTTCAAGGGACAACCGATGGCCCATGACGAGCACTTCGAAATCGGTATCGCTTTGTCCGGCCAGGGCAGTAAGAACCTCCTCGAGCGTATGGATTCGTTTACCTTGGGTGCGCACTACTATACTGAGGAAGGGGCTGCGCACTTCGGTCAACGGCTGAAGAAAGGGCTGCCCGCCTGTTGGAGTGCAAGGGACGCAAAGCCGGACGAACTGGTTTACCTTTCCATAAGGATCGGCGCGGTCTCGCAGCTCTGAAAGGTAGGCATGTAACTGTGAGCCATGCGCAAGGGCCGAGTGATCTGCTGGGAAATGCTGGTCGCTGCTGGCCATCAGCACATCATTTCTTGAAACGGTATAGAAGCCCGTTTGGCAAAGAACCCTGTCCAGCACGTCGGCGCTGAAGAGGCGCAGATGGGTGTGATCCAACAACCCGCTCTTGGTGTAGTCCCACCGGCCAAACGCAAGTTTGAAACCGATATCGTTGTGCGCGACATTCGGAACACTGATTACGACAAAGGCCGAATGCTTGATCGCGAGGCGATGGATGGCTCGAAGCACCGAGTCGCCATCGGCGAGATGTTCGAGCGTGTCGAGCATTGTTATGGAGCCGAGCCTGCGGTTGCCCACGATGTCCTGTAACGCTTCGTAGGTCGGCCCTTCTTCTGCGAGCCAGATGTCATGCGCTTCGAAACCGCGGGAGCGCAGCGACGCCAGACCACCTTCATCGGCGTCGACACCAACATAGGTTCTACCAAGTTGGGCAGTCAAAGGCTCGGCAATACGTCCGTAGCCGCATCCGATGTCGAGGTGTAATGTAGTTTCAATATGAACGTTGCGCTGTTGAAGCAGCAGGGCAAGTGCGTGGCCATAGACATTGTCGTAACAGTACTGGTTATCGTATGTGCCAGTTGGTTGGTGACTCATAGCCAATACCGATGCTTTGCGTAGAATAAATCGACGAACTGTCCAATCCGGTGGCCGGGGTCGACCGTTGCTGGGAGCCGTCCCTCTTTGCGCCGCTTCTCGAAAACACCGGCGGCTTTGACATGATCCTGATTGCCAGATCGCCTAAACCTATTCAGATATTTGTCGACCAGGTCTGCCCGCGACCACTTATGGGCCAGAAACAACGCCGCCTCTGCCGAATAATAGCGTTCGGCTGCGGAAGACTGCCAGGCGCCTGTCGCCGATAGGCGTTTATCGTGAAACGCGGCAGCCCCCGGCTGAAAGATTACGTGAAAGCCTGCCAACCGCACGAGCCAGGAGAAATCGACGTCGTCACAATATAGAAAGAAAGATTCCGCATCGAAGCCGCCGATCTGGCGGAACAGCCGAACCGGTATCATTGCACAGGCGGTCGTTGCCCAGGATGTCTCACCGGTCCGGGTATCGTAATCCTTGGGATGCTCGATCGGGATCTGTTTCGCCTCGGCCATACCAACGCCGGCTGTGGCAAAGCAGGACAGAAGTCTTTCGATCAGGCGGGGCGATACCACGACGTCGGGATTCTGGACGAGAACGAAATCGGCAGTCGTATTGCTCGCCAGACGGTTGTGACCGCGCGCCGAACCCAGGTTGCCGTCAAAATAATCGTATTCGAGAGTTACGGCATTGCCGAACTTCGTTCGTAGCTCTGCGAACGCGGCGTCGCTTAGGCGCGGCATCGACGAGCTATCGCCATATCGAACCGTGACGCCGCCGCAGGCGCCTGAGCGAACGGCAATTTCCGTTGCGCGTGCGAGGCTTGCGAGCGCTCTTTCGACGGCGGTTACATCATTGTCGAACAGCACGGACTGAACCATGACAGTTGCTCCCGCACGGAAAAACGACGTGCCCGGCGACAGCTTAGGCAGTGCTGGCGAGATATCCGACCGTTCAATCATTGACGCGCCCGGGTCAGTTCTTGCTCGATCCAGGGAAACAGGCGGGCCAAGCCCTCCTCCAGCCGATAGCGTGGCGCCCAGCCGAGTTGCGCCTTGGTATCCTCGACCGTGCAAGATGCATGACGAACATCGCCGTATCGATAGTCACCGCAGATCCGCGGTACCGGTGCCCTATAGTAGGTCGCGACGTTGCGGGCCAAGTCGGCGATCTGCATTTGGCCGCCGGTTCCGACATCCAACGGCTGGCGTGGGACACGCGGCACATCGACTGCTCGGAGGATCGCGTCGACAACATCATCAATCAGAATGAAATCACGTTGCATCTTACCATCCTCGTACAAAGGAATGGCCTCCCCGCTGCGAGCCAGACAACAGAACAGAGGGACAATGCCGGTATACGGGTTGGACAGGCTCTGGCCTGGGCCATAGACATTCTGCAGACGCAGGATCGCAATTTCGCTCCCGAAAGCGGTAGCCCATGTCGACATCATGTGCTCCTGCGCCAACTTGGTAGCCCCATAGATGCTTACCGGAGATGGCCATGTTTTGCCCGCTCGTGCCGGCAGGGGCTCGAGGTGAGGAAAATCCCATTCCGCGTTAGCCAGCCGAGGACGCGTCCGCTGCCCGGGATAGTGGATCGTGCCATCCACCAGCGACCGCCAGGCGCCTTCCCCGTAGACCGCACGACTGCTTGCCAGGATCATGCGCTCAGGGATAACCCGGCTGGTGGCCAGCGCATCCAACATCACGGCAGTGCCGCCGACGTTGGTAAGGCTGTGGCTTGTTGCCTCGGTTAGCGATTGGCCGGTGCCGGTTTCCGCCGCGAGGTGGATCACTGTCGTTGGTCGCAAATCTAAAAGAAGCTGCTTCCACGACCTGGCATCAGTGATGTCGGCTACGCAGAGCTCGACATCGGGGTGAAGCGCCGGCGGTCTGACGCGTTTAGGATGGATCTGCTTGTGCAGGTTATCGATTACAACGACACGCTGGAAACGGCTGACAAGGCCGGCAGAAGCGGCGCAGCCAATAAAGCCAGCCCCTCCGCTGACCAAACATGGCCCGCGCTTCATAGTTATTCCATCCCCCAGGATGTCGCGTGATTATCGTCTTAATGCCTTTCCTTCGATTCGCAAGCAAGTGTTTTTACAAAAGTCCCTGTCTATATAACAGCAATTAATATGCGGTATCGTAATAAACTGTTTAAACATTCAGGACGGTTACGTATTTTGCTTGGTCCTGACGGGGATATTTTATGGTGCACGCGTGGAGTTCATCTCGATGGGCACTTGGACTGGTGCTGGTTTCGGGTACAGATGCCAAGCCTGCCGAGCGTTCAGAAATGGTGCGTTATTCGCGCGCTGGTCCGGTCGGGCCTGCCTATCCCGTTCTTTCGCCACGAGATGCGGCGGACAAACCGGATAGGACACCAAGGGCAGGGAAAATGGTGGGTTCTTCCGCGACCGACACTGAGGGAACTTGCATCTTGGTGCCGAACCGCCTGGCCCTCTGCGCGGCCAGGCGGCAAGAGGGTCAACCACTTCCTTTTGGTATACGCCGGGACCGCCAGGATCACGACCGGGTCGGTGCGCCACTTGTTGGAATGAGATGCCGGCGGAAACCTACCGTGTCGGACGCGGTGGTGTCTGGGTGTAGTCGTAGAATCCGCGTCCCGTCTTGCGGCCATACCAGCCGGCTTCGACATATTTAACCAGCAAAGGACAAGGGCGGTATTTACTGTCGGACAGGCCCTCATACAGGACCTGCATGATCGACAGGCAGGTATCCAGTCCGATGAAATCCGCCAGCTCCAGCGGGCCCATCGGGTGGTTGGCGCCCAGCTTCATCGACGTATCGATCGCGGAGACCGAGCCGACGCCTTCGTACAGGGCGTAGACGGCCTCGTTGATCATTGGGACGAGGATGCGGTTGACGATGAACGCCGGGAAATCTTCCGATACCGCGGCGACCTTGCCAAGGGCCTGGGCGAGGTTTTTCACCGCCTGGAACGTTGGCTCATCGGTCGCGATGCCGCGGATGATCTCGACCAGCTTCATGACCGGAACCGGGTTCATGAAATGCATGCCGATAAACTTTTCCGGCCGGTCGGTCGCGGCGCCGAGGCGGGTGATCGAGATGGAATTGGTGTTGGACGCCACCATGCAGGATGGCTTGAGGTGCGGGATCAGGGACCTGAACACCAGGCGCTTGAGCTCTTCCTTTTCCGTTGCGGCCTCGATCACCAGGTCCATGTCGTTGAACGCGGCATAGTCGGTCGAGGTCTTGACCCGCTCCAGCGCCTCATCCCGCTGGTCCGAGGTGATCATCGAGCGATTGACCTGGCGGGTCATGTTGCGGCCCATGATGTCGAGGGCCTTGGTCAGTGCTTCCGGTTTGATATCAACGATCGTCACCGGCAAGCCCGCGAGGACGCAGACATGGGCGATTCCGGTGCCCATCTGCCCCGCACCGACCACCCCGACGGACCTGATGTCCGGCGGTTGGGTCACCATGGGGACCATTTCAGAGCCGGGTTTGACGTCAATGTTCATCAGGAGCGCTCCAGTTCCGCCGCCAGTTCAGGCAGCGCGGTGAAGAGATCAGCCACCAGGCCGTAATCGGCGACCTGGAAGATGGGCGCTTCCTCGTCCTTGTTGATCGCCACGATGACCTTGCTGTCTTTCATGCCGGCGAGGTGCTGGATAGCACCCGAAATCCCGACAGCGATGTACAGATCAGGCGCGACGATTTTTCCGGTCTGTCCGACCTGGAGCTCATTGGGCACGAAGCCGGCGTCGACAGCGGCGCGTGACGCCCCCACCGCGGCACCCAGCTTATCAGCGATCGGCTCGATTAGCTTGAAGTTTTCGCCGTTCTGCATGCCCCGGCCACCGGAAATCACCACGCGGGCGGCGGTCAGCTCCGGACGCTCGCTCTTGGACAGCTCGGTGGAGACGAATTTGGACAGGCTGGGCAGGTCGCCGACGGTCACGTTCTCCGTCGTGACGCTGCCGCCGTCGGCGGCGACCGGGTCGAAGCTGGCGGCGCGGACAGTGATGATTTTCTTGGTGTCGGACGATTTCACCGTGACCAGGCCGGCGCCGGCGTAGATCGGGCGGACGAAGGTGTCGGCGTCCTGCACCCCGGCGATATCACTGATCGGCTGCACGTCGAGCAATGCGGCGACTCGGGGCATGATGTTCTTGCCGACGGCGGTGGTGGCGGCCAGCATGTGCGTATAGGATGGTGCCAGACCGAGCAGGAGCGCCGCGCTCGGCTCCGCGAGCAGGTGATCCAGTGCGGGATTGTCGGCCACCAGCACCTTCGTCACGCCGGGCAGTTTTGCCGCTGCCGCCGATGCGCCGGCAAGGTTGACGCCAGCGACCAGCACATGGACCTCCCCGAGGGTCGTTGCGGCGGCAACCGCGCTGCGCGACGGCTGCTTGATGCCCGCGTCGTCAAATTCAAGGAGAACGAGACTTGTCATCGTCAGATCACCTTTGCTTCGGTCTTGAGCTTGCTCACCAGCTCCGCCACTGATTTGACCTTCTGGCCAGCTTTGCGGGTTGGCGGTTCGCTTACCTTGATCACGGTCAAACGCGGCGTTACATCGACGCCAAGATCGGCGGGTTTCATGTTGGCGATCGGCTTCTTTCGCGCCTTCATGATGTTCGGCAGCGAGGCGTAGCGCGGCTCATTCAACCGGAGGTCGGTGGTGACGATCGACGGCAGCGTCAGTGCCACGATTTCCAGGCCGCCATCGACCTCGCGGGTTACGGTCAAGGTTTCGCCATCGACCGCCAGCTTGGAGGCGAAGGTGCCCTGCGACCAACCGAGGAAGGCTGCGAGCATCTGGCCGGTGGCGCTCATGTCGTCGTCGATCGCCTGCTTACCGAGGATGACGATCTGGGGCTTTTCCTTCTCCACGATTGCCTTCAGCAGCTTGGCCACCGCGAGCGGCTGCAGATCGGTATCGCTTTCCACAAGAATTCCGCGATCGGCACCCATCGCCAGCGCGGTGCGGAGGGTTTCCGCGCATTGCGGAACCCCCATGGAGACCGCGACGATCTCGGTCACCACGCCCTTTTCCTTGAGGCGGACGGCTTCCTCGACCGCGATCTCGTCGAATGGGTTCATCGACATCTTGACGCCGGCGGTTTCGATGCCGGAGCCATCGGACTTCACGCGAACCTTCACGTTGTAGTCGACTACCCGTTTGACGGGGACAATTACCTTCATGAAAACCTGCCGCTTTCTGGGAACGTTGGTGAACACATATCAGGCGGCTCGGCACCGTCTCGGTCCCGAGGCCCAGTTCGCACCTGCGAGGGTTACCCCGGACCATATTGACGCGTTTTCCAGGTGTCAAACGGCCGCGGCGCGGGTTTGGATCAGGAGCGCAAGAGGCTCATGAGGATCATGAACAGCAGGATCGTGGCGCCCTGGAGGATCACCCGCCATTGCATCAGCTTGTTGGATCGCCGCGGGTTACCCTCCCGCACCATCCCGACCATGCCGGCGACCAGCACGCCCAGCGTGGCGAGCATCATGATCCCGACCAGTATCGTCAGAAAAGCGTGCATCGATGGATCATAGGGCATCCGCGGGATTTGGCGAGGTGGGAAGCTGTGCCGGGACCAGCGCTTGCCGGCCTGTGCGTTCGGCCGCTTGTGACACAAGGAAACAGGGCATGTGCCATGCCCGGATTGGCGTTGACCCGGCAGCGGCTTGTGTGGTCCGACCCGGCGGATGATACGCATTGTCCTCATATTAACGTGCGGCTTGGTTGGAGTCGCCGCTCTGGGCATCGCCGCTGTGGGCGGTTCGACGCCATCGTTCGCGCAGACTCCGGCGTTCGCGCAGACTCCGGCGTTCGCGCAGAATCCGGCGTTCGCGCAGAATCCGGCCAGCCCTTCGGCGGCAACCCCTGGCATCTCCGCCGATGAGGCGAGCACGGCGCTGGATGTGCTGAACGATCCGGCCAAGCGGGCTGCCGTCTCGGCGACGCTCGAAGCGATTATCAAGGCGCAGCCCGGCGTCCCCGCACCCGCTCGGGCACCGGCTGGGGCGCAAGCTGGCGCGGCGGCGCCCGCGGCGGCGAAAGCGGCGCCAGCCACAACAACGGTCGAGGGCGTCAACATCCCGCTCGCACCCGACAGCCTCGGGGCCCAGGTCCTGCTTTCGGCGTCCGCCTTCGTCAACCATCTCGGCCACCAGACGATGGACGCCCTGGATACCGTGCAGAGCCTGCCGTTGTTGTATGGCTGGGCCGTCGTGATGGCGACCAACCCCATCGCCCGCGACCTCCTGGCGGATGTCTCCTGGCGCGTGGCTATCATCCTCGTTTGCGCCGCCGCCGTCTCATACGGTCTCCGACGGGCCATGCAGCGACCGATTCGCAGCCTGGAAAAGCTGGCTCCGGCCAACCGAGCCGTGGGCGCCGACGTAGCGCCCGCCGTCGAAACGCCCACCGCAGCCGGCGAGGAAGAGGAGGAGGAGGAGGAGGAGGAGGAGGAGGACGCCCACGCCCAGACGGGCGGTGGCATTGCCCGCGCCGAGGCGGGGGAGATTGAAGCGCCGCTGCCGCAGCGGCGGAAACCGTCGGCCTGGACCCTGCTGGAACGCGTCCCGCTGGTCGTCGCGCGGCTGTTGATGGAACTGGTGCCGGTCCTCGGCATCGTCCTGATCGGACACCTGATCGCCGGATCAAGCCTCGGCGGCCGGACGGTCAGCCGGCTGATCATCCTGGCGGTTATAGACTCCTATGCCATCTGCACCGCGTTGCTGTGTGTGGTGCGTATGCTGCTGTCGCCCGGCGCGGCCAGCCTGCGGCTGTTTCATTTGCACGACGCCGCCGCGGACTACCTGACGCGTTGGAGCCGGCGGCTGATCCTGATCGCGGTGTTCGGCTATGCCATCGGCGAGGTCGGACTGCTGCTGGGCATGTCGGACATCGCCCACGACGCGTTCGAAAAGGGCGTCGGTCTTGTCGTGCATCTTTGTCTGGCGTTCATCGTCGTGCAGAAGCGGCGCGCGGTGCGACGCGTGCTCCGCGCGCCGCCGGGCGCCACGGGCTTGTTCGCCAAGGCGCGCAATCGCTTTGCCGGGGTCTGGCACTGGGTCGCGCTGTTCTTCCTGATCGGCGGGTGGCTGATCTGGGCGGTGGAGGTGCCGCACGGATTCGGGGTGGCCGTGCATTACTTTGTCGTGACCGGGCTTGTTCTGATCGGTGCCCGGCTGTCGCTGCTGCTGCTGCTGGGTGTGGTGGACCGGGTGATGCGGCCTGAGCAACAAGCGGGTGACCCGTATCACGGGATGCAAGCGCGGCTGGTTCTCTATCATCCGGCCGTGACGATCGCGCTGCGCCTGACGATCTACCTTCTGTGCGTGCTTGGGCTGCTGCAGCTTTACGGCCTGAACACCTTCCTGTGGCTGGTCGAGAGCACGCTTGGATTGCGCATCCTGTCGGCGAGCGGAACGCTGCTGGTGACGATCGTTTTGGCGTTCGGCGCGTGGGAGGCGATCAACGGCGGCGTGCAGCAGCATCTCGACCGGCTGCAGCGTGAAGCCCAGATGGCGAAGTCGGCCCGCTTGCGCACCCTGCTGCCACTTCTGCGGACTGCGGCGCTGATCGCCATCGCGATCTTCGCCGGGCTTACAATCCTGAGCGAGATCGGCATCAACATTGCGCCACTGCTGGCCGGCGCCGGCATCGTCGGTGTGGCAATCGGCTTCGGGTCGCAGAAACTCGTCCAGGATCTGATCACCGGCATCTTCCTGCTGCTGGAGAACGCCATGCAGGTCGGCGATACGGTGACGGTGTCGGGGTTGACGGGGGTGGTGGAGGACCTGTCGGTTCGTACCATCCGGCTGCGCGACGGCGACGGGTCGGTTCACATCATCCCCTTCAGTTCGGTGACCAGCGTCTCCAACCAGAATCGCGGCCTGGGCAATGCATCGGTGGTGGTGAGCGTTGCCTATGACGAGGACACCGATCGCGTGGCCGACGAGCTCACCGCGATCGTGGCCGGAATGCGCACTGATCCGACCCTGTCGGCGATGATGCTGAGCGACTTCCAGCTTTGGGGCGTCGACAAGGTAAGCGGCGCCGCGGTGACGATCGCCGGACAGGTGGTCTGCACGGATTCCGGTCGTTGGGCCGTGCAACGTGAATTCAACCGGCGCATGAAGCGGCGGTTTCAGGAGCTTGGGATCAGGATCTTCAACCCGGTGCAGACTATTGCCTTGTCGGTGCCGATGCAGGCCCCGGCCCCGGCTGAAAAGGGGGACGACCGTGGACACGCTCAGGCCGCTGATTGATCCGATC
This sequence comes from Rhodopila sp., assembly GCA_050010355.1. Lineage (GTDB taxonomy): Bacteria > Pseudomonadota > Alphaproteobacteria > Acetobacterales > Acetobacteraceae > Rhodopila. The sequence continues at coordinate 19,008 of JBEKLE010000013.1, read as the reverse complement.
CGGAACGACGGATTCACGTTCGTCCAGGCGCCGGAGATGCGCGCCTTGCTGGAACAGGTGGGTCCGCTGACAGATTGGCCGGCATTCGCAGCGAGCTGGGACGATCTGGGACCGGACACTTACATGGCTGATGGCGGGCGGTACCGGAAACGCCGCCACGCGGTGTTCGCGGTAAGCGCGGACGGTGTGGTTCGACAGCCCGCTCAGCCGCACTATCAGAGCCGCGACTACAACACGCTGAACGGCGGGATCGAGCGCTGGTTCGAGCCGGTGCCGGCGGCGACCGGTGCCGGTCCGGTGATGACCACAGTCCTGACGTTCTGCCGGCAGTTGTTCGGGATGCTGTGCTTTGCCGGCGTCTGGCATGTGGAGGTGCATCAGTTCCGCATCGAGGCCCGGCGCGGTCAGGAAGGCCGTCCGACGCCGGAGGGGATGCATCGCGACGGGGTCGATTACGTGCTGGTGCTGCTGATCAACCGCACCAACATCGCCAGCGGCGTAACCTCGGTGCATGATCTGGCGGGGAACACGCTGGGGCAGTTCACGCTAACCGCGCCGTTCGATGCCGCGCTGGTGGATGATGCCCGGGTGATGCATGGCGTGACCCCGGTGGAGCCGCTGGACCCGGCGGAACCCGGGCACCGGGATGTTCTGGTGGTGACGTTCCGGCGGGGTGAGGTTACAGCGTCGCCATCCAGCCCGGCCCGACCCGCCTGGCCTCCGTAACGAGTGCCGCGGTCAGCGGTGTCAGCGGTTCACGTTGGGGATAGACGAGGCCCATCGTTGGCGGCGGGGTCGGGTCATCGATCGGGATCGCCAGGATCGGGCCGGGCAGGCCCATCGTCTCGGCCAGGACGGCCGGCATCACGCTGGCCCACTGGCCGGTCCGCACATGGGAGAACAGCACCACCATCGAGTTCGACTGCAATGTCGGGGCCGGTTCGACCCCGGCTTCGCGCAGCCTCCGGTCGATGATGCGGCGGTTCTGCATGTCCGGTGTCAGCAGACACAGCGGCACGCTGGCGACCTCGGCCCAGGTGACCGAAGGGCGATCACCGAGCGGGCGGTTGGCGGCGATGATGAGCCGGTAACGTTCGTGGTAGAGGGGGATCGACCTTGCCCGGCCCAACGGTTCGTTATTGACATAGGTCAGTCCCGCCTCGATTTCCAGGTTGTCCAGCAGGGTCAGGATTTCGATAGAATTGCGCGACAGGATGGTGAACAGCACCTCGGGATGGGCGATGTGCAGGGGGGTTGTCAGGGTAGCAACGATCGGCAGCGCGGTCGGCACCGCGGCGATCCGCAGATGCCCGGCGAGGCCTTTTTTCAGAGCCCTGATCTCGTCCCGCATCGCGCGGTAATCGCCGACGATACGGCGTGCCCAGTCCAGCACGCGGAGGCCCTCGGGGGTGAAGCCGATGAAGCGGGATTGTCGTTGCACGAGGAGAACGCCGAAACCTTCCTCGAGCTGTTTCAACCCGGCGGACAGAGTGGGCTGGGTGATGGAGCAGGCCTCCGCCGCGCGTCCGAAGTGCTGTTCCCGCGCCAGGGCCAGCAGCATTTCCAGCTTGTCGATCACGGTTCGGCTGCCCGCTGGTTGCCAGACGGGCGTCCGTTCAGCGGTTGCTCGTTCAGGCGGGGCGAGACGAACACCTGCCGGTTTCGGAACGACAGCCAGACGCGCCGGCCCTGCATGAACTCTTCGCCGATCAGCGCGTCGCCCACGCCGAAATCCGAAGTCAGGACGGTGATCCTGGGGTATTCTTCCGCCACCGGTCCGATCCGCAACAGCCTGAACTGATGCAAATGGGAAATGATCTCGGCGGGTCCGACGCCGTGCTGACGGACCGACTCGTCCCGAGCCAGTACTTGCTGGTCGAGCCCCATCCGGCGCGCCATGTCGACGCCGACAACATTTCCCTGGGCCCCGGTGTCGAGGATCGCCAGTCCAGGTTCGTTGTCGAGCACGAACGGCAGGAGCAGGCGGTCCTTGCGCGCCCTGACACCGGCGATCTCGATCGAGGGCTCGGTCCAGGGCGGTCGCGCGTTGGCGCAGACCCGGCTGCGGTACAGGGTGAGCTTGCCGCCCGGCACGTCGATATCCATGTCGTAGGCCAGCAGGATATCCGCGCCGAGCAAGCCATCGGCGCTTAGTCCGTGCGAGGTTTGCAGCTTGAAGGTGCCGACTGCAATCCTGTTGATCGGGAAATGCACGCTGCCCAGGACGAGCCGGTCGATGGTCACATCCGTCGACGTGGTGGTCCCGCCGATGCCCATCGAATGATTGATGTACCTTGGATCATGCGGCAACTCCAACCGCTCGGCCGCGGCGTCGCTGATGGTGGTGCGTTCGGCCCCGCTGTCGACCACGAGGCGAACCCATCTGCCGTTGATGCCGGCCGGCACCACGAGCAGATGATCCTGTACCTCCAGGGGGATTTGCGCGACCATGGCGAGGTCGCAGTGGATCTCCGGCGCCGTTCCACACCGCGCGAGGAACACGAGAAGCAGCAACAACAAAAGTGTTCGGCGTGGCACGACAGTGGGAACCTTTGGTCACGATTCGGCTGCCTACCATGCCACAGCGGCGCACTGTTTGCCACGAAAGCGTATCGGTGTCCGGATAAACTGTCAGCAGGGAAGACAAGGGATGGCCGATCCGATTACCGAAGACCTGTTTCGCAATGCGATCTCGGCGACGATCCAGGCAGACAGGTGGGTTTCGCTCAGCGCGGAACGTCTTGCTATTTACTTTGCGTAAAGGAAGTCGTGGGTGGCCGGGCTAAATCCGGCCATGACACAACGGCCCGGACCGGGACGCGCGGACACCTGAACGTCGCGAACTCTGGCCGCGGCAACTGCGGTGCCGAACGCGACATCAGGCTGGTCGAGGGCGTCTGATCAGCCGGTGATATACTCGCACCTGAACCCGTCGCCCCACCGCTTGATGAAGCCGCGGGACGGTGACGGGAAGTGGGCGAAGCAGCATTGCGTTTCGGTTTCGCAGTAGGATTCCAGGAACTTCCGGCGGGTGGCAGAGCTTTGCAGCGGGTCGTAGTCGATCCGCATTGCCAGATCGGGCCATTTCGCCTGTAGCGGGGTGTGGATCAGGTCGCCGGTGATCACGGCGTCGCGGCCGGTCTTGCCCAGGGTGACAGCGTAATGGTCGATCGTGTGGCCGGGTGTCGGGATCAGCCTTACCAGATCGTTCAGAGCGTGATCGCTGGTGACAAGGTCGTGGCGCTTGGCCTCGACGATCGGAATGACACTGTCGGCGATCGGCGGGACCGTGGTCCTGTCGTTCTCGGCGAGCCAGAAGTCGAGTTCGGTCTTGGAGAAAAGGTATCGCGCCTTCGGGAAGGTCGGGACCCAGCGGCCGTTTTCCAGGCGGGTGTTCCAGCCGACGTGGTCGACATGAAGATGCGTGCAAAGAACGAAATCGATGTCGTTGATAGTCAGGCCGACCTCCTTGAGGCCGTCCATGAAGACGCTGTCGGTCTTCATGTGCCAGGCGGGCCGGGCGGGGCGGTCCTTGTCGTTACCGACGCAACTATCGACCAGGATGATGTGGCGCCCGGTGCGCACGATGTAGGCCTGGAAGCACAGCACCAGGCGGTCCTGGTCGTCCAGCGCCAGCGGGGTCTTCATCCAGGCGCGGCTGCCGGCCAGCATCTCGGGCGTCAGTTTCGGCAGGAACTCCAAGGCGGGGGTCAGGCCGAACTCCATTTCGATGATCCGGTGGACGATCATGTCGCCGAGCTTGAACGTTGTCGTCGGCATGCGGCTTGCTCTCCTGGTTAAGTGCGCTGATCCGATGTTAGCTGGGGATCGGGTGCCCGACAAACCGGTGAGAGGTGATCCAGCATGAGCAATGAGACATTAAGCCCTGAATCCGTGATGCGTCAGATGAAGCAGAACGGGGTCGACGTTGTCTGGCTGCCCGACCGCGAGACCGACTCGCTTTACCTGCTGATGCAGGCCGATCCGGATTTGCGGCTGGTGGGGGTTACGCGGGAACCCCTTTACATCCGCCTCAAGGTTCCATTATCTTGGAATTATGGAAAAGTCAACAGCTATCGTGGCTTTGGCGGCGCTCGCCCAGGAATCACGACTCGATATATTCCGCTTGCTGGTGCAAGCCGGAGCCGACGGAATACCCGCCGGTCAGATAGGTGACCAACTTGGATTGCCCCCAGCGACGCTGTCGTTTCACCTGAATCAGCTGAGACAAGCGGGACTAATCAGCTTTCGCCGGGAAGGCCGGTCCCTGATTTACGTGGCTGGGTATGCCGCGATGAACGGGCTGCTCACCTACCTGACTGAGAATTGCTGTCAGGGCGATCCTGCCGCCTGTGCTGTTCCGGTCTGCGATCCATCTCTCAACATCAAAAGGAAGTAAACCCATGAAGCGTCTTCATGTTCATGTTTCTGTCCATGACATAGCTAACTCGATCCAGTTCTACTCAACACTTTTTGCTTCCAAGCCGACCGTGAGCAAACCCGATTACGCAAAATGGATGCTGGACGATCCGGGCGTCAACTTCGCAATCTCGACCCGTGGCGGGCAAAATGGTCTCGATCATCTAGGCATCCAAGTCGAGACGCCCGACGAATTACACGAAGTTTACGGGCGACTGCAACAAGCAGAACGCCCCGTACTGGAGGAAGGCGCAACGACATGCTGCTACGCCAAGTCTGAAAAGTCATGGATCACCGATCCACAAGGGCTGTCGTGGGAAACTTTCCTTACATCTGGCGAAAGCACGATCTACGGCGATAGCGTTGATCTTCGTTCGATCCGCACTGCGTCCGTGGCTTGCTGCCCGCCGGAAGGAGGAAGACTATGACGCGGACGCCGTTCAATGTCCTGTTTCTCTGCACGGGCAATTCCGCTCGCAGCATCTTAGCCGAATTTCTGTTAAATCATTGGGGAAAAGGCCGCTTTCGCGGCTTTAGTGCAGGCAGCTACCCGAGGGGCGCGATTCATCCGTGCGCCCTGAAGCTACTGCAGTCGCTCGAATTGCCGATCGAGGGGCTTCATAGCAAAAGCTGGAATGATTTTGCCACGACCGATGCCCCGATTATGGATTTCGTGTTCACGGTCTGCGATCAGGCGGCCGGGGAAGTTTGTCCCGTTTGGCCTGGACAACCGATCACCGCCCATTGGGGTATGCCCGATCCTGCTGCTGTCGAAACGTCTGATTTAGAACAATGGCAGGCGTTCCGGGACACCTTTCGCGCACTGGAAAATCGTATCAAGATTTTCGTTGCCCTTCCCGTCGCCTCGCTGGATCGCATGTCACTGGCAAGTCAGGTTCAGGCCATAGGCCGGATGCGTCCTGATATCGCCGGGGAGCAAGCGTCATGAGCGAGGCGACAGTCGCACGCAAAGCCTCTTCGATGGGAGCATTTGAGCGGTATCTGACGCTTTGGGTCGCACTTTGCATCATCGTCGGTATCGTCCTCGGACAGGCTGGGCCTAGCGTATTCCATGCGCTCGGTGCGGCGACGGTAGCGCAAGTCAACCTGCCGGTCGCTGTGCTGGTCTGGTTGATGATTATTCCGATGCTGTTGAAGATCGACCTCGGTGCGCTTGGACGGGTGAAAGAGCATTGGCGCGGGATCGCAACGACAGTCGGCATTAACTGGCTGGTAAAACCATTTTCAATGGCGTTGCTCGGCTGGCTGTTCATCGCCCATCTATTCCGTCCCTTCCTGCCCGCCGATCAGATCGACGGCTATATCGCTGGATTGATCCTGCTTGCAGCCGCACCTTGCACGGCTATGGTCTTTGTCTGGTCGAACCTCGTTGACGGAGAACCGCATTTTACGCTGTCACAGGTGGCGCTCAACGATACGATCATGGTGTTCGCATACGCTCCCCTCGTGGCGCTGCTGCTCGGCCTTTCCTCGATCACTGTGCCGTGGGACACGCTGATCCTGTCAGTCGTGCTTTATATTGTGGTGCCAGTCATCGTGGCACAGCTATGGCGGCGTGGATTGCTGGCTAAGGGCGGGCAGGCAGCGCTTGCCGGGACGCTGCGCAGGCTGACCCCGCTTTCCCTCTCGGCATTGCTCCTGACGCTCGTGCTCCTGTTCGGCTTGCAGGGCGGCCAAATCTTGCGCCAGCTCATCGTGATTGTGCTCCTGGCGGTGCCGATTCTGATTCAGGTTTATTTCAACGCGGGGCTGGCTTATTGGCTGAACCGCAAACTCGGCGTCAAGTGGTGCATAGCGGGACCATCAGCCTTGATCGGGGCAAGCAATTTCTTTGAACTCGCGGTTGCAACGGCGATTGCCCTATTCGGTTTTCAGTCAGGGGCTGCACTTTCAACGGTCGTCGGCGTCTTGGTGGAAGTGCCGGTCATGCTGTCGGTTGTTCAAATCGTGCGTCGCTCGCGTGGATGGTATGAGCAAGGGCATCGCGTCTAAGCCCTCTTCTGAGGCAAGCGTCAGGTTGTCGTCTTGTTGCCGTGGCGTTTGCTACCTAACGCGAGCGGTCGGCCGACAAGGTTGTTGCGGACCTGTGGCACACATCGGGGGCTTCACAAGAAGGTAACGCCGCGGCGGGGTGACGCAAGTCGGCGATGCGGTTGCCAGGCGGCCCGCCCCGCCTATGTAGCGCTGATGCCTGAGGTAACAGTCTGGTTCGATGGGGCCTGTCCGCTGTGTTCGCGGGAGATCGCCCTGATGCGGCGGCTCGATCGAAGACGGGCGATTGCGTTCGTCGACATCGGCCAGGGCGACGCGGCGTGTCCAATCGATCGAAATTCTCTGCTGGCGCGGTTTCATGCGCGGGAGGGGGATGGCCCTCTGGTGTCCGGCGCTGCCGCATTCGCTGCCATGTGGCGAGCGATCCCGGTGCTGCGTCCGCTGGGCCTCGCCGCCCGGGACGTTCGAGTGCTACGGGGTCTGGAGCGGGGTTACCTCGGGTTTCTCCGGATCAGGCCGTTGCTGGCAGGGCGGCCGTTCGGCGCATGATCGTTGCCCGTTCTTCGACCCCGCCGATCGTGCTGACCTATGGCCTGCTCGGCGTGATGCCTTTCCTGCTGCCGGCCGCGGCGGGGGTGGCATTTCCGGCGTTCAAGGAAATGGCCGGGATGACGCTGGCGTTGTACGGGGGCTGATTCTTTCGTTCCTGGGCGGGGCGCGGTGGGCCTTCGCGAATGGCCATCCGGCACCCGGGGTTGCGGTGGTTTCGCTCTCGATGCTGCCGACGCTGGTGGCACTGGCCCTGCTGATGGCGCCGGCCGATCAGCGCAGATTGCAGCTTCTGGGCTTGCCGCGGCGCTGGCGCTGTACTGGCTTTGGGATTTGCGCGGGACGCATCTGCCGCCGTGGTACGCCGGGCTGCGGACGTTGTTGACGGCCGGTGCCTTGGTTGGGCTGGTGGCCGGGTCACGCTGTCATAATCGGCGGGGAGGCATCGCCGGTGCTTCCGGGGTGCGAGGTACCGATTGGGGCCGGTCCCGGGCGCCGTGACAAATCAGGCGTGGATGCCGACCTTCGTCGGCATGACGGTGGAGGGTGGCCGGCGTCGGCATGACGGTGGAGGGGGGCCGGCGTCGGCATGACGGTGGAGGGTGTCCTGCGTCGGCATGACGGAGGCCGGGCGTTAGCGTCGGGTCGCGCCGGTTGCCTTGGCGACCGCGGCGACTACTCTCTGGCAGGCGGCTTCGATCTCGGCGTCGGTGAGGGTGCGTTCGCGGGGCTGGAAGGTTACCTCGATACCGAGCGACTTTTTCCCGGCCGGCATGTTGTCGCCTTCGTAGAGGTCGAACAGGGAAACAGCGGTGATCAAGGTCCGTTCCGCACCTTTGGCGGCGCGCACGACGCTTTCGGCGGCGACCGCCGTGTCTACGATGAATGCGAAATCGCGGCGCACCGGCTGGAAGGCGGGCAGGTCTGGGGCGGCTTTCTTGCGGCGTTTCGGATCGGCGACCGCGTCCAGGTTCAGCTCGAACGCGACCATGGGGCTCGGCAGGTCGAGTGCCGCCAGCAGCCGTGGATGGAGTTCGCCGAAGGTGCCGATTACGGTCCTGGGCCCCTGGCGCACGATGCCGGAGCGGCCGGGATGCAGGAACGACGGGGTGTCGGATGTCACCTGCAACGCCTCCAGCGGGACGCCGACGGCGGTCAGCACTGCCCAGAGGTCAGCTTTCGCGTCCATCGTATCGACCGGCCGTTGCGGGACCAGCCAGCTTCGCGGTGTTGACCCGGCCCGCAGCCCCGAGGCAACCAGCTTCTGCCCGTCCGGGGCATCGGTGTCGAAGGCCGGGCCGATCTCGAACAGGGCGACGTCCGGGTAGCCGCGCGCGGCGTTGCGCTTCGCCGCGAGTGCCAGTGTCGCCAGGGGGGTGGGGCGTAACTGATCCAGATCGGCGGCGATCGGGTTGCTCAGGCGCAGCGCATCGGGGGCGGCACCGAAGCGTTCGGCATCCGCGCGCGCCATGAAGCTGAAGGTGACGCACTCCATAAGTCCGGCCGCTGCCAGGGCCCGGCGGGCGACGGCGGTGCGTTGCTGACGGGGGGTCAGCGTTGTGGCGGGCACCGGGCTCTCGCGTGGCAGCGATACCGAGGGAACCGCGTCGAGGCCGCGCAGGCGCAGAACTTCCTCGATCAGATCGTTTTCGGCCTCGATCGCGGCGCATCCTTCGGCGGCCCTGGCGGCTTTGGCCGGGTCCAGGGTTGGCGACTGGTCCAGGGTTATCGGTGCCGCGATGTCGTTACGCCAGGATGGCACCGCGACAGTGACGCGATTCGGATCAAGCTGACGCGTCACGAAGCCCAGGCGTTCCAAGGAGGCGACGGCGTCGTTCGCGGATATGTCCGATCCGCCGAACGTGGCGATGCGGGCGAACCGCATCGTTGCGTCCCGCTGCCAGGGTGGTTCGGCGCCGGCGGTGGTGACCGGGCCTGGCTCGCCGCCGCATAGCTGCAAGATCAGCGCGGTTGCCGCCTGGATCGCGTCGGGCATCAGCGCGGGATCGAGGCCGCGTTCGAAACGCTGGCGCGCATCGGAGATGATCTGGTGCCGCCGCCCGGTCCGGGCGATGCGGACGGGATCGAACAGCGCACATTCGACGAAAACGGCGGTGGTGGTTTCGTCGCAGCCTGTCGCCTCGCCACCAATCACGCCGGCGATGGACTGCACGCCGGCGGCGTCGCAGATCGCGCAATCCTCGGGGTCGACGACATAGTCCTTGCCGTTCAGGGCGCGCATGGTCTCGCCGGCGCCGCGCCGCAGGGTGAGCACGTCGCCGGACAGTTTTCCGACGTCGAACACGTGCAGCGGGCGGCCGAGGTCGACGGTGAAAAAATTTGTCACGTCGACCAGGGCGTTGATCGGCCGCAGCCCGATGAACGTCAGCCGGTCCTGCAGCCATTTCGGGCTCGGGGAGTTACGCAAGCCGCGGATGGTGCGGCCGATGATCCAGGGACAGGCTTCCGGGAACGCAATTTCCCAGCGCGGGCCGCCGTCGAAGGCGGGGGGGATGGCCGCAGGGGCGAATGGCTTCAGGGTACCGAGGCCGGCGGCTGCGAGGTCGCGGGCGACGCCGCGGACCGAGAAGCAGTCGCCGCGGTTCGGGGTGACGCTGATCTCGATGACCGGATCATCCAGTCCGGCGTATTGCGGGTAGGGCATTCCGACCGGTGCGTCGTGCGGCAGTTCGATGATGCCGGAATGATCGTCGCCGAGACCCATTTCGCGGGCGGACAGCAGCATCCCGGCACTTTGGACGCCCCTGATCTCGCCGACTTTCAACGTGGTTCCGGTGCCGGGGATGAACGCGCCTGGGGCTGCGAACACGGCCTTCATGCCGGTGTGGGCATTCGGGGCGCCACAGACGACGGTGACGATCCCGTTCCCGGTATCTACCCGGCAGGCTCGCAGCCGGTCGGCGTTGGGGTGCTGCACGGCCTCGATCACGTGGGCGACGCGGAAGTTGGCGAGGGTGGCGCCAGGGTTTTCGACGGCTTCCAGTTCCAGTCCGATCTGGGTGAGGGTGCCGGTGATCCGGTCGAGGCCGGCATCGGTTAGCAGATGGGACTTCAGCCAGGAGAGGGTGAATTTCATGGGTCAGAGTCCCTCGTGCAGCATGGTCGGGGACAGCGGATTGAAGCCGTAATGGCGGAGCCAGCGCAGATCAGATTCGAAGAACGGGCGCAGGTCGGGCATGCCGTGCTTGAGCATGGTGATGCGTTCCACGCCCATGCCCCAGGCGAAGCCCTGCCACTCGCGCGGGTCGATGCCGCAGTTGGCGAGGACGCGCGGATGGACCATGCCGCTGCCGAGGATTTCCAGCCAGTCACCGCCGCGGCCGAGTTCCCCGGTCTTGCGGTTCCAGCCGATATCGACCTCCATCGAGGGTTCGGTGAACGGGAAATACGACGAGCGGAAGCGGACCGGCAGATCGGCGATCGCGAAGAACGTCCGCAGGAAGTCGATCAGGCAGCCTTTCAAGTGCCCGAGGGTCAGGGCGCGATCGATGACGAGGCCCTCGCACTGGTGGAACATGGGGGAGTGGGTGGCGTCGTGGTCGGCGCGGTAGGTTCGGCCGGTGACGATGACGCGGATCGGCGGTTCCTGGGACAGCATGGTGCGGATCTGGCCGGGGGACGTGTGGGTCCGCAGGACCGGGGGCGGTTTGCCGTCCTGTGGGGGTAGATAAAAGGTGTCGTGATCGGCGCGGGCGGGGTGATGCGGTGGGATGTTCAGGGCGCCGAAATTGAACCAGTCGCTTTCCACGTCCGGGCCGTCCACGACGGTGCAGCCCATGGCGCCGAAGATCGCGGCGATTTCCTCCATCGTGCGGGCGATCGGGTGGATCAGGCCGGTTTCGCGGGGGCGGGGCGGCAGGGTGGGGTCGATGCGTTCGGACAGCAGGCGGGCGTCGAGGGCGGCATCTTCCAGCGCGATCTTGCGACGTTCGATTGCGGCGGTCAGGACGTCTTTGAGACGGTTGAGCGCGGCGCCGCGCTGCTTGCGCTGTTCGGGTGGGGTTTTTCCGAGGTCGCGGAGCATTCCGGTCAGGCTGCCATTGCGGCCCAGGACGGCAATGCGGACGGCGTCCCAGGCACGCAGGTCGGCGGCTGCGGCCAGGACAGCGTCGGTGGAGGTCTTCAGGGCTTCCAGGTCGTCGTTCATAAATGTGTCCCGTACACACAAAGGGCCGCCCTGGTCAGGCAGCCCCTTTTCCGGATCGTGATGGCTCTGGGTCACCCTGGGAATGTCCCGCCTGGGAATGTCCCGCCTGGGAATGTCCCCTTGGGGGTGTCCCGGCCATCTGCCCCGCTGGTGGCGCGTGGCTGACCGGGACGCACCCGGTCAGGACGCACGGGGCTAAAGGGCGGCCTGAACCTTCTGCACGATCGCCGCAAACGAGGCCGCATCATCGTAAGCGATGGCGGCGAGGACCTTGCGATCCATCTCGATCCCGACTTTCTTCAGTCCGCAAATAAACTGCGAGTAGGTGAGGCCGTGCTCACGCACCGCGGCGTTGATGCGCTGGATCCAGAGGCCGCGGAACTCGCGCTTTTTTACCCGGCGATCGCGGTATGCGTATTGCAGCGACTTCTCCAGCCGCTCCCGCGCGATGCGGTAGTTGGTGGAGGACCGGCCGACGAAGCCCTTGGATTGCTCAAGAACCTTCTTGTGGCGGGCGTGGGTGGTAGTGCCCCGTTTGACGCGTGCCATGGTGTGTTTTCTCCCTCAAGCGATGCCGTAGGGAGCCCACTGCTTGACGGTCAGGCCGTCGGCATGGGTCAGCGTCTGGCTGCCGCGGTTTGACCGCTTCATCTTTTGCGAGCGGTTGATCAGGCCGTGGCGCTTGTTGCCGGGGCCGGCGAGAACCTTGCCGGTGGCGGTGATCTTGAACCGCTTTTTGACTGACGACTTGGTCTTCATTTTGGGCATTTTGGTCTCCTTCTGGTTCACACCTGCCGACCCGGATCGGGCGTCGAACGGCAAGCAGTCGCGGCCGGGCATGCCCGTCCAGGCCCGGTCTCGCAGACGAGGCGGGGGTATAGCGGCGGCGGCGGTAGCCGGCAAGCGCAGATGTTGTCGGACGCGCCGCTGACGCCCCGAAGGTGACCAGCATCCCGAGGAAGCAGTGCGACTGACCGCCGCCTCCGGCCATGACATGCCCCCAACGACCCGGTGTCACCAGCCAGTATCAACGGAGGGCACTGCGGCCGGCGGCACGGTAACGCCAGGTTCCCGGTTGCGAAGCTCGTCCGTTTTGTTATGAGACGAGCCGGGGGGGTGATTCGCATGCGGTCCACCACGCCACATCGGAAGCGCGCCGAAGGCGAGACGGGAAACGATTCGCGCATCAGGCAAAAGGATCCGCCTAGCTGCGCTCTATGGTTGTATGTATTATCAAGTAGTGAACCTGCACGCGAAAACCAGTCGTTGTCGTTGCTGGAACGGCCCGAGCCGGAATCGTATTTTGTCGAGCATGAATCCCGTTCGATTGATACGGCGGCCACATTTCATGCTGCGCGGTACACGTTTCATATGTCAGTAAATCGGCGGAAGAGCCTTATTCGCGCTGACAAAAGGCTGTTGTTGTGCCGTTTCCATCACTCAGCGGTGAAAACGTGGACAAAGCGGTCCGTTGCCAGTTGTTCCCCGTTGCATTCCACGCCATGCTGGCCTGTTGATTCGGGGTAGTTTCAAGTGAACGAACAAAAGGACGATTATTCCCGCGCGGGTGCTTTTCGGCTTGAAGATTTCCTGCCCTACCGGTTGTCTGTCGCCGCCGAATCGGTATCCCATTTAATCGCCCGGCATCATCTCGGACCATCGGGGTTGGCCATGTCGGAATGGCGATTGCTCGCCGCGGTCGGCCGGTACGGCGTCCTGTCGCCGACGGCCGCCGGTGAGCACACGTCGATGGACAAGGTCAAGGTCAGCCGAGCGGCTGCCAGCCTGGTGTCACGTGGGCTGCTGCGGCAGACGCCAGACCCAGATGACGGTCGCGGGCGCCTGCTGCGGTTGACGAGAAAGGGCTCAACCGTCTATTCGCACGTCGCTCCGACCGCGCGAAACGTCGAAGCGGCCCTGGCACCCGGGCTTACAAAGGCAGAGTGGAGCACCCTGCACAGAGCACTGGGCAAGCTTAGCGAGCACGCCCAGACGATCCTTGAGGGCGCCGAGGGCGGGTGAGACTGGCCCCCGGCCGGTTAGACTGGGGGCATCTTGCGCGGTTCGGTAAATGGCGCGTCAATCAGGGGCGCGTCACCGGGCAGGGGCGCGTCAATCGGGGGCGGCCCACTGGACAGGGGCACTTAATCGGGCCGCTCGTTTGCCGGGCAACCAGGAGATCGGAATTCCCATGACTATCGATCCCACGACCCTCGCCGCCCTTTCTGGGGTTTCCACTGCCACCATCACCACGGTCCTGTTGAAGAAAGGCCTTCGCAACGTCTGGATGCGCGGCACCAGACCGATCCGGGCCGGACAGCCGCGCCTGATCGGGCGGGCCTTCACGCTGCGGTTTGTGCCTGCGCGTGAAGACCTGGCAACGCCCGAATCGTGGTCGTCGCCGATCTCGACCCGCGCGGCGATCGAAGCCATGCCGGAGGGTTGCATCACCGTCGTCGATGCCATGGGCGTGACCGACGCCGGCATTTTCGGCGATATTCTCTGCGCGCGGATGGCGAAGAAAGGTGTGGCGGGCCTGGTCACCGACGGTGTGGTCCGCGATCTCAGCGGGGTTCTGGGAACCGGGCTGCCGGTGTGGTGCCAGGGTGCGGCGGCGCCCGCCTCCGTCGCCGGCCTGACGTTCGTGAACTGGCAGGAGCCGATTGGCTGCGGCGGTGTCGCCGTGTTCCCGGATGACGTCATCATGGTGGATGACGATGGTGCGGTGGTCATCCCGCAGAAGCTCGTGGCGGACGTTGCCGGTGTCGCGGCGGACCAGGAACGCCTCGAAGAGTGGATCATGACGCAGGTGAACGAGGGCGCGTCGCTTCCGGGGCTTTATCCGCCGAACGCTGAGAACAAGGCCCGCTACGAGGCGTGGGCGGCGGGGCGCCGGTAAGCCTGGCCTCCGCCAGCGGCGGGACGTCCCAGCGCGTGAGGTCATCCGCCTGACAGATTGACGCGAACCGGTCCCCTGCCCTATCGTTTCGGCGAACGCGCCAGCCTCTCCTGCTGCTCCAACTCGTTCCGATCGGCGTCGGCCTGCTGGTTGGCCTGGATGGCGCCGTCGTAGTCACCCTCGATCATGCGTGACTGTGCCTCCCGATCCGCCCACCGGGCTGCGTTGCGTTCGCCGGCGGCAGGAGCGCTGTCGTCCGGCCGGACGGGCTGCCCGAGGCACGGCACGGATATCAGCGCCAGAAGCGGAACGGCGAACGGGGTACGCGTGGGTGTTTTCATGATAAACGAGAACGCACGAAAGCCCTGGCGGTTCGGGTCGGTGATCAGGCGCGTGCACTGGTGGTCCCGCAGGCAACGGTGGCGGGTGACCGTCAACTCGGTGTGCTGCCCACCGCCGATATCGCCCGCGTCGCGTGGCGCGATCATGGGCAGGTGATCCTGTGCGACACGGACGACGATATCGTTTCTTAGGCGGACGGAATTGCTTCGGAGCACGTGCAGGTGCTGACCCGGGAGCCGCGCTGGTTTCTCGACCGCATGACCAATTACGGTGCGCTGTTCCTGGGCCAGGAGACCAACGTCGCCTATGGCGACAAGGTGATCGGGGACCAACCACACGCTGCCGACGAAGCGGGCGGCTCGTTATACGGGCGGCTTGTGGGTGGGGAAGTTCCTGAAGACCGTGACGTATCAGCAGGTCGGCCCCGAGGCGTCGGCGATGATCGGCGAATACTGCTAACGCCTGTGTGCGATCGAGAATTTCGCCAGCCACAAGGAGCAGGCAGACCTGCGTGTGCGGCGGTACGGCGGCAAGAATGCGTAGGCCGGCGAAACAGATTGTCGGACTGTTTACTGTTTTTTAACCGTTTTCTGGCCTGATCGGTCCAATTCATAAGCTGACCACTGGGACCGTGTTCTATGAGCCAAGCCGCCTCGCAGATATGCCACCTGTCCCACGCCGGCTTCCGTATGCTCGGGGAACCCGTATTCCGGCTGAGCGAGGGAACCCCCCGGGTTGCCTCGATGGTGGTCCAGCTTGAGGGCCAGGAAGCGGTTCTGCGGCTGCAGTCTGTCGCCCGCGAGTTCCGGGTTGATGCCGCGAGCGCGGACGGACAGATGCTGGCGCTGATCGAGCAGGCGCTGGATTTCGTCGTGTCCATCAAGCTTGGCGACCCGCTGCCGTCGGAGCTCAACGGCGGCGCGGCGAGTTGGGACCCCACCGAGCAGGACCGCAGGATCGCCGCCAGCCGGGTGCGGCATAACCTGGTCCGCTGCGTGTTTGCGCGGTTGGGCAAGAAGGTCAGCATCAGCGGCGGCGGCGCTCCGGGGTGGGAAGACGAGCCGAAGAACCAGGTGCTGCTCCGAGAGGCAATTACGGGCGCCGCGGGACAACTGGATGTTACGGACGACGCCGAGGTCACGGCGCGGGTAGACTCGATCTGCGAGGAGATGGCATATATCGAGGCGATGCGCCGGGCCCTGGCCCGCGGCATCAGCGGCATACGGGACAAACTTCTGCACATGCATGCCGGCGAGATCCCGGTCAGCCAGCAGGCGACGGTCAAGCAGGTCCAGGCGCTGGCTCACCGCGGCATCAAAGAGATCATGAGCCGATTTGACGAAGTGGATGTTCGCCTCGACGATATCCTGGCGATGCTGCGGGATATGCCGGCCGTCGTCGCTGGGTTACGCCGCCAGCGGGACTGGCTTTACCGGACCAACCGTGCGTGGGGAGTGGTCTTCACCGACTGGGCCAACGCACCGAAGCACTTCGATGATTTCCTCGCGAAGGTCGTGGAACGGACCTATCTTTTTCTGGCGCCACGGTTCATGTCGTTTCAGGAGTGGACGACCGCGGAGGCCAAGATGAAAAAGACGGCGATACGCGCAACGGTGTGGTGAGTTCATTCGCCGGGGCGCAGCACGACGCGGCCCGGTTCGCCGTCAGCGACGGTCTGATAGGCGACGACCGCGTCTTCCAGCGGGAAGGACCGGGTGACTGGGGCGGAGCGGTAGTCGCCGGCTTCGAACCCAGGACGTAGCGCCTCCAGCAGGTCGGCCGAGGCGGTCAGATCCAGCTTCAGCGTATCGATGCCGATCAGGCGGCTTTCGTTGTGATAGAAGTCCGCGAGATTGAATGTGACTTCCCGTGTGCCGGTCACGCTCATTTCCACCAGCCGGCCGCGGTGGGCGAGGCAATCGAGCGCGTGGCGGACCATCACGCCGCCGACGGTATCGAGCACCACGTCGGCGCCGCGCCCGCCGGTGACCTTGCGCACCGCCGCGGGGATGTCGGCGGTGTCGGCGACCAGCGACAGACCGGTGTCGATAATCGCCGCCCCGGTGCGCGGCGCGTGGCGATCAGTGCCGATGATTTGCGCACCGATGCGGCTGGCGATCTGGACGCCGGCGTTGCCGACGCCACCGCTCGCGGCGATGATCAGAACGGTTTCGTGGGGGCGGAGCGCGGCGGCGACGACCAGGCCGGTCCAGGCCGTCACGAAATTCACCCCGACGGATGCGGCCTGGTCGAAGTCCAGCGCGGACGGTTTGTGCCGGAGGCTGGCGGCGGGGACGAGAATGTACTCGGCGTGCGAACCATCCCGGGTGAAGCCGCTGTCGCCGCCGGTGCCCCAGACCTCGGCGCCGATCCATGACGCGGGGCCGGCCTCCACCACACCCGCGTAATCGCGCCCGGGGGTTCGCGGCAGGGTGGTCTGCGCCATTGCCCCCTGCACGTTCTTCACGTCGCTTGGGTTGATCGATGCGGCTTTGATGCGGACCACGGCTTCGCCTTCGGCCGGTGACGGTGTCCGGATGTTTTCCACGGTGAGAACGTCGGGCTTGCCGTGGCGGTTGAAGCGGACGGCTTTCATCGCGGTGGGCTCCCTGGTGGCGGCGGCATTGCTTGACGCGGCGATCATGCGGAGGACACTGCCTGATCTTGTCCGGGAGGGCGATTCACGTTCGCCCGCGCCAGAGGGAGGAAACCTGAGATGAGCGAAGATGTGCAGATTCTGGCTAGCGGTTTCGGTTTTCCGGAGGGTCCGGTGGTGTGCGGGGACGGCGCCGTCATTCTGACGGAAATTCGCAACAACCAGTTGTCGCGGGTGGCGCCGGACGGCAAGAGCAGTGTGTTCTCGCGTTGCGGCGGCGGGCCGAACGGGCTGGCGTTCGGGCCGGATGGGGCGCTGTATCTGTGCAACAATGGCGGCAGCAAGTATGTCGAGGGCTACTCGATGGGCGTCGCGCCGCACCCTGATTACAAATTCGGCTATATCCAGCGGATCGACGCGAAAACCGGCGAGGCGAAGACGCTGTATACCGAGGTGGGCGGCCATAAGCTGTCGGCGCCGAATGACATCGTGTTTGACACGCAGGGCGGGTTTTACTTCACCGATCTGGGCAAGCGGCTCGCTCGGCATCGGGATCACGGCGGGATTTACTATGCGTTGCCCGATGGGTCCCGGGTGACCGAGATCGCATATCCGATGCTGAGCCCGAACGGGTGCGGGCTGTCGCCGGACGGGAAGACACTGTATGCGGCGGACACCGAGGGTGCGCGGCTTTGGGCGTTCGACATCGAGGCGCCGGGAGCGCTGCGTAAGCCCGCGCCGCATGCTCATCACAGCGGTCGGGTGATTGCGGGGCTGCCGGGGAATGCCCGGTTCGACAGTCTAGCGGTGCTGGCGAACGGGAATATCGCGGTGGCGACGCTGAACACGGGTTATGTGACGGAGATCTCGCCTGCGGGCGATATCGTGCGGGCGGTGAAGATGCCGGACACCTATCCGACGAACATCTGCTTTGGCGGGGCGGATATGCGGACGGCTTACATCACGCTGTCGGATACGGGTCGGCTGGGGACGATGCAGTGGGCGACGCCGGGGTTGAAGCTGAATTTCGGGTAGGGGGACGGGGCGGCTGCCCAGGGGGGAATCGTGGGGGAAATCGTGCATTCCCTCCTGCCAACCGCTATATAAAGCGCCGATAACCCATTGTCCTCCTGAGGCTCGCCATGGATTGGTCGAACTGCCCTGACGTTGAGCGGACTCCCGGTAAGGTATCGGGTCAGTGGGTCATTGTCGGCACCCGCATCCTGGCCGACGGCGTGATAGCCAACGCCAAAGACGGATACAGCGCCGAGGAGATCGCCGAAGAGATCTTCCTTGGCCTTCCGGTCGACCGGGCGCGGCGGGTTATCGCCTATGCGCGCGCCCAAGGGGTTCGCATTGCGGATTTTGCTTGACCAGAATTCGCCGCTTGGGTTGCGTCAGATTTTGTCTGGTCATGAGGTCCACCATTCCTTTGCCCTGGGGTGGCATCAACTCGAAAACGGCGACCTCATCGCCGCGGCTGAGGCTGCCGGCTTCGACATCATGGTCACGGCCGACCAGAATATCCGATACCAACAGAACCTGACGACGAGGCGCTTATCCCTGGTCGTCCTGGGCACGACGAACTGGGATACCATTCGGGGCAACGCGGCGGCCATAGTGGCGGCGGTGGAGCTCGCCCTGCCCGGCAGCTACCTGCATATCCCGTTCGGGCGACCTCTGCTCCGACGGCGGCCAAAACCTATACGGGATCGCTGAGCGCGTGCCGTGGCCAATCGATGGACATCTCGGCACGTTTTGAGAATGGTTATGGTACGCAAACCCTGGGTGGGCGCGTTGTGTGTTGTGCCCGGGCGTCTCTGTTTGCCCCGAGGCTGTTCAGACGCCCAGCACGGCTTCGGCCTCTTGGACGACATCAGCCAGGGCGCCGTCGGCGAAGGGGGATACCAGTCCGGCCGACCGGACCAGGTCCTGGAACGGCGCTGATCCGCCGCGGGCGCAAAGGCCGATGTAGGCCTGCATTGCCGCTGTGTAGTCGCGCCGGGACTTTACCCAGAACTG